>CABVBR010000063.1 GCA_902496645.1 uncultured Collinsella sp.
TGCGACATGGCCAGCGCCAGGTCCGCCGGGGCGAGCCGGTCGAACCTGAGGCCCGCGCCCTTGGGCAGCAGCTTCCTGATCTCGACGTGGTTTCGCTCGCAGGCGCCCTTCTGGTCGCTGCGCCTGGGGTCGCAGTAGAACAGCCTCGTCTCGCCGGGCCCCTCGCCGAGGAGCGCCGCGATCGCGCCCTCGTCGGAGAACTCCGCTCCGTTGTCGGTTGTTAGCGCTAATCTAAAATTAACCACTTTCGCAAACGCATCTCGCCGAATGCGCTAACGCGCTTTCGCCGACCCCGCTAACGTACTTTCACCAACTGCGCTAACGGAACTATGCTCCGATCGGGTATCCGACCCGGGAGGAGCGGGATATGGAGCGAAACGTAATGGGAGAGCTGAACGTCTACAGGGGGTCCGGCGCGAAGCCGAACTTCAGCGAGATCGCGAGGAGGCACGGCATGGACCGGCACACGGTCGCCAAGTACTGGCGGGAGGGCGAGGCCGCCGCCGACGGGAGGTCCGCGAGGGGCAGCGCCTTCGACCCGCTCGAGGAGGTGATCCGCGCGAAGGCCCAGCTGCCCGGGATGACCAAAATGGCCGTCTACGCGTTCCTGCGCGAGGGCCGCGGGGAGGGGCTGCCCGGGTACGGCGCCTTCACCGCGTGGTGCCGGGCGCGCGACGTGCCCTTCGGGGGTGTGGGCGGCCGCGAGCCGCACCCGCGGTTCGAGACGCCCCCGGGAAGGCAGCTGCAGTTCGACTGGAAGGAGGGCATGAGGCTCGTCGACTCGGAGGGCGAGCTCTTCGAGTTCAGCGTGTTCACCGCGACGCTCGGCTACTCCCGGAAGCACCGCTTCATACCGGTCAGGAGCCGCACGCTCGACGACCTGCTGTCCTGTCTGCTCGCCACCTTCACCCGCCTCGGCGGCGTCCCGGAGGAGTGCATCACGGACAACATGTCGTGCCTGGTGACCGTCTCGGGCCGCAAGAGGACCAGGCAGGAGAGGGCGTGGCGGTTCGCGCGGGAGGCCGGCTTCGAGCTCAGGCTCTGCGCGCCGCGCTCGCCGCAGACCAAGGGCAAGGACGAGTCGGCCAACCGCTTCCTGAACCGCCTGCTCGCCTACGGCGGCGAGTTCACCGGGTGGAGCGGCCTCGCCGAGGCGGTGACCCGGGTCGAGGCCCAGGCCAACTCGGAGCCGAACCGCACCACCGGCCTGCCGCCCGACGCGCTGTTCATGCGGGAGAAGGAGAGCCTGCGGCCCATCGGGAACCTCCGGCTCCTCGAGTCGATGGTGGGCGACGTGAGCGTCCAGACCGTCCCGCCGACCATGCTCGTCAGGGCCGCCGGCAGGGAGTGGTCCGTGCCCAGGCGCTGCATCGGCCGGCGCGTGAGCGTCGTGGCGATGCCCGGCGGCCAGGTCGTGGTGAGGATGGCCGGCGAGGAGGTCGCCGTCCACGACGCCGCGTCCGGGCCGTCGAGGCCCATCAACTACGACCCCGACCACTACGAGCAGGCCCTCGAGGGGAAGCGGGGCCTGGCCGACGCGGACATCGCCGAGGCCGCGCGCGCCAACCTCGCGCTGCTCGACTCGCTCGGAGGGGCGTGATGGGCGCCGTCGCGGAGGGCAGCCCCTCGATCAGGGCGCAGGCGAACCTCTCCGCGCTCGGGCTGCACGAGATGGCGGCGTCCCTGCCCGACTACGTGAGGATGGTCGCCGCGGGCGAGCGGGGCTTCGCCTCCGCCCTCGAGGAGATGACGCGCGTCGAGGTCGCCGCCCGGGAGGTCAGGATCACCAACCAGCGCATACGATCGTCGGGGTTCCCCTACGTCAAGGGGCTGGCGGACTTCGACTGGGACTTCCAGCCGTCGGTCCCGCGCGCAGAGATCGAGGAGCTCGCGACCCTCAGGTTCGTGGAGCGGGCCGAGAACGTCCTGTTCGTGGGAAGCCCCGGCGTGGGCAAGACGCACCTCGCCGTCGCGCTGGGCATCGAGGCGGTCAGGGCGGGGCGCGAGGTCAGGTTCGTGGACTGCGCACGGCTCGTCGAGGACCTGGAGGACGCCTCGTCGCGCGGCATCCTCAAGAAGAGGCTCAAGTACTACGCCCACTCGAGGCTGCTGATCATCGACGAGCTCGGCTACCTCGACGTCGGCAGCGCGGGCGCGGACCTGCTGTTCCAGCTGATATCGACGCGCTACGAGCAGCGCTCGACGATCATCACCACCAACGTGGGGATCAGCGGCTGGGGCAGGGTGTTCGGGGACGACGTGGCGGCGAGCGCGATCGCGGACAGGGTGTGCCACCACTGCCACCTGGTCAAGATAACCGGAAGGTCCTACAGGCTGAAGGACCTGCCGAGGGACGGGCCCGTCAAGCCGTAACCGGAATCGGTGAAAATACGTTAGCGCAACCGGTGAAACCGCCTTTGCGCGAACGGCGCGCCTGTTTGGCGAAACTGGTGAAAAATAGATTGACGCTAACATCTTGTAGCTCGTCTCGTCCACGCCGATCCGGTGCAGCCCGTCGAGCCTGCCGCGGCCGTCGGCCGCCTCCAGCGACGCCTCGACGCGCGCGCAGATGCCGCCCACGGTGTGCCAGTCGACGCGGGCGAGCTCGGACAGGGCGCTGCGGCACATGTGCAGCGCGAGCCACGCGACCCAGTCCTCGAACGCCGAGGCGAACCTGCTCGAGGCGCACCTCGCCCAGGGGACGGGCGCCGTGCGCACGCCGTGCTCCGGGCAGCGGGCCCTGACGGGGGCGTGCTCGAGGTAGCAGCGGCTCGAGCCCAGGTCGGGGGCCCTCCAGCGCCTGGTCCGGAGCCTGTCGTAGGCGGCGCAGCGCCGGCCGCACACCGGGCACCTCGGCGCGGCCCTCCTGGGCCTGACGGAGACGATTATGGAATCGCCCTCGATTCTCACTCCCTCGACGACGGTGCGCTCGAGACCGAGCGCCCTTTTGAGTAGACTGTTCAGCATGGCGGCGCACCTTTCGCGCGTCAATTATTTTCTTTGGTCGGAAAACAACGATACGCGAGGCGCGCCGCCGCTGCTAGGCGCATGTTTTTACCGGGCCGCCAGCCCACACAAACCCCCGAAGAGCCCAAAAAAATGATCCGTTTTCCTCCGTCGCATGCAGATCAAAAAGGGCCGCCCCGGTTACCCAGGGCGGCCCATTCGTCAGCACCTATACTCCGGGCAAGACCACACGCTACTTAGCGCGGCCCTCCTCATAGCGCTCGACCAGCTTGGCCTGAACGTCATAGGGAACCTGCTCGTAGCCGGCGGGCTTCATGGTAAAGTCGCCCGTGCCGCGCGTGATGGAGCGCAGGCGCGTCGAGTAATCCGTCAGCTCGGCGAGCGGAGCCTGGGCGATGACCACGGTGTCGCCGCGCTCATCGGTCTCCATGCCCGTCACGCGACCACGCGAGGCCGAGATATCGCCCATCACGGCGCCGGCATAGCTCTCGGGAATGGTCACGGTGATCTCCTCGATGGGCTCCAGCACCACTGGGTCGGCATCGGCGCACGCCTTGCGCAGGCCAATGCGAGCCGCCGCGCGGAACGCCATCTCGTTGGAGTCGACGCTGTGATACGAGCCGTCGTACACCGCGACGCGAATGCCAGTGAGCGGATAACCGGCGATAATGCCGTCCTTCATGGTCTCCTGGACGCCCTTGTCCACGGCGGGGATGAGCGAACGCGGAATGCGGCCGCCCACGACCTCGTCCACAAACTCATAGCCGTCGCTCGTGCCGTCGGGCCCAATGAGCGGCTCCACGCGCAGCCAGCAGTCGCCATACTGGCCGGCACCACCGGTCTGCTTCTTGTGGCGACCCTGGGCACTCGCCGTGCGGCGAATGGTCTCGCGATACGGAATGCGGATCGGCACGCTCTTGGCCGCGACCTTGGTGCGGTCCTCCAGGCGGTTGAGCAGCACCGAAACCTGCGCCTCGCCCACGGCGGAAATGATGGTCTGGCCCGTCTCCTCGTCGCGGTCGATGCTCATGGTCGGGTCGGCCTTGCATGCCTTTTCGATAAACGTATAGAGCTTCTCTTCGTCACCGCGGTTCTCGGCCTCGATGGCGATGCGGTACTGCGAGTTGGGGAACTTGAACGCCGCCGCCTCGACCTTACCGGTAATGGAGAGCGTGTCGCCCGTCTCGGCAGCCAGCTTGGGCGCCACGATAATATCGCCGGCATAGGCGTGACCGACCTCGGTCATATCGCGGCCGCACATCACATACAGGTGAGCCAGACGGTCGCTCTTGCGCGTGCGGGCGTTGATGAGCTCAAGGCCCGGCTCAAGCGTACCCGTCAGCACCTTGATAAAGCTGATACGACCCTGCTGCGGATCTGCCAGCGTCTTAAACACAAACGCCACCGGACGGCCGTCATCGCTCGAGATCTTGAGCGAATCGCCGTCGATGAGCGGCATCTCGCCGTAGTCGGTCGGCGCCGGGAAGTACGTGGCGATGTCGTCCATCAGCGAGTTGACGCCCTGCTCCTTAATGCAATCGCCCGCAAAGACCGGCACAAAGATGCGCTCGGCGATCGCCTTGGACAACAAGCCCTCAAGCTCCTCCTGCGTCAGCGTCTCCTCGCCTTCCAGGTACTTCATCATCAGCTCGTCGTCGGCCTCGGCCACCAGTTCGCACAGGTGGTCGTGGGCCTCCTCGGCCTGGGCACGATACTCATCGGGAATCTCCGACTCAACGGCCTCAGCGCCGTTGCAGTGGCGCGCCTTCATGCGCACCAGGTCGATGATGCCGTCAAAGTCCTCGCCCTCGCCCCAGGGAAGGGTTACGGCGCCCAGACGCGTGCCGAAGCGCTCCTGCAGCAGCTCCATGGTGGTCGCAAAACTGGCCTCGGGACGCGACAGGCGGTTCACGAACACCGCGCGCGCCAGGCGAAGGTCCTCGGCCGCATACCAAAGCTTGACGGTCGTCGGTTGCGGGCCGGCCTCGGCGTCGACCACAAACAGCGCCGTCTCGCAAACGCTCATCGCCGCGAAGGCATCGCCGATAAAGTCGGGATAGCACGGGGCGTCGAGGACATTAATGCGAGCACCCTTCCAGTCGATCGGCGCGATGGTCGTCGAGATGGAAAACGCACGCTTGACCTCTTCGGGGTCATAGTCGAGCGTGGGCTTGGTGCCGTCGTGGCCGCCCAGACGGGCGGTCTTGCCGGAAAGGTGGAGCATGGCTTCGGCGAGTGAAGTCTTGCCCACCCCGCCTTGGCCTACGAGCACCACGTTCCTTACATTGCCGGTCTTGGGAGCACCCATGATGACCTCCTTGCAGGGCCGCGCGCATTGCGCGACGCCAACGGGGAGAGTTCGCGGTCGGTGCCGTCCCGGGAGCAGCATGGTCGGCAACCGAGCCGACTCACCCTCCAAATGTCCTATGCCACCACCCTACCCTTGCAGCCGCCTGTCCATGCATACCTTTCGGCACGCGTATGGATACGGGCGGCGAGAGGAGGGAGCAGACTTGAGCTTTTGAGAAATCGCTCCGGGGCCAATAAAAAACCGCCGCAGACCAAACGGCCTGCGGCGGTTTCGCCTCAATTAACAGCTGAGCCTATCCCTCGATACGACTCAAGAACTCGCGTGTACGCTGCTCGCGCGGATGGTCGATCACCTGCTCGGCAGGGCCCTCCTCGACAATGCGGCCGCCATCCATAAAGACCACGCGGTCGGCAACGTCGCGGGCGAACTGCATCGCATGCGTCACGATCACCATCGTCATATTCTGCGCCGCGAGGTCCTTGATGACACGCAGCACCTCGGCCGTCAGCTCGGGATCGAGCGCCGAGGTCGGCTCGTCAAAGAACAAGATTTCCGGATCGAGCGCAAGGGCGCGGGCGATACTCACGCGCTGCTGCTGACCGCCCGAAAGCTCGCAGGGCACTTTGTTCTCGTTGCCCGTCAGCCCCATCTGCGCAATCAGCTCGTGTGCACGGGCCTCTGCTTGCTCGCGCGGGCGCTTGAGCACGCGGATCGGCGCGTCGGTGATGTTTTTCATCACGGTATAGTGCGGGAACAGATTGTAGTTCTGGAACACCAGGCCAAATCGCGAGCGTGCCTGCTTGGGCACATCGCCCTTCGCATAGACCGCGCCTGAGCCCGCGTCCGTCGCGACCGCAAGATCGCCAAACGAGAGCGAGCCGCCGTCGAGCGTCTCGAGCAGCGTGGCACAGCGCAGCAGCGTAGACTTGCCGCCGCCCGAAGGACCGATGATCGCCACGACCTCGCCACGCTTTACCTCGAGCGAGATATCCTTAAGCACCTCATTGCCGCCAAACGCCTTACGGGCGCTTTCGATTTTCATCACTGAATTAGTCATGGTAATAGTCCAGCTTCTTTTCGGCAGCGCCCAACAGCATCTCGACCACAAAGTTAAAGACCCAGTAGATCAGTGCCGCAATCGCAAACGGCACCATGCTCACCTGCGAGGCGACCAGCGCCTTGGCCGTCGAGAACATCTCGCCCACGCCGATGGCAAACGCCAGTGACGTATCCTTGACCAGTGTGATGATCTCGTTGCCCATCGCCGGCAAAATGCGCTTGGCGACCTGCGGCATCACGATATACAGAAACGTCTGCACGCGCGAGTAGCCCAGTACCTCGGCGGCCTCGTATTGACCACGCGGAATAGACTGCAGGCCCGAGCGATAGATCTCGGCAAAATAGCCGGCATAGTTGATGATGAACGCCACGACGCACGCCGTCCACTTCGAATCCGGCGTGAGTGAAATGCCGAACACGTAGTACGGGGCAAAGTAGATGGCGAACATCTGCAGCATGAGCGGCGTGCCGCGCATGACCGAAATGTAGATGCGCGCAATCCAACGCAGCGGCGCAATTTTGCTCATGCGCATAAACGCCACGGGAATTCCCAGCGGAATCGACCCCAGCAGCGTCAGCACAAATAGCTGCAGGCTAACCAGGAAACCCTGGCCAAGCATCTGCATCATGACTTGGATTGACATTATTTAAGCACCCAATTATCAAAAGAGAGTCCATAGCTCTCGTACTTGTCGCAGAGGTCCTTGACCGTGCCGTCCTCGTAGAGCGCCTTGAGCGACTCGGTCACGGCGTCGGCAGACTTGGTGTCGCCCTTCTTAAAGCCGACGGCGTAGTGCTCGCTGGACAGCGGCTCGTCAAGCTGCGTATAGACATCGGGCTTGGCGGCAAGCTGATACTGAGCGATCGAGAGGTCGCAGGCAACGGCATCGACAGCGCCACTTTCGAGCTGCATAAACGCTGTGTTGTACTCGCCGATGGTATCGAGCGTGGCAAACGTCGCAGCCAGATCCTTCTGGTCGCCCTCGAGCACGTCCTGAGCGGCGGAATCGGTCTGGGTAATCACGGTCTTACCGGCAAGGTCGTCCCAGCTCTCGATGCCGGCGTCTTTCTTGACCACCAGCACCTGCTCGTTGAGCATGTACGGCTCGGAGAACGTGTAGTCGTCCTCGCGGCCCTCCTTGGTAAAGCCGTTCCAGATGCAGTTGATGGCGCCCGAGTTGAGCAGCGTGTCCTTGGCATCCCAGTCGATGGCCTCGTAGTCGACGTCCCAGCCCTGCTTGTCGGCAACGGCCTTGGCAAGGTCGAGGTCAAAGCCGGTGTACTCACCGTCGTCGCCCACAAAACCATACGGAGGATAGGACTTGTCAAAGCCCACGACGAGCTTCTTGGACTCCGCAGCGCCCTTCACGTCCTTGGCTGCGGCAGAACCAGCTGCGGAGCCCTTATCGGCTCCGCCGCCACAGCCAACCAGGCCAAGGCCGAGCACCGTGGCGAGCGAGCCAGCTAGACCAACAAACTGACGACGAGATATATCGGTATTCATGGTATCCCCCTTGATAGCACTTTAGTTAAGTAAAGTGAGGCATGTAACGTTCAGAATCATACACTTTAGCGTGATGGAGCACAAGGTTGGCGCGCCCGGAATGCCGGCGGCCGTCGCGGTATTTAATTTGCTGCTCTACAGTCCTGCTCACGACGGAGAGCACATTAAGTGCTCTCCTGTTCGTGCGGAACTCGCGACAAATTAAATACCGCGACGGCCGCCGGCATTCCGGGAGACAACGTGCTCGGGGTCTGAAATAGCCCCCCTCCAAACGAGCACTTTAGATGCACGGTACAATGCTTGTGGCTTTTAATTCATACATTAGTGGGGTTATTGATGGCAGAATCTCGTGCTGAGCGTAAGGCTCGGCGTGCTTTAATCCAGGCGGCTGAGGGATCGGAGGAGAAAAAGGCTCCTAAGAAATCTAAGTCGGCTAAGGATGCGAAGGGTAAATCTAACAAGGGCAAGGCAAAGGGTAAGCGTTCTGGTGCTCGTCAGGGCGGGGGCAAGAAACCTGTAGCTCGCACTGAGCGCTTGCACAAAGACTCGGCCAAGCCTGCTCGTAAAACTGTGGATCCCAAGTCGCCTTGTTCCATCATGAAAGCTTGTGGTGGGTGCACGTCGCTTAATCGTCCTTATAAAAAGCAGCTCGCTGCTAAGCAGGCTGCTATGGAGGAGCTGTTTGCCGAGCTTTGTGAGCGCGAGGGTATCGCAGTCGATCCTATTCGCGGTATGGGTGTTACCCTGGGCGATCCGGGTAAGTATCCTGCGCCGCGTGGTTTTCGCCATAAGGCCGCCACTCCTTTTGCTCCTGGTAAGGAGGGTGCTGTCCGTTGCGGCTTCTTTGAGCGCGGCACGCACAGAATCGTTGCCGTACCCGAGTGTCCTGTCGAGGCGCCGGGCGCTCGTCAAATTCTCAACGGCATCGCGCGCGAGGCCGAACGTCTGCATATTCCCGCCTTTAATGAGGACAAGCATCTTGGTTTGCTTCGCTATGCCGTCGTTCGCTGTGGCTGGCGCACCGACCAGATCATGGTCACCCTTGTGACCGCCCAGCGTGACTTACCGCATGCGCAGGAGTTCTTTGAGGCTGTCGCCGCACTCGATCCGCATATCGTCACCGTCGCTCAGAACATCAACGGTCGCCCCGGTAACGCCATCTTGGGTGAGGAGACTCGTATCGTCTATGGTGCCGAGTGCATGCGCGATCAGCTGCTCGGCTGCGACTTCGATATCTCCCCCACCGCGTTTTATCAGACCAACCCGCAGCAAACCGAACTGCTCTATCAGCTCGCCATTGACGGTATGGATCTGCAGCAGGGTGACGTACTCATGGATGCCTATTGCGGTAGCGGAACTATCGGCCTGTGCGCAGCCAAAGCCGCCCAGGACAAGGGCATCGGCATTATGCTGCTTGGCGTGGAGCGCAACCCGGCGGGCATTGCCGACGCACGTCGCAACGCCGAGCTCAACGGCCTCACCCGCAGCGCTTGGTTTATGGCCGACGATGCGACCGACTATATTCTCGATGCCGCCGACAACAACGAGCGCGTCGACGTCCTTTCCATCGACCCGCCGCGCGCCGGTTCCACCCCCGAGTTCCTCGAGGCCGCCTGCGCACTTAAGCCGCGCCGCATCTCCTATATCAGCTGCAATCCCGTCACCCAAGAGCGTGACCTACACCAGCTCCTCGACGGTGGCTATCGCCTGCTCAAGATCACGCCGGTCGACATGTTCCCTCATACCGACCACACCGAGACCGTCGCGGTCCTCGAGCGCCGCTAATCCACCCCGGTAGATTTTTGGGACAGGAAAGGGGGGGGCGGCCCGTCTGGACCGCCCCCCCTTCGTTGGACATATGAGTCTCGTTACATCCCCTTGCGCAGGTCGCATACGCCGGCTGCCGCCATCTCGCGCAGCAGCGTCTCGCGGTCGCGCGTCACGATCAGGTCCAGCGGGAAGTGAATCTCGTCGAGCAACTTGCGGGCGTGCTCGAGCTTGCCAATGGCCATACCAATATGGGCATCGGTCGACACACCAATACCCACGCCCAGCTCGGCGCAGCGCTCGGCAATCTTGCGGCATACGGCCCAATGCTCAGTGTCGGTACCGTGCTCAAGACTATGGTTGTTGATCTCAATGATCTTGTGCTTGGCTTTGGCCGCCAGCAGCACCTCATCGATATCGAACGGCACGCCCGAGCGCCCCGTATGCCCCAGCATGAACACCTTGGGGTGCTCCAGAGCATTGATGTACATCTGGGTCGTTTGGGCTAGCGTCGCGCCTTCGGCAAACTGCGAGTTATGCACGCTTGCCACCAAATAATCCAAATTACGCGTCACCAAATCGAACAGCAAATGCTCACGACTATACGAACCGCCAGCAAGATCGAGCGAAACGGGAATGTCTTCGCCAAACAAGCTGCCGTCCAGCGAAACGATATCGGCCTCGGCGCCGCGAAGCACCAGCACGCCGCTCCAAATGCGCGGCCAGATATCCTGGTTAATAAAGAACTGGAAACTGCGCAGGTCATTGGGGCAAGGCGTAACCATCGAGCTTAAATGATCGGCGGAACCGAGCACCTGAAGGCCGCGCTCTGCCGCCCAATAGACGTTCTTCTCAATGGTTGAGTACGCATGCGCGGAGAATAGCGTATGAGTATGAATATCACAAGAAAGAAGGTAGGGCATCGGGTCTCCTTGTCCAGTATGGCCGTCGCGTATATTCATTGTACGCATAGCTTTCGGCAGTCGTAAAACTG
>CABVBR010000064.1 GCA_902496645.1 uncultured Collinsella sp.
TACGGCTCCACCCCAGCCGTGACCGCGACCACGAAACATCTCGATCCGTAACAGGAATACCGGGTTTTGCCCTCCAGATGTTACAGAACAAGATCTTTCGGCAGCGGTCCAACCCTTTGTCTCGATCTGTAACAGGTAAACCGGTTTTCAGCCGCCAGGTGTTACAGATTGAGATAATTCATCGGCAGCCAACCTTCCGTCTCGATCTGTAACAGTTACGAACCAGAATTGCCTCCAGATATTACAAATCGAGACATTCGGTCGATGCTGCGCCTGTCCGTCTCAATCTGTAACAGTTATTGGCCCAAACAGCCCCAAGACGTTACAGATCGAGACAAACTCCCTCAGCGCCCATACCACTGCCTCCTCCACTCCTCGGCCAATTCTGGCTGCCGGGGAATCCCCGCCAGCCTCATCTTTTCGACCAGCTTCCCCGGGTCTTTGAGCTCATCGAACGTAAACCGAAGCACCTTGTGCCCAAGCATTGTCAGATGAGATTCTCGCTGGCGCTCCGCCACAAACGGGTCGACGGACTTCCGGCCATCGCCGGCCTGCAGCGTATACTTCCCCTTCCCGTCCAGCTCGCCGATGACGCACGTCCCGTTCTCGAGCCTCCAGAAATAATCGACCCGAAACACGTTGCTCGGATCAAGCGGGTCATGAAACTCCACCTGCAGCTCCGGCGCCGGAAAGCCGTACGCAATAAAGAAAGCTCGAAAACGAGACTCGCCGCCGTTTTCGGACAGCCCGTCCGCATACGATGCGATCACCTGTGCCCTGCGATGCCCACGCCGACCATCGCAATCGGCGCGAAGCCGCTCACACAGTTCATCGCGCGACGAACCCTTCGCCCGCAAGGCAGAATCGGCAATCGCCAGCCCATACGAAAACGGCGCGCGCAACAGACAATCCTCCACCGTGCGCCAAAACGGCGTCACCCGCACACCGTCGATGCGCTCAAGTGCACCCGCCGCCTGCGGACGCAATAACCTACACCCGCCGCTCAACGCCACCGAGCAGCCCGTCTTAACAAGAAAACGCGGGCCGAGCAAATCATTCGGCACCTCCAGGCCCCACACGAGCGCCGCATCGTATCCCCAGAACGCCCAATCAGGATGAAAATCCGCAAGCCCCTTGATAGTCTGCAGCGCTCGCTCCGCCGGCGTCTGTGCAGTCCAATCATGCTGAAAGCAAAACAGGCGCGGCTCGGGCTCCGCGATATCATCGGTTCCCACATGGCGCCTCAGCCACATGAGCTCGGCATTGTCGTGCGTCGCAAGCAGCATGCCTTGCTCAGCCGCCTCCGTGAGCCGTGCGAGCATCTTGTTTCGTGCCATAGTACTGCGAGTCGAACGCTTATGTTTGAGAACGGTACTGGACACTTCCATCACCACCATATTTGACAAACGAACTATTACAGCCGTCGTCGCCGCGACAAACGTCTCAATCTGTAACAAGAAGACAGTCTTTGAGCCACCAGTTGTTACAGAACAAGATCTTTCGGCAGCAGACCAATCCTTTGTCTCAATCTGTAACAGGTAGACCGGTTTTCGGCCTCTAACTGTTACAGATTGAGATTTTGTATCGACGGTCGACCCTCAATCTCAATCTGTAACGATTAGACCCGTTTTTGGCCGCTAGATGTTACAGATCGAGATAATCCAACGGATGCGAATCTTCCGTCTCAATCTGTAACAGCTACGGAGCAAAACGGTCCCTTGTTGTTACAGATCGAGACAAAGCCAGGGGCAGCGGCACATCGCCAACCCCACTCCCTACTCCCATTCCTGCTCGTAAATATTGAGCGACTTCACGTATCGTCCCTGTGCCCCCATGATGTCGCGGACCAGACGCAAGAAGAAACTGATGCACGAGGTGTCAAAACCGTCCTGTAGGTCCTCCGGATGCACGGCGCCCGGTCCATCGACTGCCGTGTCGCTCAGGCGTGCAATGTCGTACAGATAGAGCTGCCCCGCCGTTAGCCAGACATCGTCCACGCACGCGAGACGCACCGCGATCGCGCCATCGCTCCAGTGCTCTTTCTGCACGATATGCGGATCGTAGACATCAAAACGGCGGTCGGTGCGCGTATCCTTCAGCGTAACCATGCCGGTTGCAGGATCCTTGTCCAAAATGCCAAAGCGCGAAAAGTACTGCGTATCGCGCACCTGCTTAAGTCGCTCGAGCGCAGCGGGCGAAATTGACGCCGGCGGCTCGTCCACATACAGTTCGAGCAGCGTCGCACCATGACGATAGGGGCGCTCAAACAACAGCCAATCGGTAAACGCCATGTTGTAGGCCATAATTTCGTTTTGTGAGGGCTCAGTGCAATAGCTGAGCCACGGATCGACAATAATCTCGAACTGCTCACGAGCCGGCTCTAGGAATTGAAACTTCCGCAGCATCCAAAAGTGAGCCATATCGGCAATATCGTTACCGACGGCTTCAATCAGCTGCGCTCGGTCAAAAACATGGTCAGTCATGGCATCCTCCTCAAACTGATGGACCTCAATTTGAGCTTACGAGGAGGGCAGACGACCGTGGCCAGCACGGGCAAAATGGGCCTCCGGCTGCAAACCGGATACTGACCAAACACTTGACGGCACACTTGACCGAATGAGCGCACCGCAAAGAAACCGCAGGTAGGCATAGACAGCGAACCCGCTCTTTTGAGCCAAACGCCCGCCACCACCACAGAAACAGCAGAGCATCACAGGCGCAAACGTCAACGAATGAACGCTCACACGTCGACAAACGAACAGGCGCCCTGCAAAGAGTGTCCCCAACGACTAGACAAAAAAGGAACGTCCCCAATGACCAGTCATCGGGGACGTTCTTAAATGACTATTTTACAGCTCCAGCGCCTCGGCGACTTCGGCGGCGCAGGCCAGGGCATCGGCCATGGCGTTCACCACGAGCGAGCTGCCGTTGCGGGCGTCACCGGCCACATACACCGGCGCGGCATCGGCAGCGACACCGTCCGTGCGGGCCGCAAGATGCGAGCCCTCAGCGGCCATCACGGGCAGCGGGCGTCCTGCGGTGGCAACGGGCACGCCCACCGCATCGAACACGCCGTGCTCGGGACCGGTAAAGCCGCAGGCGATGAGCACCAGCTGCGCCGGCACCTCGTGCTCGGACCCCGTGATGCGCTCGGGCTTGCCAGCCGACCAGTCCAGATCGACCACGCGCAGGCCCGCAGCGGCACCCTTCTTGTCCAGCAGCACCTCGAGCGTATCCACGCCCCAGGCACGCATCTCGCCGCCCATGGCAGCGATGGCCTCCTGCTGGCCGTAGTCGGTCTTCTTCACGTTGGGCCACTGCGGCCAGGGGTTACTCGCCGTGCGCTTATCGGGCGCCGCCGGCAAGAACTCAAACTGGCGAACGCTACGCGCGCCCTGGCGCACCGCGGTACCCACGCAATCGTTACCGGTATCGCCACCGCCAATGACCACGACATCCAGCCCACATGCATCAACAGCAGGCGCACCGCCGTCGAGCACCGACACCGTCGAAGCCGTCAGGTAGTCCACGGCGTACACCACACCCGGGGCGTCGATGTTCGCAGCCGAAAGACCACGCGGAGCACGGGCGCCGGCAGCGACCACGACGGCGTCAAAGTCGTCGAGCTTGGCGGCAACCTTAGGATCGCTTACATCGGCATTCAGCTCAAACACAATGCCTAGCTCACGCATGAGCGCCACGCGACGCTCGACCACGGTCTTCTCGAGCTTCATGTTGGGAATGCCGTACATGAGCAGGCCGCCCGGGCGGTCGTCACGCTCAAACACCGTCACGCGGGCGCCGCGGCGAGCGAGTTCCCACGCGGCCACCAGGCCAGCCGGGCCAGAGCCCACCACAGCAACCGTGGGCGCGCCCTCCCCCGCCGGCTCAAAGCGGCGCGGACCGCCGTTGGCCCACTCATGGTCGCTGATCGCACGCTCGTTGTCGTGAATCGTCGTGGGCTGACCGTCGACCGAACCCAGGTTACACGCGGCCTCGCACAGTGCCGGGCACACGCGGCTCGTGAACTCGGGCATGGGCGAGGTGAGCGACAGGCGCTCGGCCGCCTCATCCCAGCGGCCGCGATACACCAGCTCGTTCCACTCGGGAATCAGGTTGTGCAGCGGGCAGCCGCTCGGACGCGCCTTGCCAAAGCTCGCGCCCATCTGGCAAAACGCCACGCCGCACATCATGCAACGGCTCGCCTGGGCGCGGCGCGCGTCATCGTCGAGCTCCACGTACAGCGGATCGAAATCGCGGCTGCGCTCCTCCACGGGGCGAAGCTCGTGGGTCACGCGATCGATATCAAGAAAAGCACCGGGCTTACCCATGGCACTTACGCCTCCTTCTTGGTCGAAGCAACAGAGCTGGCAGCCACAGACGCAGCGCCAGCAGCACCGCCCGCCACATCAAAGCGAGCAATATCGGCAGCGTCGGCGCGACCGGTCACGATGTCAAACGCCAGCTCCTCGGCCTGCGCATGCGTCTTGCCCGCGCCCTCGGCGGCAGCGACAATCGCCAACACGCGCTCGTACTCGGTCGGGATGACCTTCACAAAGTGCTTGCTCATCGAGTCGAAGCTGTAGAGCAGCTTAATGCCGCGCGGGCTCTGGGTCGCGTCAACGTGCTCCTGGATGAGCGCGCGGATCTGCGCCAGCTCGTCGGCCGTCGGGGCCTTGAGCTCAACGCTCTCGTGGTT
Source organism: uncultured Collinsella sp. (assembly GCA_902496645.1). Taxonomy (GTDB): domain Bacteria; phylum Actinomycetota; class Coriobacteriia; order Coriobacteriales; family Coriobacteriaceae; genus Collinsella. Next base: position 4,700 of record CABVBR010000064.1, read on the forward strand.
CACGCGGGCATCAAGCGTGCCGTACTGGTCAAAGACGTAAGCCACGCCGCCCGTCATGCCGGCGGCGAAGTTCTGACCGACCTCGCCCAGAATGAGTGCCAGGCCACCCGTCATGTACTCGCAGCCGTGGTTGCCGCAGCCCTCGACCACCACGGTGGCGCCGGAGTTACGCACGCCAAAGCGCTGGCCGGCCAGGCCGTTGATAAAGCCGCGTCCGCTCGTGGCGCCAAAGAACGCCACGTTGCCCACAATGATGTTCTCGTCGAACTTGTAGGTCGCATGCGGGTTGGGGCGTACCGAAACCTCGCCGCCCGAAAGACCCTTGCCAAAGTAGTCGTTGGCGTCGCCGCACACGTTGAGGGTCACGCCGCGCGGCAGGAACGCGCCAAAGCTCTGACCGGCCGAGCCATCGCAATCAATGGTGATGGAGCCGGCGGGCAGGCCCTCGGGATGTGCCTTGGTCACCGCGTTGCCCAGGATGGTGCCCACGCAGCGGTTGACGTTGGCAATATCGGCGCGGAAGCGAATCGGACGCAGGTGCGCACGGGCATCGGCCGTGTAGGGCACGAACAGCGTGGAGTCGAGCGTCTTGTCGAGCTCGCTGTCCGCAGCCATCTGGGGCAGGAAGTGACGGCCGTCGGCACCCGGAATGTGGGCACCGAACTCGCAGGTCGCGCTTGCCAGGACGGGCGACAGATCCAGCAGGTTGGCCTTGCGGTTGCCCGGCACCTCGATCTGACGCAGGCACTCGGGATGGCCGACCATCTCGTCGATGGTGCGGAAGCCCAGGCGTGCCATGACCTCGCGCAGCTGCTCGGCAACAAAGAGCATAAAGTGCTCAACGTGCTCGGGCTTGCCGCGGAAGCCGTGGCGCAGGCGGCAGTTCTGCGTAGCGATGCCGGCCGGGCAGGTGTCCTGCTGGCAGTCGCGCTGCATGAGGCAGCCCATGGAGATGAGCGGCATGGTCGCAAAGCCAAACTCCTCGGCACCCAGCAGGCAGGCGACGGCGACGTCGGTGCCGTCCATGAGCTTACCGTCGGCCTCGAGCACCACGCGCGAGCGCAGGCCGTTTTGCAGCAGCGTCTGCTGAGCCTCGGCAAGGCCGAGCTCCAGCGGCAGACCCGCATGCCAGATGGAATCGCGAGCAGCGGCACCAGAACCGCCGTTGTGGCCACTGATCAAGATCTTGTCGGCAGCACCCTTGGCAACACCGGTGGCGATGGTGCCGACGCCGGCCTCGCTGACCAGCTTGACTGACACACGCGCGCCGGGGTTGGCGTTCTTAAGGTCGAAGATGAGCTCTGCCAGGTCCTCGATGGAGTAGATGTCGTGGTGCGGCGGAGGCGAGATCAGGCCGATGCCGGGCGTGGACTGACGGACCTCGGCAATCCAGGGGTAGACCTTCTTGCCGGGCAAGTGACCGCCCTCGCCGGGCTTGGCGCCCTGGGCCATCTTAATCTGAATCTCGAAGGCGCTGCACAGATAGCGGCTCGTCACGCCAAAGCGCGCGCTTGCCACCTGCTTGATCGCGGAGTTCTTGGAGTCGCCGTTGGCCAGCGGGGTCTCGCGACGCGGGTCCTCGCCGCCCTCGCCGGAGTTGGAGCGGCCATGCAGGCGGTTCATGGCGATGGCCATGCACTCGTGTGCTTCCTTGCTGATGGAGCCGTACGACATGGCGCCGGTGTTAAAGCGGCGGACGATGTTGAGCGCGGGCTCGACCTCGTCGAGCGGCACCGGGGTGCGACCGGTGTCGTTAAAGTCCAGCAGGTCGCGCAGGCGCACGGCGCGGCCGGTGCGGTGCAGGCGGGCGCTGTACTCCTTAAAGGTGTCGTAGCTGTCCTCACGGCAGGCGGTCTGCAGCAAGTAGACAGTCTGCGGATCGATAAGGTGATCCTCGCCGCCGAGCGGGCGCCACTTGGTCAGGCCCAGCGTGGGCAGCTGCTCAGGTGCCGGGCTCTTAAGGATGGCGAGCGCGGCGTCGTAGCGCTCATTCTGCTCGCGCTCGACGTCCTCGACACCCATACCGCCCACGCGGCTCACGGTACCGGCAAAGTACGTATCGACAAACTCGGTGGTAAAGCCCACGGCCTCGAAAATCTGCGCGGAGTGGTAGCTCTGCACCGTGGAGATACCCATCTTGGACATGATGGAGACGATGCCCGCCGTCGCGGCCTTGTTGTAGTTGTCGATACCCTGCTCGGCCGTCACGTCCAGGTCGCCGCGTGCCGCCAGATCACGGATGCACGCGTGCGCGTTGTACGGATAGATGCCGCTCGCGGAGTAGCCCACCAGCGCCGCAAAGTCGTGCGGGGACACGGCGTCGCCGCACTCCACCACGATGTCGGCAAAAGTGCGCACACCGGCGCGGATCAGGTGGTTGTGGACGCAGCCCACGGCGAGCAGCGACGGCACGGGCACCTCGCCCGCGGCAGCGCGGTCGCTCAGCACCACGATGTTCACGCCATCGCGAACCGCGGCCTCAACGTCCTCGGCAAGCTGCTTGAGCGCGGCCTGCAGCGCGCCCTCGCCGGCGTCACGGCGGTACACGGCACGGAAGCGGCGGGTCTTAAAGCCCACACGGTCGATGGCGCAGATGCGGTCGAACTCCTCCTCGTTGAGCAACGGGCGCTCCAGGCGCACCAGCTGGCAAGCCGCGCGGGAGTCCTCGAGCAGGTTGCCGTGATTGCCCAGGTAGAGCGTGGTCGAAGTCACCATGTGCTCGCGCAGGGCATCGATCGGAGGATTCGTGACCTGAGCGAACAGCTGATAGAAGTAATCAAAGAACGAACGCGTCTTCTTGGACAGGCAGGCCAGCGGTGCGTCGATGCCCATCGAGGCGAGCGGGGCCTTGCCCTGCTGGGCCATGGGACGCACGACCTCGTCGACGTCATCCCAGTGGTAGCCGAGCTTGGCCATACGCACGGCGGCGGGCACCTCGGCGTCCTCGGCGGACGCGGGCGCGGCGGGCTCATCGAGCGCGTCGACGGTCAGCGTCTCCTCGGCAATCCAATCACGGTAGGGCTTTTCCTTGGCGTAACGGGCGCGCAGCTCGTCATTGTAGATGACGCGCCCGCGGGCAAAGTCGACCTCGAGCATCTGGCCCGGCCCCAGACAGCCGCTCGTCACGATGTTCTCGGGGCTCACCTCGATGGTGCCCACCTCGCTTGCCAGCATAAAGCGACCGTCGCGCGTCACGTAGTAACGAGCGGGGCGCAGGCCGTTGCGATCGAGGGCGGCGCCCAGGGTACGGCCGTCGGTAAAGGCGATGGCCGCCGGGCCGTCCCACGGCTCCATGAGCATGGACTGGTAGGCGTCGTAGGCGCGGCGCTCCTCACTCAGGCTGTCGTTGTGGTCCCACGGCTCGGGCAGCAACATGGACGCGGCACGCGTGAGCGGGCGACCGTTCATGACCAGGAACTCGAGCACGTTGTCCAGAATCGCGGAATCGGATCCCTCGCGGTTGATGATAGGCATCACGCGCTCAAGATCGTGCTGCAGCACGGGGCTGTACAGGTTGGGCTCGCGGGCGCGAATCCAGTTGACGTTGCCCTTGAGGGTGTTGATCTCGCCGTTATGGATGATAAAGCGGTTGGGGTGCGCGCGCTCCCAGCTGGGCGTGGTGTTGGTGGAGTAGCGCGAGTGGACGAGCGCCACGGCCGTCTTGACGGCGGCGTCGTTGAGGTCGATGAAGAAGCGGCGCATCTGCGTGGCGACGAGCATGCCCTTGTACACGATAGTGCGCGAGCTCATGGAGCAGACGTAGAAGATCTTGTCGCGCAGGGCAAACTCGGCATCGGCCTTCTTCTCGATAGTGCGACGGCACACGTACAGGCGACGCTCGAAGGCATCGCCGGCGGGCGTGTCGTCGGGGCGGCCCAGAAAGGCTTGCAGAATGGTGGGCATGCAGGCGCGTGCCGTCTCGCCCAAGTCGTGCGGGTCGACGGGCACCTCGCGCCAAAAGAGCAGCGGCACGCCGGCCTCGGCGCAGCCCTCCTCAAACACGCGACGGGCATCCTCTACGCCCTTGTCGTCCTGCGGGAAGAACAGCATGGCCACGCCATAGTCGCCCTCTGCCGGCAGAATCTGGCCGCACTTTTGAGCCTCTTTGCGGAAAAAGTGATGCGGAACCTGGAACAGGATACCGGCACCGTCGCCGGTGTTCTTCTCGAGTCCCGTACCGCCGCGGTGCTCCAAGTTGACCAGAATGGACAGTGCATCGTCCAGAATCTGGTGATGGCGCTCACCGTTGATATCGGCAAGCGCGCCGATGCCACATGCATCGTGGTCGAATTCGGGGCGATAAAGGCCCTGCTGCTGAGCGGAATCTGCCTGCATCGCGATCCTCCCCTAGATATTTAGACAGTCAGTTGAATAGGCATAGTAGGAGCATCGCCGGCCCGTTGTGTTTCCCACCCGTTTCGAAACAATCGCGTAACGCACGCCCTACGAGCGGACACCGCCGACCTCAAGGGCGACAACATAGGCCCCAAGTTCGGCCTGTAAGCTCACCGCTTCAAACATCTCAATCTGTAACAGGAAGAGCGGATTTTGGCGCCTAGATGTTACAGATTGAGATTTTCTGCGGGACGGTTTTGGTTTGTCTCGATCTGTAACACCTAGGCCCAATTTCCATCCCTAGTTGTTACAGATCGAGACATTTCGGCAGCCCCCTTTCACCATCCCATTCAAATACAACAATTTTGTTAGTCTTGGTTAACTCTAGAGCCAAAAACGGGTATCCTTTGCGGCGTCAAGCAAACGGCACGCACACCGTGCCAGATCAAGGAGGCCCCTATGGCGCACCAAGCAGACCAGCAGACGATGCAACTCGTCCTTATCCGTCACGGAGAGTCCGAGTGGAACAAACTCAACCTGTTCACCGGCTGGACCGACGTAGAACTCACCGACACGGGCCGCGAAGAAGCCGCAGCAGGCGGCCGCGCCCTCAAAGAAGCCGGTTTCGACTTTGACGTCTGCTACACTTCGCGCCTCAAGCGCGCGATCCACACCCTCGACATCGTGCTCGGCCAAATGGATCGCGAGTGGTTGCCCGTCATCAAATCCTGGAAGCTCAACGAGCGCCACTACGGCGCGTTGCAGGGTCTCAACAAGGCCGATGCCGCGGCAGAGCACGGCGACGAGCAGGTGCTCATCTGGCGCCGCTCCTTCGATGTCTGCCCGCCGGCACTCGAGCCGGACGACGCGCGCGATCCCCACTCCCAGGAGCAATACCGTGATGTCGCGCCCGATCAGCTGCCCTATACCGAGTGCCTCAAGGACACGATCGCCCGCGCCTGGCCTTATTTCGAAGACGAGATTCGCCCCCAGATGCTCGCCGGCAAGCGCGTACTCATCGCCGCACACGGCAACTCCCTGCGCTCACTCGTCATGAAGCTCGAGCACCTCACGCCCGAGGAGATCCTCAAGGTCAACATCCCCACCGGCGTGCCGCTCGTCTACACCTTCGATACCGATTTCAATGTCCTCGACAAGCGCTACATCGGTGACCCGGCGACCATCGCCGCCAAGATCGACGACGTGGCCAATCAGGGCAAAGCGCACAAGTAGCCCCAACCCAAATCCGACGCGTGGCGCCGCACGACCCAGATGCGACGTCACGCCGCCCATACGCAGGAGCGCACCATGCTCAACCATCTCAAACAACACTTTGGTTCCCGGCGCACCGGCGGTCACGGAGGCCTAGACATTGCGCGGCATATCGGCCCCGGGCTGCTCGTGACCGTCGGCTTTATCGACCCGGGCAACTGGGCCTCCAATATGGCCGCGGGCTCGCAGTTTGGCTACGCGCTGCTGTGGATCGTCACGCTGTCCACGATTATGC
>CABVBR010000065.1 GCA_902496645.1 uncultured Collinsella sp.
TTTACCGGTGCTTGCCCCGAGCGCGACTTTACCGTCGATGAGTGGGCCGACCTGGTAACCGTCGTTGCCGGCGATCCCTGCCCGCACTGCGGAAAGCCCCTCTCCGCTGCTCGCGGCATCGAGGTCTCCCAGGTCTTCCAACTGGGCACCAAGTACTCCGAGGCCATGGGTGCCACCTTTATGGACGAAGACGGCAAGGAGAAGCCGCTCATCATGGGTTGCTACGGCGTGGGCGTGTCCCGCTCGCTTGCTGCCGTCGTGGAGCAGCACAACGACGAGCACGGCATCGTCTGGCCGGTCTCCGTTGCCCCGTACGAGGTCGCGGTGATTCCGCTCGATCCCAAGAAGGAGGAGTGCGCTAACGTTTGCGACCAAATCGTCGAGGGCCTGTGCGCCGAGGGTATCGAGGTTGTCGTCGATGACCGTGACGAGCGTCCCGGCTTTAAGTTTGCCGATAACGACCTCATGGGCTTCCCGTATCAGGTCGTTCTGGGTAAGCGTGGCCTCAAGAATGGTACTGTGGAGCTCAAGGACCGTGCCACGTGCGAGCGTGAGGACGTGGCGATCGACGAGGTCGTCGCCAAGGTTGCTGAGCTTGTTAAGGCGGCCCGCCGTTAATCGACGATTTCGCTTGTAGTTCGATATACGGGACGGCCCCGCATTTCTCCAGATCGGGGAGATGTGGGGGCGTCCTTTTATTTTGTGGCATCCTCGATATCTGAAAGAAAAACCCCACAGCCCATATGAGTTGCGGGGTTTTCTTGTGCCTCCGATGCGAAATAAATCGCTCAGATATTACTGATAATCGACGACGTCGATCCAGTTCTTCAGGAACTCATCGTTCACGTTGCGCTTACGAGCGAGCTCGGAAGCGGCGACGATGCTCGTCCACTGACGCACGACCTGCATGGGCATGTCGGCGCGGTCGCAGTAGAGCTCCAGGTAGGCCTCAGCCTGGTCCTTGCTGTTGAGGGCGAAGAGCAGGTAGGTGGTGGCAACGTCGGCAGCAGGGGAGCCCTGGGTGGCGTGTGCCCAGTCGCACACATAGAGCTGGCCGTTGTCGCCGACGATGACGTTGGAGGGGTTGAAGTCTCCGTGGCAGACCTTGAACTCCTTGGTCATGCCGTCCAGACGCTCCTGAAGGTTGTAGCGCGTGGTGGCATTGAGCTGATCAAGGCTGTCGATCATGCGGGCGAACTTGTCGCGCTGACGGTTGAGCAGCGGGGAGGTATAGCCGTGGATCTCGATCTGGAGGTCGACGAACATCTCGAGATACTCACCGAAGCGCTGAGGCTCGGCAGTCATCTTCTCGGCAAGGGTGGTGCCCGGAACCTTCTCGGTCACGAGCGCCCAGCCGTTGGCGTTCTCGAGCTGGGAAACCTCGAGAGCCTTGGGGCTGCGGATGCCGCACTCATTGATGCGGGCAAGATTCAAAGCCTCGTTGAACACGTCGGAGACAGGCTTGGTCTCGTTAAAGACCTTGACGATCTTGTCGCCCAGGTCGTAAACGACCTTGTTGCCACGGCGGACGAGCTCGGTCTTGGAATCGGGTAGCAGCATGGTTGCATCCTTTCAACGATGCGATAGAAGCGACGGCGGGGGTGTGTGAAACACCCGTGCACCCCCGCCGTTAAAAACCGTGCTAAAACTAGCAGACGGCGTAGTCCTGAGGCTCGCGGCCGTAGTAGGCGTCCAGGTAGAGCTCCTTGATCTCGCTCATGAGCGGGTAGCGCGGGTTTGCGCCGGTGCACTGGTCGTTGAATGCCTGCTCGGTCATCTCGTCGAGGGTGTCGAGGAAGTACTGCTCGTCAACACCGTAGTCGGCGATGGTCTTCTTGACGCCGATGAAGTCCTTGAGTTCCTCGAGCTTCGTGATGAAGTTCTCGAAGACCTCCTTGTCGTCCTTGCCCTCGATGCCGCAGTACTTGGCCATCTCGGCGTAGTTGTGCAGCGCGTTGGGGTAAGGATACTGGGAGAAGGTACCCATCTTGACGGGAGCCTCGGCGGCGTTGTAGCGCATAACGCGGGTCAGGATGACGGCGTTGGCGAGGCCGTGGGGCAGGTGATGGAAGGCGCCGAGCTTGTGAGCCATGGAGTGGTTGAGGCCCAGGAAGGCGTTGGCGAAGGCCATACCGGCCATGCAAGAGGCGTTGTGCATCTCCTCGCGGGCATGCGGGTCCTTGGCGCCGTTGGTGAAGCTGGAGGGCAGGTTCTCGAAGACGAGCTTAGCAGCGCGCTCGGAGAGGCCCTTGGTGTAGTCGGAAGCCATGATGGAGACGTAGGACTCGATGGCGTGGGTCATGACGTCGATGCCGGAGGCAGCGGTCAGGCCGCGCGGGGCGGTCATGCAGTTGTCGGCGTCGACGATAGCCATGTTGGGGAGCAGCGCGTAGTCGGCGAGCGGCCACTTGATGCCGGTCTCCTTGTCGGTGATGATGGCGAACGGCGTGCACTCGGAGCCGGTACCCGAGGAGGTCGGGACGGCGACGAAGTAGGCCTTCTTGCCCATCTCGGGGAAGGTGAAGATACGCTTGCGGATGTCCATGAAGTCCATGGCCATGTCCTCAAACTTGCACTCGGGGTGCTCGTACATCATCCACATGATCTTGCCGGCGTCCATAGCGGAGCCGCCGCCGACGGCGATGATCACGTCAGGCTCAAAGAGAGCCATCTGCTTGGCGCCGCGACGTGCGCACTGCAGCGACGGATCGGGCTCGACGTCGTAGAAGCAGTCGTGGGCGATGCCCATCTCGTCGAGCTTGGACTCGATGGCGCGGGTGTTGCCATTCTTGAAGAGGAACTGGTCGGTGACGATGAAGGCGCGCTTCTTGCCCATGACGGTACCGAGCTCGTCGAGGGCGACGGGCGTGGAACCCTTCTTGAAGTAGACCTTCTCGGGAGCGCGGAACCACAGCATGTTTTCACGGCGCTCGGCCACAGTCTTAACGTTGATCAAGTGCTTCACCCCAACGTTCTCGGAGACGGAGTTGCCGCCCCAGGAGCCGCAGCCCAGGGTCAGAGACGGCTTCATGCCAAAGTTGTACAGATCACCGATGCCGCCGTGCGAGGACGGGGTGTTGATGACGATACGGCAGGCCTTCATGACGTGCTCGAACAGACTGATCTTCTCGGCCTGGGCGGGGTGCACGTACAGAGAGGCGGTGTGGCCCGGGCCACCGGCGAGCACCAGGTGCTCGGCCTTGTCGACGGCCTCCTGGAAGTCCTTGGCGTGATACATGGCCAGGACCGGGGAGAGCTTCTCGTGGGAGAACTCTTCCTTGGCGGGGTCGGTGGAGGTGACCTCGGCGATCAGGATCTTAGTCTTGGCGGGAACCTCGATGCCGGCGAGCTCGGCGATCTTGGCGGCAGCCATGCCGGGGATGCGGTGATCGAGGGCGCCGTTCTTGAACATGGCGGCACGCAGGGCCTCCATCTCGGCACCCTGCTTGACGAAGTAGCAGCCGCGCTTCTGGAACTCGGCCTTGACCTGGTCGTAGATGGTGTCGATGACGGTCACGGACTGCTCGGAAGCGCAGATCATGCCGTTGTCGAAGGTCTTGGAGTGGATGATGGAGTTGACGGCGAGCAGCACGTCGGCGGTGTCGTCGATGACGACCGGGGTGTTACCGGCGCCAACGCCCAGGGCGGGCTTGCCCGAGGAGTAGGCGGCCTTGACCATGCCCGGGCCACCGGTGGCGAGGATGATGTCGACGTCGCGCATGACCATGTTGGTCAGCTCGATGGAGGGGACATCGACCCAGCCGATGATGCCCTCGGGGGCACCAGCCTTGACGGCGGCGTCAAGCACGAGCTTGGCGGCGGCGATGGTGCACTTGGCGGCAGCCGGGTGCGGGGAGATGATGATGGCGTTGCGGGTCTTCAGGCTGATCAGCGTCTTGAAGATCGCGGTGGAAGTGGGGTTGGTTGTCGGGATGACGGCGCCCACGATACCGATGGGCTCGGCGATCTTGGTGATGCCGTAAGCCTCGTCGCGCTCCAGGACACCACAGGTCTTGGTGTTCTTGTAAGCGTTGTAGATGTACTCTGCGGCGTAGTGGTTCTTGATGACCTTGTCCTCAAGAACGCCGCGGCCGGTCTCCTCGATGGCCATCTTCGCCAACGGGATACGAGCCTTGTTGGCGGCCATGGCGGCCTCATAGAAGATCTTGTCGACCTGCTCCTGCGTGTACGTAGCAAAAAGCGCCTGGGCCTCTCGCATCTGAGCGAGCTTAGCCTCAAGCGCCTCTACGTTGTCCACAATTGCGGGAGTAGTGTTTTCCGGTGACTTTTTCACCATTTGTGTCTCCTTGCGATCGGAGATTTACCCTACGTCTTGCATGATAGCAAGAAATAATTCGGTAAACGGTAAGATTCCCGTAAAAGGCACACTAAAACGCTTCAACTTAATGAAGCGTTTTAACTAGAACTAGTCACCTACTGGCCCCACTCATTGGGGACAGACTTACATGAGTGCTTTCACTCATTTGGGACAGACATTGTTTTGCCATTTTGTCGCTCTGGGCTTGTTATTACCGCTCATCGGATATAAATAGGTCACAGGCTCAGCATTTCGCGTTGCTTCTCTCCTTTTAGGCGTTGCTTGTACAGTTTTGGAAGGAGAGATTATGCCCCGATGCGCCCGCGCCGTTTCGATCACCGGCTATTACCATGTCTTTGACCGCGGTAACTCCAAACAGATTATTTTTGAAGATGACTCCGACCGCTATCGCTTCTTATCGGATATCTCGGACAGGTTCGTGCGCCATGAAGTGGCGGTGTTGGCTTGGTGCCTTATGGACAATCACTTCCATTTGATGGTTGATGACCCATGTGACAACCTTTCAAAGGCAATGCAGTGCGCACTGACGGCATATGCTAAATATTTCAATGGGAAAACGGGGAGAACGGGGCATCTGTTTGACAATCGCTATTCGCGGGTCGCGGTTGAGTCGGACACGCAGGCAGTGCAGCTGCTCGATTATATCCATCTCAATCCCGTAAAAGGCGCGCTTGAATCACTCGAAGCGTACCGTTGGTCAAGCTACAAGGCATATCAGCTGGGCTATGATCCCTTTGACATCTGCGATGCGGCCCCTATGCTCGATATTGTCGGAGGCTCCCGTCGCTATTGCGAGCATCTCAAGGAAGTTGCCGCGCGCATCTGGTCGGTGGAGGTCCTTCCACGCCGACGGATTCCCGATGAGGAGGCCCTTTCCGTTGCGCGCGAAGTCCTGCCGAGCATAGATCCTGAACTGCTCAAGGCCCTGCCACGCTCCGAACGCGATGCATGTCTGCTGAGGCTCAGGCGGGCACATCTCACGGTCAAGCAAATTGCTCGTATCACCGGTATCGGCGCTACAAGCGTGACCAAGGCCACCATAGGTTGGAATGAGGCAGCGTGAGGCGGGGGCGAACCGCTGCCGGCATGCGTTATGTCTGTCCCAAATGCGTGAAAACACTCATGTAGGTCTGTCCCCAATGAGTGGTCCCCAATGAGTGCAAAAAGGCGCCCTCCACATGGAGGACGCCTTTGGTAAGTTCTATGTGAACGCGAGGTCTTTGACCCGGAGAGTCCGAGGTACTTGTTGGTAAGACCTTATTTAGGAGCGCGCAACCTTGCCGGACTTGAGGCAGGTGGAGCAAACGTTCATCTTGCGACGGTGACCATCGACGACGACGTAGACGCGCTGGATGTTGGGGCGGAACTTACGGTTGGTGACGCGGTGAGAGTGGCTGATGGAGCGACCGGCAACGGGGTGCTTACCGCAAACTTCGCAAACTTTGGACATAACTGACCCTCCTTGGGCGACAAACGAACATGTCGCGTTAACAAACAAGCCTGAACTATAGCACAGAAGCATGTCTCTGTGCGCAATCTACACAGAGATATTTCTCTTTTGGCGATAGTGCCCACGCCACGGCCCTGGACGTAGATCCGATTTGCGTGCAGCAGAGGGGATTATGCCAGCTCGCAACAAGGTTTTCAAGCGCGTCCCACAAATATATATAGGTTTATGGAGCTATTGGCTCCGTTTACGGATTGACTTGTATTTATGCTCGCAATTGAGCCAGAGGTTGGCTACACTATGCCTTGACCATTAAAGGGGTACGAGATACCCGCATGGAATTACATAGCTGTCAATGAGCAGTACTTCCTGTGGGTGTCTGGTCCGCTTTGAGCGGTCGGGCATCTATTTTTTTGACTGTGTCAGCAGTCAAGACATGTGAGGAAGGAGATCGATGGGCACGACTTCCCCCAAGGCGGTCATCATGGACGAGACCGCCGTCAACCGAGCGATGACCCGCATCGCGCACGAGATCCTCGAGCGCAACGAGGGCTGTGAAGACCTCGCTCTGGTCGGCATCGTCACGCGCGGCGACCTTCTGGCAAAGAAGCTCGCCGAGGCGATCAAGGAGATCGAGGGTGTCGACGTTCCGCTCGGCAGCCTGGACATCAGCTTCTATCGCGATGACTATGCGACCAATTTCGCTCCCGCGATCCACGCTACCAACATTCCCTTCAGCGTCGACGGCAAGCGCGTCGTGCTGGTGGACGACATCCTGTACACGGGTCGTACCATCCGCGCCGCTCTGGACGCCGTTATGGACCTGGGCCGTCCGAGCCGCATCGAGCTGGCAGTTCTCGTTGACCGCGGTCACCGCGAGCTCCCTATCTCGCCGGACTTTGTCGGCAAGAACGTTCCCTCGTCGCACGAGGAGAACGTGCACCTATATATGAAGGAAGTCGACGGCCGCACCGCTGTCGAGATCAACGACGTCGCGCCGGGTTCCCACGTGGGCTCCGCGCCGCTGGGAGGTGAGTAGTACCGTGGCGTTCAATCATAAGCATCTGATCGACATTACCGAGTACTCCGAAGAGGACATCAAGCTCATCCTCGAGACCGCCAAGGCGTTCTCCGAGGTCAACGAGCGTGCCATCAAGAAGGTCCCCACGCTCAAGGGCAAGACCATCGTCAACATGTTCAACGAGCCTTCGACGCGTACCCGCAGCTCCTTCGAGCTCGCCGAGAAGCGTCTTTCGGCCGACAGCCTCAATTTCGGCGGCTCCTCGACCTCCTCGGTCAAGGGCGAGAGCCTCGTCGATACCGTCGAGACCCTCAACGCCTACAAGATCGACTGCATCGTCGTGCGCGACAAGCACGCCGGTGCTCCCTACATCGTCACGCAGAATTCGCCCGCTAGTGTTATCTGCGCCGGCGACGGTAAGCACAATCACCCCACGCAGGCTCTGCTCGACCTGTACACCATCTGGGAGCACAAGGGTGACTTCCACGGTCTGAAGGTCGCCGTTGTCGGTGACATCGCCCACTCCCGCGTTTGCGGCTCGCTGATTCCTGCGTTGAAGATCATGGGCTGCGAGACCTACGCCGTCGCCCCCGGCACGCTGCTGCCGCCGGCGCCCGAGGTTCTGGGCTGCGACCACGTGACGAGCGACCTCGATTCCGTCCTGCCCGAGCTGGACGTCGTCTACATGCTGCGTGTACAGCAGGAGCGCCTCGAGGGTGCCCCGTTCCCGACCATTCGCGAGTACCACAAGCTCTTCGGCCTGACCAAGGACCGTGAGAAGCTCATGAAGCCCGACGCGATCATTTGCCACCCGGGCCCCATCAACCGTGGCGTCGAGTTCGACTCCTATATGGCCGACCACCCGCAACGCTCCGTCATCCTGGAGCAGGTCTACGCCGGTATTTGCGTGCGTATGGCTATCCTGTATCTGCTGCTTGGAGGTGCCGATAATGGCCTTGCTTCTTAAGAATGCCCACGTCGTCGACCCGTCCGTCGAGCTTGACGGTGTCGTTGACGTCCTGATTGACGGCGACAAGATCGCCGAGGTCGGCGAGAACCTCGCCGCCGAGGGAGCCGAGGTCCGCGACCTTTCCGGTAAGTACCTCGTCCCCGGCCTGGTGGATATGCACGTTCACCTTCGCGAGCCCGGCTACGAGGTCAAAGAGGACATCGAGAGCGGCACCCGCGCAGCTGCCAAAGGCGGCTTCACCGGCGTGTGCGCCATGCCCAACACCGACCCCGTTACCGATAACGGTACCGTCGTTGAGTTCGTCAAGTCCCGCGCTGCCGAGGTCGGCCACTGCCGCGTCTATCCTTCTGGCGCCATGACCCGCGGTCTTAAGGGCGAGGCTATGTCCGAGATGGGCGATATGGTCGCCCACGGCGCCGTCGCTTTCACCGACGACGGTCGCGGCGTGCAGGGTGCAGGCATGCTCCGTCGCTGCATGGACTACGGCAAGATGTTCGGCAAGGTCTTTATGAGCCACTGCCAGGACGAGGACCTGGTCGGCCACGGCCAGATCAACGAGGGTAAGGTCTCTACCCGTCTGGCTCTGGAGGGCTGGCCGGCGGCAGGCGAGGAGCTGCAGATCGCTCGCGATATCGAGATCGCCAAGCTGACCGGTGCCAAGCTGCACATCCAGCACATCTCCACCGCCCATGGCCTGGAGCTCGTGCGTGCCGGTAAGGCGGCTGGCGTGCAGGTCACCTGCGAGGCCACCCCGCACCACATGTTCCTGACCGAGAACGACCTGGACGAGACCTACAACACCTCGCTCAAGGTCAATCCGCCGCTGCGTACCGAGGAGGATGCCGAGGCCATCCGTCAGGGCGTCATCGACGGCACCGTCGACGCTATCGTCACCGATCACGCTCCCCACACCCCGTGGGAGAAGGCCCGCGAGTTTGAGCTTGCGCCCTTTGGCATGATCGGCCTCGAGACCTCGCTGTCGCTCGTGCTTACCGAGCTGGTCAACACGGGCAAGATGAGCATGGGCCGCATGGTCGAGCTCATGGCCATCAAGCCGCGCGAGATTCTGGGTCTGGACCAGGTTCAGGTCAAGGCGGGCTCCGTTGCCGACCTGACCGTGTTCGACGCGTCCGCCACCTGGACGGTCGGCGAGGACGGCTACGAGTCGCGCGCCGAGAACTCCGGTTTTGCCGGCCGTACGCTCACCGGTCGTGCCACCGATGTGTTTGTCGGCGGTAAGCAGACGCTTGCCGACGGCTGCATCTGCTAGCATAGCCTTATCGCTTTTGTGCGCGGCGCCCTTGCGGTGCCGCGCTTTCTGTTCGTTTGGTCCATGCAACCGCATGGGGGATTGGAGCGTCTATGCCCACACCTTCCACTGCACGCATGCACGACTTCGAGGTCGTCTCGAACCAGGAGATCGCCGACGGCATCTTCTCGCTCGTTATCTCGGCCCCCAAGCTTGCAAGTGCGCTCAAGCCCGGTCAGTTCGTGAATATCGCCGTGCCGGGCGATGCTTCCTCGCTGCTTCGCGTGCCCCTGAGCTTCTATCGCGCCGACGCCGAGGCCGGTACCGTCGAGTTGTGGTACGCCGTTGTGGGCGATGACACCCGTCGTCTGTCGCAGATGGTCCCTGGCTCCACCTCCAACCTGCTGGGCCCTGGCGGCCGCGGCTGGTTCGTGCCCGAGGGTACCAGGAAAGCACTGCTCGTCGCCGGCGGCATTGGCGTTCCGCCCGTGCTCTGCCTGGCTGACATGCTTGCCAAGCAGGGTGTGGACGTTGACGTATGCCTGGGCTTTTGCACCGCGTCCAAGGCCGTGGGCGTCGATGAGTTCCGCGCGCTGGGAGCCACGGTCAACGTGTGCACCGACGACGGCTCGTTGGGCACGCACGGCTTCTGCACCGATCCTGCCGCCGAGCTGCTCGGCGAGGGTGGTTATGACTACGTCGCCAGCTGTGGTCCCGCCGTCATGATGAAGAAGGTCGCCGCCGCTGCCGCCGAGGCCGGCGCGTACTGCGAGGTGTCGCTCGAGCGCATGATGAGCTGCGGCTTTGGTGCCTGCAACACCTGCAATGTCGAGACGGTCGACGGTATGAAGGGCGCCTGCATGTGCGGCCCCGTGTTCGATGCTTCCAAGGTGGTGGTCTTCTAGTGGGTACCGTGAACATGGCCGTCGATTTCGGCGGCGTCAAGATGCAGAACCCCATCAACACCGCAGCCGGTACCTTTGGCTACGGTTGGCAGTTCCAGAACTTCTTCGATGTCTCCCAGCTGGGTGCCATCACCACCAAGGGTTGCGCTGCCGAGCCCTGGCCCGGCAATCCCGCACCCCGCATGGCCGAGATCCCCGGCGGCATGATCAATTCCGTGGGCCTGCAGAACCCCGGTGTGGCCGCTTTCGCCCGCGAGTCCGGTCCGTGGCTCGAGCAGCTCTCTAAGGACGGTTGCCAGGTCATCTGCCAGGTTGCCGGTCATTCCGTGGACGAGTTTGTCCGTGCGCTCGAGATGTATGTCGAGCTGTGCCCCTGGGCTGCCGGCTATGAGATCAACGTGAGCTGCCCCAACATTGCCGCCGGCGGTGCCGCCATGGGCTCCACGCCCGAGGGCGCCTCTTCCGTCATGGCCGCCT
>CABVBR010000066.1 GCA_902496645.1 uncultured Collinsella sp.
GGCTCGCAGTTTGGCTACGCGCTGCTGTGGATCGTCACGCTGTCCACGATTATGCTCATTGTGCTGCAGCACAACGCGGCGCACCTGGGTATCGCCACGGGCGCCTGCCTTGCCGAGGCCACGACACGTTACCTCCCCCGCTTCGTCGGGCGTACGGTGCTCGCCAGCGCCTATCTCGCGACCATCGCCACCGCCATGGCCGAAGTCCTGGGCGGCGCGATTGCCCTTCAAATGCTCTTTGGGCTGCCCGTGCGCGCGGGCTGCGTCATCGTGGCGGCAGTATCGATGGCGATGCTCATGACGAACTCCTACAAGCATGCCGAACGCTGGATCATCGCCTTCGTCGGCGTGATAGGACTCTCGTTTTTGGCCGAGCTTGCACTAGTCAAGGTCGACTGGCCGCAAGCCGCCGCAAGCTGGATCACGCCTAGTATGCCCACTGGCTCTGCCGCGATTATCGTGAGTGTCCTGGGTGCGGTCGTTATGCCACACAACCTTTTTCTGCACTCCGAGGTCATCCAATCCATGCACTTCGAAGGCCAAGGCGAGCAGGTTATCGAAGAACGTCTGCGCTACGAGCTCTTTGACACGCTCTTTTCGATGGGCGTGGGCTGGGCAATCAACTCGGCAATGGTCATCCTGGCCGCAACGACCTTCTTTGCGCACGGCATTGTCGTAGACGACCTCGCCGTCGCAGCGGCCACGCTCTCCCCCATTCTGGGCCCGGCGAGCTCGACCATCTTTGCGGTAGCGCTGCTGTTCGCGGGACTATCGAGTAGTGTGACGGCGGGTATGGCGGCGGGCACCATCACCGCGGGCATGTTCGACGAGGAATACGACATCCACGACCGACATTCCTCGATCGGGGTGGCGGCCTGTTTCGTCGGCGCAGTGACGGCGTGCCTGGTCGTCCCAAATCCTTTTGAAGGTCTCATCTGGAGTCAGGCACTGTTGTCGCTTCAGCTGCCGATTACGGTCTTTGTGCTCATACGGCTCACCAGTTCACCCCGCGTCATGGGCAAATACGCCAACTCGCGCCCACTCAACGCGCTGCTCGTAGGGATCGGTGGCATCGTGACGATTCTCGATGTCGTGCTACTAACGGGGATGTAGTGGGATGGGGCACCTACCCAGGCAAACGTCTCGACCTGTAACATCTAGACCCGTTTTTGATGTCTAGATGTTACAGATTGAGATCATTCCGAGGGACAGCTCCGTTTGTCTAAATCTGTAACAAGTGGACCAAATTTCCGCTTCTAGATGTTACAGATCGAGACATTTCTTCAACTCCAACCTTTTGTCTCAATCTGTAACAAGTAGAGGGGTTTTACGTGCCTAAATGTTATAGATTGAGATTTTGAGAATGATGGTTTGGTTTGTCTCGTTCTGTAACAGGAAGACCCGTTTTGAGCCGCCAGATGTTACAGATTGAGACAAAAGGTCGGCCGGACTCACAACAGACAGGATCGGCTAACAGCAGCCGTGATCCCTTAGGGACGGAGGAAAAGGGCCCCGGCCGGGATGACCGACCGGGGCCCTTGGACAGAGCTATGTTCGGCTTTCGCCGTGTACCCGTGAGCTACTCCTCGACGAGCTCAAACTGATCGGGACCGACGCCGCAGACCGGGCACACGTAGTCCTCGGGCAGCTCGGGCGTATCGACCTCAACCTCGTAACCGCAAACGACGCACACGAACTTATACGTCTTCTTCTCCTCAGCCATGATGTTCTCCTCTCGAACGCGACTGGTGATGTACTTCGCTTATTAGTATATGTTCTCAATAAAATAATGCAAGTGTTTTTACAACAATTCTAGCCTTGATAGGACGAGGCCTTCGGAGGCGTCTTGCCCTTCAGGACCTTGTGGTAGTAGTCGTAGGTCAACGGCGTCTCGTCACTTAAGCGCTCGGCATCCTCGACCTCGCCGATAAACAGCAGATGCGTGCCCACATCCACAGTGTCGATCAAACGGCAGCTAAACAGGGCCGCCGCGTGCTCGGGCACATAGGGCATGCCCAGAGCCGTCTCGCGGGTCTCGTACTTGGCAAACTTGTCATAATCGCTGCTGGTGCGGAACCCAAAGTTACCGATGTAGAGCATGTCGGCGGTCTGATCGATCACGGTCAGCGCGAACGCTTTGGCCGATGCGATGACGCCCGAGGTGACATTGTCCTTGTTCACGGCAACCGAAATACGCGGCGGCATGGACGTCACCTGCACCGCAGTGTTGATGACGCAGCCGGCGCGCAGCCCGTCTGCCGCCGCGCTCACCACATACAGGCCGCTCGGCATGGTAAAGAACGCAGTTTTGTCCATAACGATCACTCCCCTAACCCGGGTTGGTACCTTATGGATGTATGTACCCACAAAAAAGGCGGCACCCATAACGGACGCCGCCTTTGAGACATATGTGTCAGAACAGTAAGAAAGATGAGACGCCCGCAGTTGCGGTGAAATAGGGACTGAATAGCCCCTCAAACAGGCAAAACGGTCCGTATTCCACCGCAACTTGTACAGAGCGCCTAGCGATTACGTTCCTTGAGGGCGCGGTCGATCTCGCGCTGGACATCGCGCTTGGCCATATCCTCGCGCTTGTCGTAAAGTTTCTTGCCGCGGCCTAGGCCCAGCAGCAGTTTTACGCGGCCGTCGGTATTAAAGTACAGCTCCAGCGGCACCAGGGCATAGCCGCGATTGCGTAGCTTACCGTCAAGAAAATCAATCTCCTTGCGGTGCAGCAGCAGACGACGGCGGCGATCAGGGTCGCGATTCCACACGCCACCATGGCTGTAAGGGTGAATATGCAGGCCCACGAGCCAGCACTCGCCGCCACGAATCAGTGCAAAGGTATCGGTGATCTGGCACGCGCGCTCGCGAATCGACTTGACCTCGGTGCCACTCAGCTCAATGCCGCACTCAAAGGTCTCATCGATAAAGTACTCGTGGTGTGCCGAGCGATTCTTGGAGATGAGCTTGCGCTCGCGCTTACTGGGCATCGCCGGCCTCCTTGGCTCCATCGGCGTTTGAGCCCGCGGCGTCGCGCTTTGCCTTGCGCTCGGCATTGAGCTCGGCGTCGCTCTCGCGCACCAGTTTGATAATCGCCGCGCAGGCCTCCTCGCCCACCAAGTCGCGAGCACGCACCGTCAGACGCGTCGCCTCCTGCTTGTCGCCGTCGCTTGCAGCATCGGTCGCGCACATAATCAGGCAGATGGCAATCTCGGCCGAAGGCGAGGTCGGCACGCCTTGCAGGGCCAGTTCACCCATCACGTGCTCGTCGCTCTCCTCGGCGGCATCCGGATAGGTGGTATGAATCTTGTTGAGCAGGCGCGTCGTGTGTGCATCGTTGGGTGCTAAGCGCAGTGCCAGACGCGCGCAACCCACGGCGGCCGAGACATTTTCGGTCTCGGGCTCCAAGAAGTACTGGCCTAGATTGGCGTAAGCGCGGGCGGCGCACTTACCGTCGCTCGCACGCTCCAGCACCGAAAACGAGAGCGATGCCCATTCCTGCTTGTCCTCGAGTGCGCGGAACAGCTCGGCCAAGTCCAAGCGATAGTTGCAGTTCATGGGGTCCCAGCGCACAGCCTGCATCAGGGCATTACGAGCGCTCACATAATCCTGCTGGCGAATGTAGGCAAACGCCATGTCAGAGTACAGGCGGTCAAACGGCACCTCGACCTGCACGAGCTCGCGCGGATCCTTCTCCACGCGACGATAGGCCAAGCGCTCAAACTTGCTATCGAAGCTAAAGTATTGGCGCTTCTCCTCCGTCTTGCACTCGGCGTCGATATACTCCTCGGCGAGCTCCACCAGGCGCTCCAACAGCGGCGTCGCCGTAGCCAGGTCGCCCTGCGCCAGATAGTTCTCGGCATACGTGATGTCTTGCAAGCTGATGGGCAGATCCATGGCTACTCCTCGATCTGAGCGAAACACGGCAGACGCCGTATATACGGTCGATACACAAAACCCGGGTCTCTTGCGAGGCCCGGGCAATCATTTGTGGGTAGCCCGTACCAGATTCGAACTGGTGATCTCCGCCTTGAGAGGGCGGCGTCCTAAACCGCTAGACGAACGGGCCATATGTAGCAAATGCAATGGCTGGGATGGAGGGAGTCGAACCCCCATTGACGGAACCAGAATCCGCTGTCCTGCCATTAGACGACATCCCAATGACTGCATCGCTGCGCTCGGCTGTGCCTTTGCGCAAGAAAGAAATATACGGGAAGTCACGCCATGACGCAAGCCCCAATTTTGACTTTTTTGAAATTCGGCCAAATTGGCCTAATTTCGTCCAACCCGTGAAGGACCTGTGAAGCCGACCGCTGTACACGAAGGGCAAAACGCCGCGAGCGGTAGCCGTCAACCGTTGGCAGATTCTACCGCGAAAACGATAGCACCAGGCAACACAATCGAAGTATCAATGATCGCGTAGATATCGAGGCGCCATGGACGAAGAGCTTGATTACCTATGGGAGACCCTAGGCCTCGAGATTACTGCTG
The DNA here is from genome assembly GCA_902496645.1 of uncultured Collinsella sp. GTDB lineage: Bacteria > Actinomycetota > Coriobacteriia > Coriobacteriales > Coriobacteriaceae > Collinsella. The sequence continues at coordinate 4,495 of CABVBR010000066.1, forward strand.
ACCTTTGGCCCGAACGGGACAAAATCCATCCCACACTGCGCCCCGCCATCACGGTGATGCAGGCAAACTACCGCCGCACCTCATTTTTAATCATGCGGACGTCATGGCATGCGGCGCTCCCCGACCTCAAGCGCATCCAGGCAAGCCTCGTCGAGCTGTCCGGCATGCCGACCGTCATATCCGAGACGAACCTGGAGCGGCGGCAGCGCGAGCGCCTGCAGCGGCAACGGATTCCGTTTATCTGCCCCAGCATTCAGGCATATCTGCCCTTTATGGACGAAGAGTACTGGAGCGACACGCCCGACAAGCACGTAAAGATCTACGATCCACACGAATGGGCGCAACTGGAGGACTGACTGGGACAGGCCCGCACTCAAAACGGGACGTACTTTCCGCAGCCGCTACAGCAACGCCTCGGCCCAGGCCGCTTCCCTAAAGCCGGGGATCGCAAAGTCGTCGCCCACCAGCAGCGGGCGCTTAACCAGCATGCCGTCAGTCGCCAGCAGCTCGCAGCATTCCTGGTCCGTCATACCCGCATCCAGGCGCGCCTTCAGGCCCAGCTCTCGATATTTCATGCCCGACGAGTTAAAGAAGCGTCGCACCGGCAGCCCCGAACGAGCAATCCAGGTCGCAAGTTCATCGGCCGTGGGATTGTCCGTAACGATATCGCGGTCGATATACTCAACCCCATGTTCGTCCAGCCATGCCTTGGCCTTTTTACAGGTCGAGCACTTGGGATATTCAACAAACAGTACGGTCATGGGAATCCTCCGAATATAGATCGGCCAACGCAGGTGCGCACCATACGAGGCGCCTTAGCATGATGGGCCAATTGTAGCCCACGGGTCACACGCTAAACGAACCGTACCCCGAATCCGCGTTTGATGAACGGCAGCAGCTCCATTGCCTCGGGCGTGATATGGCCCGCAACGTTCATGCGCTTGTCACCGGGAAGATCGACCCGCGCAATCTCAAGCTCGCCTTCGTAGCGCCCATAGCCGCTATTGCTCACAGCGATCGACCCCGTCTTTCGCGGCAGGCCGGCACCGGTATCCGTCGGCACGGAATCCGGCTTAAGCGTCGTGCGCGACTCCTGAGACCTAAAGATGAGGGTACTCGAATCGGGCCGGTCGTGATGAATCTGCCCGCGCACATAGGCATAGCCGGGGTCAAGCTCGCATTGCAAATCCACGTATCCGGCGGAAACTTGAGCAAACTGCGCCCAGCCCGCATCGGAAAGATCGGGGTCGCCGACCAACACAATGTCGCAATCGGCGCCATGTGCAAGCTCAAGCATGTTGAGGGCAACCTTTGACGCGCGACCGCGCTGCTCCTCAACCGTCGGCAGTCCTTCGAATACCGGCCCGCGAACGTTGGCATCACCCGGCACAAAAGCCATGATTTCGAAGCCAAGCGCCGCAAGACGAAGATTCGTCCGAGCAATGTCTTCCAGAGCTAAACCGGTATAAGGCTTGGGATAAAAATTGTGGCAGGCGGCAAAACGAGTCACATCGGCACCGGCTTCTCGCCACGATGCGATTTCATCAGAACTCACCGTCGATGCATTGACCACAATGTGAAATACACCAGACAACTCCGCGACCCGCTGGGCGCTAAAGCCATAGTCCAAACGAAGATATTCGAGCCCCAGGTCACGCAGATCCTCGATACGCTCAAGCCCGAGCAAATCGCACGTGCGCGGCCCCACATCGGCAATGAGCGCAATGCCGCGGGCGGAAAGCAGCGACAGCACATGACGGACCTTATCGGCATATGCCGCTCCCCCATCCTCGGGAATATGCAGCGAGGTAAACGCATAGCGCGCACTCGCCGCGGCACCACGCTCAATCGTCCGCTCAATATCCTGCAGAGGGCTGGAAAGATAAATCGAAATACCCGTTTTCACGCTTCAACGCTCCTTTAAAAAAGGCCGGCGGAGCAGTTAGCCCCGCCGGCACAACCATAGCATCAAGAGATCTGCGGCACGTCAAGACGTTCGAATGACATGGCGCGCAGCATCAAACTACTCGCCAAAGAACTCGTTGATCTTCTGCTCGTCGACGCCAAAGAACCACGTCAGGACAAAGCCGGCGGCATAAGCAAGCAGCATAGCGGCAACGTAGCCGAGCTGCTGACCAGGAACGACGATCAACAGGCCAAACAGACCGGAAACGCCCTGAGAAACCGTGCCGATGTGAAGCAGCGCCGCGAGCGCGCCGCCAAATCCAGCACCCAGGCAGGCCGTCACAAACGGACGAACGAGCGGCAGCGTAACGGCATACATCAGAGGCTCGCCCACACCCAGGATTCCAACGGGAATGGACTCTGCGACGTACTTCTTGAGCTTGGCGTTCTTGGTCTTAAAGTACAGCGCCAGACCGGCACCGACCTGGCCGCCGCCAGCCATCATAAGGATGGGCAGCAGGTAGTTGATGCCCTTGGTAGCCCCGTCGGGATCGTTGAGCATAGCGTGGATCGGCGTGAGCGCCTGATGCAGGCCGACGGACACCAGCGGCAAGAAGCCTGCCGACAGGATATAGCCGCCCAGGACGCCCAGCTTCTCGAAGATAAAGGTGAGGACGCTAAAGATGGCAGTCGTCAGCCATGCGCCAACCGGCTGGATGACGAGCATCAGAGCAAAGGCGCCGATGATGAGCACCAGCAGCGGGGACAGGAACGTATCGAGCGCGTTGGGCATAACCTTGCGAATCTGACGCTCCATCCAGGCAAAAAATGCGCCAGCGATGAGAGCCGCGATCATGCCGCCCGCTGCGGGGTTGTACTGCGCACTGGTGAGGGGCAGCAGAATGGCAGTGGCAGGATCAGCCGCGCCAGGCGCAAGCAGGGGCATGGCACTGTTGGCGATACACATCATGCCGGCGATGCCGCCCAGCGCAGCGGAGCCACCAAACTCACGTGCCGCGTTATAGCCCACCAAGATGGGCAGATAGGCAAACAGGGCCCAGCCCATGGAACGAATGCCCTGGTACCACCACTCGCCTGCAAGCGCGCCTGCCGTCGAGACGTTAATGACGTTGCAGATACCGTTGATGAGGCCAGCCGCAATGATGCCGGGAAGCAGGGCGACGAAGACATTGGAAATCTTCTTGAGGAAGGCCTGAACCGGCTTAGACTCGTACTTGGCCTTCTGCGCGGCCTTGTTTGTGGCCGCAGCGTCAACCACGCTCTCGTCAGCAACGCCTTTCGCGAGGCCGGTGAGCTTGGAGAACTCCTCGAGCACCTTATTCACCTTGCCCGGACCCAGCACGATCTGCATCGTGTCATCCTCAACCAGGCCCATCACGCCGTCGAGCGCCTTAATACCCTCCGTGTCGACGTTGCCCGTGTCTTTGACGGTCACGCGCAGGCGCGTCATGCACGCCGCGTTTGCGAGCACGTTGTCTTTACCGCCCAAAAGGTCCAGCAGCTTTTGAGCCAGCTCTTTGTTCGTCATAACTCCTCCTTGTATTGGGTATCTCTTCTTGATGTCATATCTGCTCACGCCGTGCACCTATTGGGCATCGGCGTTGCCCTTCTCATGGCCACTCACCGCAGCACGGACATGGCCGCGCGCCCGCTCGAGAGCCACCGCAGCCTGCTCGACATCGCAGTCCAGCAGCACCGAGACAATAGCGGTCTTTACGTGGCCGCCGGCATCTGCAAGCGCCTGAACAGCGCGCTCGCGCGTGCAGCCGGTCGCCTCCATCACGATGTTCTGGCCGCGCACCACCAACTTCTCGTTCGTCTGCTGCACATCGACCATCAGGTTTTGGTACACCTTGCCAATCTTGACCATGGCACCGGTCGAAATCATATTGAGAATGAGCTTTTGGACCGTTCCCGCCTTGAGCCTCGTTGAGCCGGTCAGCACCTCGGGACCGGGCACGGGCTCAATGGCAAGATCTGCGCTCTCCCCGATCTTCGACCCTTGGTTACAGGCAATTGCGATGGTCTTGCACCCAGTTGCTTTGGCGTACACAAGGCCGCCCACCACATAGGGAGTACGACCGCTTGCTGCCAGGCCAACGACAAGATCCTTGTCCGAAAGTCCACGCTCCCGCAGGTCGCTCGCGCCAAGCTCCTCGCTGTCTTCGGCACCTTCGACAGCCTTGATAAACGCCGTCTCGCCTCCGGCAATGAGCCCGACAATCAGATCGGGTGACACACCAAACGTGGGCGGGCACTCCGAAGCGTCGAGCACGCCCAGACGACCACTGGTGCCTGCACCCATGTAAAAGACGCGCCCGCCGCGCTCGAGCGCCTCAGCAGCCCAGTCGATTGCTGTGGCAACCTGGGGCAACACTTTCGTGACCGACTGGACGGCACGAAGATCCTCATCGTTCATCGTCGTGACGATTTGCAGCGATGTCATCGTATCGAGGTCCATTGACCTTTGATTACGCTGTTCAGTCGTGAATTTTGTTAAATCGAGCATTTCATTCACCTCATCTTTCCTGTTTCTCGATGTAGTTTTGCTTAATGACATGCGTCGCCCGCTCGTAGTCGCTGGCAACGTAAGCAGCGTACAGGGCATCGACAACCATAAGCTGGGCCATACGCGAGGCCATGGCACCGCTGCGGACCAAGGGCTCGCTTGCAGCAACGCCGAGCACGGCATCGGCCATGGTGGCAAGCTTGGACGATCCGTCTACCTTGGTCACGGCCACAACGGGACAGTTGTGACGTTGAGCCTCGACGGTACAGTCCAGCACTTCTTGCGTTAAGCCCGAGTAGCTAAAGGCGATTGCCATATCGCCCTCATGCATGTTCTTGGCACACAGGAGCTGATCATGCCAGTCGTCGTACAGATGGCACTCTTTGTCAACACGCATGAGCTTTTGCGCTAGATCGTGCGCGACCAAACGAGAGGCACCGATACCGAACAGATTGACCGCGCGTGCCCGTTTAAGATGGGCCGCGCATCGCTCCAAGACGGTGTAATCGAGCGTTCGCGCCGTCGCCTCGATTGTGCGCACGTTGCTTTTCATCACCTTCCCCACAATACGTTCGACGCTGTCGTCCATGGAGATGTCCTCGAGGGCAACGTCTTTCTTGTCACCCAAGAGTGCCAGTTCGGCAATCAGTTCGCGCTGGAACTCCTTGTAGCCCGCAAAACCCAAGCGCTTGCAAAAACGCAAAATGCTCGAGGGCGAGGAGAACGTGGCATCAGCAAGACTGCGGACGGACAGCCCGACCACCTCATGCGGATGAGCACTCACATATGCGATGACATTGCGTTCCGCCGGGCTCGCGCTGAGCTCACGCTCGCGAAGCCTTAAAAGCAATCCGTTTGCCATCTCAAACACCTCCGTTGAGAAGAATTAAAGACCAATGAACGATTCGTACCGGATACAAACAGCTTTTCCGGTACATTGTGCCGCATCGTGGCGCACAAAGGGCGAGCGTTCTACCGCTCGCCCCTCAAATCCGACCGCTCGGAAATACGCGCGACACAAAATAATTCAACAAGGTCGCATTATCAGAAACGGGTTTGTTACCGGCTAGCACCTCGCATGGGCGCCGATGGGGTGCGTCACATGGTGCACCCATGCGGAGACCAGCAATACCAACACCATGGCGACGACGTAGCCCGCGGCGTCGAACCCCAAGTCGACGACGTCGAAATGACGACCGGGGACAAAGATCTTGTGCACCTGGTCACCGACAGAGCAAACGACACAAAAGAGCAGGACGAATACGTACCGAAATCGCGCGCACGGCAGGCGCTC
>CABVBR010000067.1 GCA_902496645.1 uncultured Collinsella sp.
AGATGGCTGCCGTAAACGGGTCGGCGGCACAGGCGTACACGGCCAGCACGCCGCCCTGAGAGCAGCCGCAGCCGGTGATCTTGGACATGAGCGGGCTGCCGCCGTGGGACTTGGCCACGGTCGTGCCGTCGGTGATCAGGTCGACTTCGCCCGAGACCACTACGGCGCCGCCGGTGTAGCGGGCGAGCGCCACGGCGGCATCGCGGGCGGCATCGACCGTGTCGGTGGTATCGACACCACGCACGCGGCTCAGATCGGCCGCCTCGCCCTCAAGACCCCACAGGCCGGCGAGCGCGATAATCTCGGAGGCGTTGCCGCGCACGATGGCGGGCTTGTACTGCTTGAGCTCGTTTACCAGCTGGGTGCGCAGGCTACCGATGCCCAGGCCAACCGGATCGAGCACCCAGGGCTTGCCGGCATCGTGTGCCGCCTTGGCCGCGCGGGGAATCGTCTGCTCGTAGATGGGGAAGAGTGTGCCCATGTTGAGATAGATGGCGCCGCCGCCGGCAACGAGCGCCTCGCCCTCGTCTGGCAGATAGACCATGGCGGCCGAACCGCCCACGGCGAGCTGTGCGTTGGCGACAAAGTCGATCGTCACCGTGTTGGTGATGGAGCCAGCCATCGGATTGGTGGCTCGAATCTCCTCTACGGCCTTGACCACATTTTGCTTAAGCTGTTCCGAATCAATCACTGCACATGCCTCCTTGGCATAGAAAAGGGGCGCTGTGCATAGACAGCGCCCCTGTAAAGGCGGCATGCTCCCTACGCCAGCATTAACTGACAGGTTCAAAGGATTGGGCCCTATGCCCTCTCAGCCTTGTGGTTTGCACCGCCGGCACTCCCGCATCGAATCTGTTGTTCCCTATACTAACGCACCTGCCAAAAAGGGGCAGATTTATTTTGGCAGGTGGCAACAGGGGCGCTGCATTTTCCCAGATAAAACCTGCCAAAATAAACCTGTCCCTTATTGGCAGGTCGTTACAATGGTTACGGTGAAAATGACTGGGGGACTCTATGATCAAACTTGTGCTGACCGATATGGACGATACGCTGATTCCGGCTGGGCATGACGGCGCCAGCGACTACGCCATCGAGGGCATTCATGCCATGCAGGCGGCGGGTCTGCACTTTGGCCCGGTTTCGGGCCGTCAGCCGTCCGCGATGGGCTGGATGTTCAAAAATCGTTCCGAGTGCTTTTCGACCGGTGCGTTCTGCAACGGCCAGGTCATGTTTGTCGACGGTCAGGCGGTCGCTTCGCGCGCGACCGACAACGATGCCCTGATGCGTCTGGCCGATTACCTCGAGCAAGAGACCGACGATACCTATCTAAAGGTCTACAGCCTGGGTGACGACTTTTGGGATAACGATGCCTATTGCGTGACGAGCGACCCCGAGCGCGTGCGTCGCGCCATGGAGTCGGGCGGCAATGCATGGCTCAAAGGCGAAGAGGCTCCGTGCCGTCCCGTTGTCGATGATGCCCCGGTATACAAGGCGAATATCTGGAGCGCCCGCTCGCGTGAGGAGCTCGCGGAGCTACGTGAGCGCGTTGCCGCTGAGGTGCCGGAACTCTCGCTCGTGTTTCCCAACAATCGTGTGCGCCTGTTCGACATTCTTCCAGCAGGTTGGGACAAGGGTTGCGCCGCGCTGGAGCTGGCGCGCGCTTTGGACCTGACGCTCGACGAGGTGGCCGTATTCGGTGATTCCGATAACGATCTACCCATGATCGATGCCGTTCCCAACTCCGTTGCAGTCGCCAATGCCAACGAGGCCGTCACTGCTGCCGCGCGCTGGCATATCGGCGCTGCGGCAGACGATGCGGTTGCCGAGGCTCTGCATCAGATTGCCGCCTGCGCCGCGACGGGGGAGATGCCGCCGTTTATGCGTCAGATGGATGCGACGGGTTTCGACGTCACGAACGTCTAGGGAGGGCGCTATGAAGCTTCAGCAGCTCAGATATGTCGTCAAAGTTGCCGAATGCGGCAGCATCACCGAGGCCTCGCGCCGACTCTTTGTGTCGCAGCCTTCGATTACCGCGTCGATCCGCGATCTCGAAAACGAGATGGGTGTGCATATCTTTGAGCGCACCAACAAGGGTGTCATTGTGTCCGAGGAGGGCGAGACCTTCTTGGGCTACGCGCGCCAGGTGCTCGACCAGGCCGACCTGCTCGAGGGCAAGTACAAGGGCGCGTCCGAGCAGGTGCCGCACTTTAGTGTGAGCTGCCAGCATTATTCCTTTGCCGTTAATGCATTTGTCGATGTGATCCGCGAGTTCGATGCCGCGCGCTACGACTTTACCCTGCGCGAGGAACAGACCCACGAGATTATCGAGGACGTCGCGCATATGAAAAGCGAGCTCGGCATCCTGTATCTGTCGGAGCACAATCGCGAGGTCATCGAGCGCATGCTGGCGGCCAACGAGCTCGTATTCGAAGGACTCTTCTGCGCTACGCCGCATGTCTTTGTGTGCTCCGACCATCCGCTGGCGGGTCGCTCGAGTGTGACGCTCGAGGACTTGGAAGACTACCCGTTCCTGTCCTATGAGCAGGGCAGCTACAACTCGTTTTACTATTCCGAGGAGCTGACCTCGACCTTTGAGCGCCGCAAGAATATCCGCGTGCGCGACCGTGCGACGCTGTTCAACCTAGCTATGGGCCTTAACGGTTACACGGTGTGTTCGGGCGTGATCAGCCATGAACTTAACGGCCCCGGTATTATCTCGATTCCGCTCGATGTAGACGAGTACATGGAGATTGGCATCATCACGCGCAAGAACACGACACTTACGCGCTACGGGCAGGCCTATATCGAAGCGATTCGTCAGCACATCTAGACTGCTGCGTTCTGCGCGGGTCAAATCTCTTTATGGCAGTCCCAACTGATATAGGAAGCATCTATATCAAACTGTTATAAACATATATTTTACGATGTCCATATGAGCGCTCATACTCTGTCCCAGTAAAGCAACCAATGCAAAGGGAGATATCTATGAGCACTTCGATTCAACCGAACGCGCCGTTTCGTGCCGATATCGTCGGCAGTTTTCTTCGTCCGCAGGCTGTAAAGGACGCCCGTGCCGCCTATGTCGCGGGTAAACTCGACGCTTCCGGCCTTAAGGCCGTCGAGGACGAGGCCATCCGCGACTTAGTGGCCAAGCAGAAGGCTGCCGGCCTGCAGGTGATTACCGATGGCGAGTTCCGCCGCAGCTACTGGCACCTCGATTTTATGTGGGGCCTCAACGGCATTGAGCGCCGCGCCTCGCGCACGGGCTACATGTTCCACGATGAGGAGACTACCGCCGACACCGCCGTGGTAACCGGTCCCATTAGCGGCGAGAATCATCCGTTCGTCGAGCACTTCAAATTTATCAAGTCGCTCGAGGGAGAGGGCCAGGTCGCGCGCCAGACCATTCCGGCGCCGATCCAGACGTTCTCCGAAGTCACACTCGACCGCTGCGATGGCCAGCAGGAGAGTCTGCACGCCGTCTACAAGACCGACGAAGAGCTCGTCGATGCCATTGCCGCAGCATACCGCACCGTGATTGCTGACCTGTATGCCGCGGGCTGCCGCAACATCCAGTTTGATGACTGCACCTGGGGCATCTACTGCGATACCGATTTTGTTGCCAAAACCGGCATGAGCCCGGTCGACCTGCAAAAGGTAAGCGAGCTGGGCGTGGCGCTCAACAATGCCGCCATCGAGGGCAAGCCCGACGATCTGGTTATCAACACGCATGTATGCCGCGGCAACTACCACTCCACCTACGCTTTTGAGGGCGGCTACGACCCCATCGCGCCGTACCTGTTTGCGCATGAGGACGTTGACGCGTTCTATCTGGAGTTCGACACGCCCCGCGCCGGTGGTTTTGAGCCGCTCAAGTACGTTGCTCCCGGCAAGAAGGTCGTGCTGGGCTTGGTGACCACCAAAGCGGCAGAGCTCGAGAACGAGGATGTTATCGTCGAGCGCATCCGCGAGGCGGCAAAGTACGTGCCGCTCGAGAACCTGTATCTGTCGCCCCAGTGCGGCTTTGCCAGCTGCGAGATTGGCAATAAGCTGACCGAGGACGAGCAGTGGGCAAAGATCGCGCTGGTCAAGCGCATTTCCGAGCGCGTTTGGAAGTAACGCTACCGTTTGCAGGTGACGGCGCGTGCGAGACATGGCGTATCACGTACAATGGTTCGGATCGTATCGTTCGGGCAGGTTATCCGATATGCCTGATCGCCCTTCCATTCGAAAGGACTTCCATGTCCCAGTCTTCGACGCCCGCCGTTACCGATGTCATCTACGATGCATCGTCGCTCGGCCGCCCGCGCATGTTTGTGTTGGGTTTGCAACACATGTTTGCGATGTTCGGAGCCACGGTGCTCGTGCCCGTGCTCACCGGCCTTTCCGTTTCGGCGACGCTTCTGTTCGCCGGCATCGGCACGCTGCTGTTTCATTTTCTATCGCGCGGTAAGGTGCCCGCGTTCCTGGGCTCCTCGTTTGCCTTTATCGCGGGTTATGCCGCCATTGCGCCCAACGGCGAGGCTGAGCTTTTGCCCTACGCTTGCCTGGGCGTAGCTTGTGCCGGCCTGCTCTATCCGGTGCTTGCGGCCCTGTTCCGCGCCTTTGGCGCCAAGCGTGTCATGCGTTTCTTCCCGCCGGTGGTGACTGGCCCCATCGTCATTTCCATCGGCTTGATCCTGGCAAGCTCTGCCATTGCTAACTGCCAGACCAACTGGTTTGTTGCTGCTATTGCCGTTGCCGTGATCATCATCTGCAACATTTGGGGCCGCGGCATGGTCAAGATCGTGCCGATTCTGCTGGGCGTTGTGGTGAGCTATGCCGTTGCGGCGGTGCTGGGCGAGGTTGATTTTTCGGGGGTTGCCGCCGCGCCGTGGGTCGGTCTACCTGTCGTGTGGGACAACACCGTGTTCGCGCTCTTTGGACCGCAGTTCGATAGCAGTCTTGCCACGACGGCCATTATCACCATCATGCCACTGGCCTTTGCGACCATGATTGAGCACATTGGCGATATCTCCGCCATTGGCTCTACCTGCGAACGCAATTACATTGCCGATCCCGGTCTGCACCGTACCCTGCTCGGCGATGGCCTGGCGACTATCTTGGCATCGCTCTTTGGCGCCCCTGCCAATACGACGTATGGTGAGAACACCGGTGTGCTTGCCCTGACGCGCGTGTTCGACCCGCGCGTGATTCGCATTGCCGCCTGCTGTGCCATTGTGCTTTCGTTCTGCCCCAAGTTCGCTGCTGTGATCGCTGCTATGCCGGCATGCGTTATCGGTGGCGTGTCGCTTGTGCTCTACGGCATGATCAGTGCCGTGGGCGTTCGCAACCTTATCGAGAACCAGGTTGATTTCCAGAACAACCGCAACGTGCTGGTGGCGGCTCTGGTGCTCGTGCTTTCGCTCGGCATTGCCTACAGTACCACCGGCGCCATCGTGCTGGAGCTGGGCGGCGTGACGATTTCGCTTTCGGGCCTTGCCGTGGGCTCGCTGGTGGGTATCGTGCTCAACGCGATTCTGCCCGGCAATGATTTTGAGTTCGATGTCTCGGAACTCGAGGAGACTGTCAAGTAGTAGTTGTGTTCAGCTAAATCAAAAAATGGCGCCCATGCGTACGCGTGGGCGCCATTTTTAATGCGTCAGTATCCAGTGTATGGCGTGGGCCATGCGCAGGTCGGTCTGGGCAAAGTGATTGCCGGGGTTGAGTGCCAGCGTTGTTGGGATGCCTCGCTCGATGAGTAGCTCTTCCATTGCGCGCGTGTCGTCGAGCACGTGCCTCATCATACGGTTGGGCGTCTTGGTTTCCTTTTTACCGAGTGACAGATAGACGGCGTCGGGCGTAGCTGTCATCGTGCGCTCGCGCGCGTAGTCGATAAAGCCGGGGAACCACAGCGACCCCGATGCACTCGCCGCGCGCTCAAAGACATCTGTTTGCCAAAGTGCCCACAGTGCAAAAAGACCCGCCAACGAGTAGCCGGCAATGCCGCGCCAGGTGGGCGGCTGAGGAAGCGACGACTCGGCCTCTGGGATTATCCAGTTCAACAGCTCATCGAGAAATCCGGATGCCTGACCGCCAAAGGGCTCGGCATCGCGCACGGTTCCGTCGCATCCCCAGGGGCTCAGCTCGCGATTCCAGTTGAGGCTGCCAATGCCGACAAGCGTGAAGGGCGGGCAGTTGAGCTCTCGGCAGCGTTCATAAACCTCCGTGCCGTCGCCCATGACCACGGGAAGATAGATGACTGGTGCGCTTTCGGCATGCTGTGCATGAACGGTTATCTGCTTTTGATGCGCTTCCATGACGGGCTTCTCTCGGCGTTGTGATATCGACGGCCCCCATTGTCGCACGCCGGCTCATGCAGGTTGGGCTAGACCAAAGACAATCTCGTGCATACCCTGCGGACGCATATGGAAAACGCCACCGCCGGAGGGGAGCTCGGCGGTGGCGTTGTTAAACGGTGCTGGGACTCGGGGCCTTCGCGGGAGCTGCCATGTGCGCAGAGGCGTCTAAGAGCGCTTGCGGCTCGCCATGGTGCCTGCGGCGATAGCGGCTGTTCCCGCAAGGACGGTTGCCACGATGGCCGCACCCGAGGTGTCGCCGGTTGCCGCGAGCACGCCGGTAGTCTTGGCTTTCGTGATTGAAGCCGCAACGGCCTTGGTCGGCTTTGAGCCCTCAGGCATGGGGTTCTGCTTGGACTCCGCGGGCTTGCTTTCTGCGGGCTTGGTCTCGTCGGGCTTGGGGTCTTCCGGCTTGGCTACCTCGGGAGGTGCGATGACCATGCTCTTGGCGACAGCTTCGTTATAGGGGGAGTCGATCACAGCGTCGCCCGTGCCGATGGCTTGGCCTGCCTCGTAGATGCCGTCACGGAGCTTGCGATAGTCAATGACCTTGCCGCCTTCGGGCGTCTGGATGGCGGCGTTCTCAATCTTGATGGTGCCGATTGTCTTGCCGTCAGCGCTCATGGCACGGGCAAAGATTGCCGCTGTATCTCCTTCGGCCGTTACCTTGCTGCGGATGATCGAGATGACTGCGGGTGTGACGCCCTCGCTGGTCTGGGCGATGATGCCGATGTTCTCGCCTTGGGGCTCGGGGCTCGTCTCACCATCTTGGTTTTCGCTGTAGGGGATGGGGCCGTCGCCGTTCTCGACATAGCGGGCTATGGCCTTGACAACGGAGTCGCTGATGTAGATGTGGCCACCCTCCTCGTTGGGTCGATCGTTTCTGGTGGAGAATGCAGCCGAAACCTCGCCTTCCGCAAACGCGTCCACGGTGGAGCCGTTCTTGACGACGATATCGTCTTGGTAGGTGAAGAGGGCAATGGCGCCACCGTATCTGCCTTTACTTGCGCGGACTGTCACGTTTGCATGATCGAGTGTGATGCCCTTGTGGGCATAGACGCCATATTCAACACCGTTTGCGTTGAGGGAGGCGTTTGTGGCTGCGAGGCTGCCCTTGGCCTCGACGGCGGCGTCTTTCTCGGAGCTCGCCTTGACCTGGCTGCCGTCCGAGATATTGATGTTGCCGCCGCTCCAAATGGCCTCACCATCGGCTGAGCTTGCCTCGACTGTGCCGCCACCCTTGATGGTGAGGTTCTTGTCGGTTCCGATACCCTTGTCCTTGGTAGCCCTGGCGGTGACGGCCCCGCTGTCGTCAATCGTGATATTGCCGTTTGCCCTGATGCCATCCGATACGCCCGTGGCGTTGACGTTGCCCGAACCTTTGATAGCGAGATCGCCCTCGGCGTCGATGGCATCAAATCCAGCGCTCGTGGCGTTGACGGATCCGGCTCCGTCGATGTTGATATTACCCGTGGAGAGGATAGCGTCCTCAGTAGATGTCACGCTGAGCGTGCTGCCCGCGTCGCCTTGGATATTGAGCTCGGCGTTCTCATTCTTGCCATGAGAAGCCTTGATGCCTTCGATCCAGTCGGCAGTGACGATGTTGTTTCCCGAGTAATTCACGTTGAGCTTGCCTGCGGCCTGGATCTCGCCGCCGTTATAGTTGTTGAGCTTCAAGTCGTCGGCGCCGTCCCACGACCAGGTGCCGGTCTCGTCGCCCGCCGCAGTGCCGGCGTTGTATTTGGTTTCGCCGACCTTGACCCATTCCGCCGCGAGCGAGACGCTCGGCATGAGCAGCGAGCTCACCGTGAGTGCGCACACGGCGCCTACGACGATGCGGCGCGTCACGCGGCGCCAGCTGCCGTGCGCGAGTCCTATGCGACGGCGAACGTCGGGTTCGGCAACATGGGTTCCGGCGGTAGTGTCATTGCGTTTGGGGGTCGTGAACAAGGCTGCCATGGTTGCTCCCGTTCTCATAGGGCCTATACGGCTAGGTTCAGCGTATCTGCTGGATGTTGCCGGCGGTAGTGCCGTTTGGAGGGCAAAATGGCCAAAATGGGGGAGAAATAGGCCGCACGCCGGCGCAGGGACCGACGCTAAAAGAAAAGCGCGGGGCCGCATGGCGACTCCGCGCTTTATTGTTCAGCTTTTGCAGCCTTGCCCTTACGCTGCGAAGAAGTAGACGGGGAAGGCAAGGGCTGCGATCCACCCGTCCTGTGCGAAAAAGTGTTTACGAACGTTTGCGACTCGCCAGGGCGCCTGCGGCGATGGCGGCTGTTCCCGCAAGGGCGGCTGCCACGATGGCTGCGTTCGAGGTGTCGCCGGTTGCCGCGAGCTTGCCGACGGTCTTGGCTCCCTTGGCTGCAACTGCAACGGTCTTGGTTGTCTTCGTGCCCTCGGACTTGGAACCCTCGGGCTTGGTCTTGCCGTGCTTTTCCTCGGGCTTGGTCTCCTCGGGAGGCACGATGACCGTGCTCTTGGCGACAGCGGCGTCATAGGGGGAGTCAATCGTGGCATCGCCCGTGCCGATGGTCTGCCCCGCCTCGTAGACGATGCCGTCGCTGAGCTCTTCCTTGTTGCGATAGTCAATGACTTTGCCGCCTGCAGGCGTCTGGATGATGGCGTCCTTGATTTCGATGGTGCCGATCGCCTTGCCGTCCGCGCTCATGGCAAGGGCGAAGATAGCCGCCGTGTCTCCCTCGGCCGTGACCTTGCTGCGGACGATCGAGATGGTCGCGGGCGTGATGCCCTTCTCGGTCTGCGCGAAGATGCCGATGTTCAGGCCCTCGGACTCAGGGATGATTTCGTCGTTTTGGTCTCCACTGTAGTGGTCGGGGCCGTCGCCGCCGGTCTCGGCATAGCGGGCTATGGCCTTGACAACGGAGTCGCTGATGTAGATATGGCCACCCGCTTCGTCGGAGTAGAAATTACTGGTGGAGATTGCAACCGAGAACCTGCCTTCTGCGAGCGCATCCACAGTCGAGCCGTTCTTGATGACGATGTCGTCCTCATCGGTGAAGAGTGCGCTGGCTTCCCCGCCATCTGAGCTTGCGCGGACCGTCACGGTCGCGCCATCGAGCGTGATGCCCTTGTAGACATAGATGCCATACCCAACGCCACTTGCGTTGAGGGAAGCGTTCGTGACCGTGAGGCTGTTTTTACCGTCGATGGCGGCGTCTTCCTCGGAGCTTGCCTTGACCTGGCTGCCACCCGAGATCTCGATGTTGCCGTCGGCCCAAATCGCATTGTCTTTGATAGAGCTTGCCTCTACCTTGCCGCCGCCCTTTATGATGAGGTTCTCGTTAGCATCGATACCCTGATCCTCGGTGGCCTTGGCGGTGACGGTTCCGCTGTTGTCGATCGTGATGTTGCCGTCGGCCCTGATGCCATCCGAATCGCCCGTGGCGTTAACGTTTCCCGAGCCCTTGATGGTGACATCGCCCCCGGCATCGATGGCATCGTGCTCGGTGCTCGTGGCGTTGACAGTGCCAGCGCCGTCGATGTTGATGTTGCCGACGGAAGTGATGGCGTCACGAGAAGATGTCACGTTGAGCGTGCTGGACGCGTCGCCCTGAATATTAAGCTCGGCGTTCTCGTTCGAGCCATCCTTAACCTTGATGCCGCGGCCGTTGTCGTTAGTGACGGTGTTGTTGCCCTCGTAGCTCACGTTGAGCTTGCCCGCTGCCTCGATCGCGCCGCCGTTATAGCCGTTGAGCTTCATATCGTCGGCGCCGTCCCAGCTCCAGGTGCCGGCGGCGTCGCCCGCCGCGGTGCCGGCG
>CABVBR010000068.1 GCA_902496645.1 uncultured Collinsella sp.
CCTTTACTGTTTTCCCAGATAAAACCTACCAAAATAAACCCGTCCCTTTTTGGCAGGTCGAGGGCTACAGGCGGTAGGGGACGCCGCTGCGAATGATGGACTCGCGTACCAGGACATCCATCGCATCGAGGGTGATCTCGGGCATCTCGCGATACTTCTGCAACACCGAAAGCTCCGTGCAGGCCAGGATGACGCGGTCGCAGCCGCCACGGGCGAACTCCCACATCACGCGGTCGAACTTATCCATATCGGGCTCGCGTCCAGCCTTCACATCGTCGTAGATGAGCGACATCACGTCGGCCTGACGCTTTTCGCTGGGATAGACGACCTCAACGCCCGCGGTCTCACATTCGCGCCCATAGACGTCTGCGCCCACGGTACCGTCGGTGCCCATGATGCCGATCTTGCGCACCGGCTCGGCCGGCATGCTCAGGTTTGGATCGAACTCGCACTCCCCCATCACCGCGCCGGCCAGAGCATAGCGCACCGACTCGCGCGGCATGTGGATAATCGGCACCTTCGTAAACGACTGGATCTGGTCGTAGAAGTAGTGTGACGTGTTGCAGGGAATCGCTATGTGCGCGCAGCCCAGCGACTCGAGCGCCTGAGCGCACTCTTTCATGGTCGAAAGCAGCTCGGCATGCTCACCGGTCTTGATGGCCAGCGTACGGTCGGGCATGGTCGACTTGGAAAGCACCACCATGTCGATATGCTCCTGATCACAGGTAGCAGCCGTATGACGCACGACCTGGTCGTAGTAATACGACGTGGCCTCGGCGCCCATGCCGCCGATAACTCCCAGCTTTTCCATCGCCGCCTCCTTGGTGACGCCCACGCAATTGCGCGTATCATACCCGCGCCCGTCCGATGCAAACCGGGCGGGCGCCGCGCTCATCTACTTGTAATACGTCTTGAACAGCTTAAAGTGACGCAGCTTGGTGTGCCACATGCGCAACCAACGGTTAAAGACAAAATCACCCTTCATAAACGAAGGATCGGCAGCCTTGCCCTCTTTGGCCAGACAATGCGCCTTCGCACGCAGCTCGGGGTCCTTGACATACTTGTCAACGACGCCCATAGGAACGACCATCCACAGCGCCTCGTCCTGCGCCGTCACAAACTCCGGCTCAAACGGGCGGTTATAGACGTACTCATCCACCACGTATTTAGCAACGTTAAAGCCACTATTGGTGACATAGTAATTACTGCGGCCCTGACGCGTGTTGAAGTCGAAGAACTTAAACGAACCATCGCGCTGGTCGTACTTGACGTCGAAGTTGGAGAAGCCCGTAAACTTAAGGTCCTCAAGCAGCTTGCGCACGCCACCCATGAGCTCGTCGTTGGGCTCAGTGATGATGCAGGCGTGGTTGCCGACACCATGGGGCTGATGCTCCTCGAGCAGCACGTGGCCCAGGCACATCATGCGAACCTTGCCGTTGCGGTCGGAATAACTGGTGAGCACGCGCATGTACTCGTCGTTGCCGGGCACGCGATCCTGCAAGATGAGGTCATCGGTGTAGCCACTGGCGTACACATCGCGAATGACTTGTTCCAGCTCGGCGCGATCGGCAATCTCGTAGGCCTTCTTCTGACCCTCGAACTCGTGCTCCCACCACATGATGCCGTCAGAGGGCTTCAGAATCATCGGGAAGGGGAAGTCGATCTGGTCGAGCACCTCGGCGGAAGCCTCACCCTGAGCGTTGAGCATCGCCATGGTAAAGGTAAACGTGTGCGGATACGGCACACCGTGCTTCTCGCACAGCTCGTAGAAGATCTCCTTCTTCTGGCACTGCTCGAGCATACTGTAGGGTGCATAGGGCGCGATGACGTTGGAGGCAAGCTGGCCGGCGTCCTGAGCCTGCGCGGCAAGCGCGACATAGTTGTCGCCGCAGCCCATGAGAATAATCTTCTTATCAGGATTGGCCTGTGCGACGCCGTTAACGGTCTCAATCATGACCGGCATGGTGTCGATATCCACGTTAGGCGTGTAATCGATAATCTGGCTGCGATACGCGGGGCCGGTCTGGTACTTGCCAAAGACCAGGCTCTTAACCTGATACTCCTCGTAGAAAGCGCGCGCCACCGAATACGCGTTGATGTCGCCGCCGAGCAGCACGGGGATAAACTCGCGCTCTGTAAACTGCAATGCCATGGAAACTTCCTATCTAGAACTGCCCACACGACGGGCGGTCTTTGTGCAACTGATTTATTCTAGCGTGCCGAGCCGCCGGCGCCCAAAGCTCCACCGTATCTATGGCAATCGGCGTAATAATCCAGCACGAAGGCGGCAATCACCGGCGTACGACAACGGGCAATGAACCCACCGTTGTTGTAGGATTCAACATGTTGCCCGCCCCGTCGAAAGGTGCACCGTGCCCCAGGCTCATCCAATCAACAACCCCATCATTGACGCCGCAAAGCGCGAACTTGCGGATCGTGCCCAGACGGCAGCTCCCCTACGCACCGCAAACGATGCTTACAACGGGCCTGCCCGCATCGTCTCAATCAACACGTCGGAGCACAAAGGCACGCGTAAGTCACCCGTCGCCGACGGGCACGACACCGTCATCGAGCAGTTTGGCCTCGCCTCCGATGCGCACGCCGGACATTGGCACCGCCAGGTTTCCTTTTTAGCTGCAGAGTCTATCCAGACGGCGCAGGCGCGCGGGCTCGATGTGCACGAGGGCGACTTTGGTGAGAACTTCACCACCCAGGGCATCAACCTGCTCTCGTTCCCCTTGGGAACGCAGCTCAAGATTGGCAGCGAAGTACTCGTCGAAATCAGTCAGATCGGCAAGGTCTGCCACACACGCTGTGCCATCTACTATCTCGCCGGCGACTGCATCTTCCCCCACGAGGGCATTTTTGGCGTCGTGCTGCAGGGCGGAGAAGTCCATATCGGTGACGACGTCCAGGTGGTCAGGCTCGGCGACGGCACCTGTTCCTTCACTCCCGCCGAGGCACTCAAAGAGGTGGAGCGGGCTCGTCGCGAAGGAACCCTGTAGTTGCAAAACCCCACGTGAGGGCAACATTTACAGCCAAAAACCCTCACAAACAGGGTGCCGTAACGTTAAAGTTCAACTCTATGGTTTCTCAACAATTCACCATTCCCGCAGGTCAAGGCCAAAGCCTCAAGTTCAACTTGACCCTTTAGAACCTTTAAGGTTCAAGTTGAGGTCGAAAGCAGTAGTAGAATACACCTCGACCAATAACCTACGATTGATTGCAGAGGGACTGGATGCAGCATTCGAACCATCGCACCGCAGCGCTCGTCGCGTCGAAGCCGGCTCGTATCATCACGAGCGCCGCGCTCGCCGTCGCGCTGACGGCCACGCCGATGCTCTCCCCCGTCGCGGCCTATGCCGCCTCGCAGGCAACGCAGGATCAGCTTTCCGCCGCCCAGAAAAAAATCGAGGACGCTACGAGCGCCTACAACGACGCCCGAACCAAGCTCGAGGATCTGCAGAAGCAGATCGACTCCAATGAGGCGAACATCGATAAGATTGAGGCCGAGCTACCCGAGCAGCAGGCCAAGGCAAGCTCCGCCATGCGCGATCTGTATAAGTACCAGAAGGGCACCAGCCCCATCGTGAGCTTCCTGGTGAACACGCAGAGCTTGGGCGACTTTATCACCACCTGCAAATACACCAACCAGATTACGAGCTCGAGCGTCGACGAGATCGAAGAGCTTAACAAGATGCAGACCGAGCTCGAGCAGAACAAAACCGAGCTCGATCAGGCCAAGTCTCAGCTCGAGGGCGAGCAAAAGAATGCCGAGGACGCGCTGGCCCAGGCACAGCAGCTCCGCAGCGAGGCGCAGGCAAAGGCCGAGCAGGAAAATGCCGCCGAGCTGGCAAAGCTCGAGGCCGACAAGGCCGCTGCCGCCGAGAAGCTCTCGGGTACCGGCGTGAGTGGCAATAACTCCAACAGTCAGGCCACCAACTCCAACACCACCATCGACACCACGCCGAACAGCCCCAACAGCGGCAATTCCGATTACGACTCGTTCATTAACGAGTGGACGAGCCGCATCGACAACTACCTTGCCGGCTCCCCTATGGCAGGCCAGGGCTACAACTTTGCCGTTGCCGCCTGGAATACCGGCGTCGATCCCCGTTGGTCCCCCGCCATCGCCTGCATCGAGAGCAGCAAGGGCCTCTATTGCGCCGGCTCCTATAACGCCTGGGGCTGGAGTGCCCGCGGCGGCGGTTGGCGTAGCTTTGGCAGCTGGAGCGAGAGTGTCTCCGCCCACGTTGCCTACCTGGGCGCCAACTATGGCTCCACGCTTACCCCGGCAGCCGCCAAGAAGTACTGCCCGCCCACGTGGCAGGACTGGTACAACAAGGTCGCCAATCAAATGAACCGCATTTAAGTGCAACTGCAAAGGGCCCCAGACGGGGCCCTTTTCGATTATCTAAGAGACGACACCGGTCGCGTTGCCGATAACAACGACGACGCACATGACGGCAAACATAAACCCGAGTGCCTTGAACCATAGTTCGACAAAAGCACTCCCCCGATACCGATCGAGAACGGGAAAACGACGTCGAAGCCTACGCCGGTCGAGCATTCCGAATGTAATGAGCAGCACCAGGCCATCGACCATAAAGAAATACTCAAGTGCCAAAAACCACGTTGGATAGTTTCGGTTTTCGCCCGTCGGCGTAAATACCGCAAAATGGCTGCCCATCAGCAGCAACAATGTTGTCGTATAGACGCATCCGTTCCATATACGCCCCACGGGCTCGGGGATACGCGAGAGCAGACGCGCACATTTGGACGTCACGGGAGAGACGATCGAACGCCGGTTTGCAGAAGACGGAAGCGTGAGGGCAGCCGGCTGCTGCACCCGCTGCACCTGTGACACCGCGACCCGGGGCACACTGGCAGTAGAAAAGGTCACAGGCGACGACGCAGGGAGACATAGCTCATACGCCGTGCGCGCAGCATTGCCCAATGCCTTTGCACTCACAAAGCGCTTAGCCGGATCGAGCGCCATCGCCATGCAAATCACATCCGACAGCGGGACGGGAATGCCATGCGCCTCGCATTGCTCACTTATGTCCCGCCCCGGTTTGGGGTCAGTTCCCGTCAGGCAAAAGAACAGCAGTGCGCCAAGCGCGTAAATATCGCTGCGGACGCTCGTCTGCCCAAACCCAAACTGCTCGGGCGGCGCATAGGAACGCGTGCCAAACTTGACGGTGTCGGCGTCGGCGCCATCGCGCCAAACGCGCGCGATTCCCAGGTCAATAATCACCAGCGAGGAAAAGGTCATGCCGGCATCGGTCGCGTATCTCACGCCCGATACGATGATGTTCGAGGGTTTAAGGTCGCGGTGGATTACCGGTACCCCTGGCTCCCCCGCAGCTGCAAAACCAGCATGCAGCTCGCCCACCGCTTCACACAGAACGGGATACAGCTCGCGGGCATAATCGGGCGTCGCACCCAAGCGTCCCACGAGCGCCTCGAGCGTTTCGCCTTCGACATACTCCATCACCACGTCAAGCTCGTCGCCCACACGGCGGCAATCGACGATTCGGGGCAAATGCTCAAAACGACGACCGGCGCGCTGGGCCGCAAACAGGCGCTCATATGCTCCGCCAATCTGCGCCGAAGCATCGATGCGCTTGCGGACAAAGGGACCGAGAGACCCGCCGCCAGAGCCCTCAAAATAGACGAGTTCGGTCGTCTCGACATCCGAAAGTTTGAGCACGCGCTCCACACGATAGCTGTCATCGCGGTCGAGCGACGCCAAATGCTCGACAAGTGAAGCAGTCAGCTCGTCATCGAAATATGTTGGGCTCTGAGTATCCATGGCGTCCATCATAGCGCAGGGCGCGGACACCCCATGGTGTCCGCGCCCCGTTCGTTCGCATAGTTGTTTTGGTAACAGCCAACTCAGCCATCGGCCGCTAACTCACCGTTTCCTCGCCAAAGCGGTACAACTCTTCATTGACCTTTTGGAGGCTACAGCCACGATCGATGCAAAAGATAATGATTGCATCGCGACGGTCCTTGCAGTTGAGGACGCTCACTCCGGCAGCCGTCAGGGCGCGGTTGGTCTCCTTGAGCGTCAACGCCATTGCAAAGGCAATCTGCAGCACCTTGTTGCGGCTCGGATGCCGCGCACCGGTAAAAATCTGATAACCAAAAGTCTCATTGAGGTCGGCCATGCGCACCACGCGCGAGCGCTCTAGGCCCTTTTCCTGCAGCAGCTGCTTAAGATAGTCCGAAAGCGACGGGGCGGCAAAGTCGTGCTCTTTGATATAGCCATCGATGTTTGGCGCGTCGAGGAGTTCATTGAGTAACTCGTCCGTCAGCTTTTTATCGGGCATACGACCTCACCTCCCATACGGCGCAACGGTAGCGACATGTTAGGCCAGCACCCAGCTTGCAGCGGCAGACTTATCAAACACGTTGGCAAAATAGAGAGCCTTCTTGATGTCACCATCAAAGTAGATATTGCCCGCCACGGAACCGCCGGCGGCAAGGGTACCAGACTGCAGTTCATCGGAGCCCTCGCTGTAATAACCCTGGTTCTGCTGAGCACCGTTGGCGTCCTCGCCCTTCCAGTCGTAGATATTGTAATCTGCGCCCTCATCGCCGTTGTTGACGTACGTGACGTGAATGCCCGTCATGGTAGAACCGTCAAAATTTGTGAGGCCGGGTTGGACGGAATCGACGACGACAGAAAGGCGGGCAGCCGTGGTCACCGTCGTGCCAACAGCCAGGTCAGTCGTAGGCTGCTCTTCCTTCTTCGTCTCTTCCTTCTTGTCACCATCGTCGGCGTCCTCGGTGACGGTCGCTTTATCGCTACCACAACCGGCAAGAAGACTGGCAGTCCCCAAGGCAACAGTGGCGAATGCGCCAAGTGCAGCGCGACGGCTCAGCAGCACTTCGTTTTCGAGCTTATTCATCATGCATCCTTCCTACGATCCGGCTACCGCGCCGGCACACGGCACATCGTAGGAAGGATTGAACTTGAATTCATTAGCTGAGAGCTAAGGTTGCGGTAAACGGCCAATGCAGTTATCCAAACGCCGAGCAAGCGCACTTTGCGCAACCGTCTGTTGGCAGTGCATCAACCCACCGTGACGGATTCCCCGGTAAAGGCACTAATCATCAGCAGGACAAAGAACACCAGGTAGCCGACACTCAGTGGGTACGCAATGACCAGGAAGACGACCCAGCCGGCATTGGTTTTACCGTCGGCACGGCGTTGCTCGCGATTGCGGCAGAGCCAAATCGTCACGCCAATGGCCACAATCAGCAACACGAGTGCCGCTGCTGCCAACCCGGCAAGCGCAAACATCACGCCAACGCTCACAGCAATAACCGGAAGCAGTAGCAAGCCACACCCGCATCCACCCGGACTATATACGGCAGATTGTCGGCGTCGCCCCATCGTCACTCCATCACAAGCAATCGTTTGTAGACATCGAGGCCTTTGAGCAGGATTTCCTCGTCAAAGAGCATGGTATCAGTGTGAAGGGCGCTCGTGGCATAGGCGGGACAGCCATCCGAATCGCTCGGATTATCTTGGCCGGCAGGCACACCCGTGCCCAGCAAGAAGAACACGCCCGGCAGATGGCGCTGATAGAACGCAAAATCCTCGGCGATCAGCAGCGGCTCGTCCACAAGTTGCAGCTCGGACAAGGCAGGCGCAATGTGGGCGAACAGCTCGGGGTCGTTATCGACTGGCGGATAGCCCTCGGCAAAATCGAGATCGTACGTGCAGCCCGTTGCGGCGCAGGCCTCGTCCAGCACGCGGCGCACGCCCTCGCGCGCACGGTCGAACATACCGTCCGTAAACACGCGCAGACTGCCAGCCACATGGGCCTCCCCTGCCACCGCATTGCAGACGGTGCCGGCCTGAAGCAGGCCGAACTTACCAATGCAGGGCTCGTCGGCACCCAACTCGTCCATGAGCTCGCGCTCGGCAACCAAGAACTTGGCAGCCGCCAGTGCCGCATCGTGCGACTCCTCGACTGGAACGCCGTAGGTCTTGGCGATATGGATGCTCGCGCCATGGATATGAATGTGCGTCTCGCTTGAGCGCGCCAGCAGCGGACCGGAACAGCTTGCCAACGTGCCGGCGGGCAAATCGGGCCATACGTGGAAGCCAAAAATGCGGTCGACGCCATAGCGCTCGAATACGCCGCTCTCACACACCGTCTTGGCGCCACCGGTCGTTTCCTCGGCCGGCTGGAACACAAAGAGCACGTTGCGCTTGATGACGCCCGGTTGCTCGCGAATCGTACGGTCGACAAAAGTCGCCGCCGCGAGCGCCATGGCCATGTGACCGTCGTGACCGCACGCATGCATCTTACCGGGATGCGTCGAGGCAAAATCCGCTCCTGTCGCCTCCGCAATGGGTAGGGCGTCCATGTCGGCGCGAATCGCCGTAGCATGCGCTGCGCCCGTGCCGGCATCGAAGAAAGCGCAGACGCAGCTGGGGCATGGATGGGTTACTTCACAGGTAAGCGAGGCGAGCACGCCCTCGATATAGGCTATGGTTTGAGGAAGATCGAAATCGAGCTCCGGAATGCGGTGCAAGTCGCGCCGATAGCGACGAAGTTCTTGGAGCTCGGTCATAAAGGATCCTTTCATGGGGGGCATATCCATTCACACAATATTGTGACGCAGGATTGTGGCACCCTTGTTTCTAGCATATCCCTGCATTTTTTAAACGTTATATACGAATACTCTTGTTTGGTAAAGTGCAACGTGGTAGGGTCGTTACCACTTGATAGAGGCGCGGGCACGAAGAGCCGCGGGCGAGTCGGCAGACTTTGACCCTGCGGGGAGGCGAAACCCGCCGAACTGGGCATTTCGGGCACGAACAGCCTGGTGGGCCTGCGGGAAACACCCGCAGGACTGTCTGCAGCAATGCGGGAGCGCTATCCGGACATTGGGTCCACGTTATGCGGATTCGATGCGCAGATGGCGCCGTCTGGATAGCGAGGTTTACGGGACATGGCATTGACCCCCAACGAGGCATATGCGGCAAAGCAGCCGTTTGTGGACAAGGAGACGCTCGAGCATATCGTCGAGCAGTTCCCCACGCCGTTTCATCTATACGACGAGGCGGGCATCCGCCGTAACATGCAAGAAGTGCGCGACGCCTTTGCATGGAACCCGGGATTTAAGGAGTACTTTGCCGTCAAGGCCAATCCCAACCCGGCGCTCATCTCCATTCTCAACGAATACGGCTGCGGCTGCGATTGCTCGAGCTATACCGAGCTCATGATTGCCCGCTCGCTGGGCATCACGGGACACGACATCATGTTCTCGTCCAACGACACGCCGGCGGCGGACTTTGCCCTTGCAAATAACCTGGGCGCCATCGTCAACTTTGACGACATAAGCCATATCGAGTTCTTTGAGCGCGTCGCGGGCCCCATCCCCAAGACGGTCAGCTGCCGCTTTAATCCGGGCGGCCTGTTCCAGCTCTCTAACGGCATTATGGACAACCCCGGCGACTCCAAGTACGGCATGACCACCGAGCAGCTCTTTGAGGCCTTCCGCATGCTCAAGGCCAAGGGCGCCGAGAATTTTGGCATCCATGCCTTCCTTGCCAGTAATACCGTCACTAACGACTACTATCCCAAGCTCGCACGCATCCTCTTTGAGCTTGCCGTGCGCCTGGAGCGCGAGACCGGCGCACATGTCGCCTTTATCAATCTGTCCGGCGGTGTGGGCATCCCCTACCTGCCCGAGCAACAGGCTAACGATATCCACGCCATCGGCGAGGGCGTACACGCAGCCTACGACGAGATTCTGGTCCCCGCCGGCATGGGCGATGTGGCGATCTGCACCGAGATGGGTCGCTTTATGATGGGACCCTACGGATGCCTGGTCACCAAGGCCATCCACGAAAAGCAGATCTACAAGGACTATATCGGCGTGGACGCAAGCGCCGTCGACCTCATTCGTCCCGCTATGTATGGTGCCTACCACCACATTACGGTGATGGGACAGCCGGGTGGCCCTGACAAGACCGCAGCACCGGTCACGAACACGTACGACATTACGGGCAATCTGTGCGAGAACAACGATAAGTTCGCCATCGACCGCGAGCTGCCGCAGAAAC
>CABVBR010000069.1 GCA_902496645.1 uncultured Collinsella sp.
CCTCGAGGGCGACTTTGAGGATTCGATTCGACAGATTCGTCGGTCCGACACGCGCCCCGATTTCCGTTCGCCCGAGCATGCTGCGCGCCTGTTTGAGCATCGCCGTCCGCTGTATTGCCAGGCCGCCGACCTTACCCTTGATATTCGCAACAAGTCCTTCGAGGACGTTTCCTACCTTTGTGCCGAGATGCTTTTGGAGCGTGGACTGCTATGATTCGCCGTCAACTTATCAATTTCCAAAACCGCAGCGTCGATGTCCGCGTCGGATTGGGCGCGTTCGAGGAGCTGCCGCGCATGTTTGCCTCGGCGGTGGGGAAGCCCAAGCGCGCGATGGTGGTTTGGAGCGACGCCACATCCGAGCGATTTGGCGAGGCTGTCGAGCATGCACTGGTTGACGCCGGTTTTGCCGTGTCGCTGCTCGTCCTCGAGGTTTCACCTGCTGGTGCTACGCTGGCCGATGCCGATACCGTCTTTGGCGCCCTGTCTGCTAACGGTATTACCTGTGATGACCTTGTTGTCGCCGTCGGTGACGCGGCGACCTGCTCGGTCGTTTGCTGGTGTGCCAATCAGTGGTGCGGTCGCACCGAGTGCGCCTTGCTGCCGATGACGTTCGACGCCATGCTCACGGTCGCGACGACCATGAAGCCGCTTGTCGCCTCGTCGGCGCATGCGCTTCCCGCTATCGCGTTCCGTCCCGAGCCGGGCTTGGTCGTGTGTGACCTCGACCTTGTACGCGAGGCGGACCCCGAGGACCTCAAGCTCGGCTATGCGGTACTTGTTGGCACCATGCTTTCGAGCAGCAAGTCCCGCTGGAATCAGTTTACCGAGACCATTCCCGAGATTCTCGCGGGCGAGGAGGTCGCGCTCGTCAATGCCGTTCAGTGGTCTCAGACTGCCCGTAAGGACGTACTGATGGCCACGAACCCGAGCGCCCGCCATGCGCTCGATTTTGGCAAGACGGGGGAGCGTACCCTGCGCGCTTGCTTGGGCTATGCCGCTTCGCAGGTCCCTGCCTACCAGCTGTTGTCCGAGGGCATGCGCTTTGAGGCGCGCCTAGCACATGATGCCTGCGACTTTGATATCGATTACGTCTTTGAGGTCGATGACTGCCTGGAGGACTTTGGTATCGAGGAGCTTGCCTTCGATCTGGAGCCTGCCGCATATATCGAGGAGTTCCGCAGGCAGCAGTTTGTTCGCTCGAACCGTAGCATGTTGCCGCTGCCCGCGGCACTCGGCGCCATTCGTCTAACGAGCGTTGAGGACGAGGTTCTTGAGCGCCATGCTCACGCCTACTTGGCTTCTCGCAAAGAACTTCTCTAAGATTTATTGACATCCATCGTCTTTCGTATCATGTTGAGGGGCGGGTTTTCAATCGGTTGCGGATCGCATACGATTCCATCTTCCGATCGAGACCCGTCCCGCTTTTATGAGGACAATAAGAAAGGAATCTGCATGTCTGAGTTTGCTGCCGGTCCTGCCGGTCGTATCGAGCGTGTCCGTACCCTGATGGCTGAGCGCGGCTACGACGCTATCGTGGTGCGCGACGAGGCCAACCTTCGTTGGCTCACGGGCGTGAAGGGCGTCTTCGATTACACCTTCGAGTTCCCGCACGCGGCGTTTATTACGGCTGACCAGTGCCTGTTCCATACCGACTCGCGCTACCTCAACAGCTTTGAGGAGAACACGCCCGCCGGCAGCCCCTGGGTCTACGACATGGACGAGGGCACCATCCCCGGTTGGGTCGCCGGCAAGATCGCGGCCAACAAGTGCCGCGTCTGCGCTGTCGAGGACGACATGCAGATCAACTTCTACCAGGGTATCCAGCGTGGCTTGGAGGATCGTTCCGTCGCCTGCATGCTGCCGCTGATGCATGACGACATTCGCAAGATGCGCGCCATCAAGGACGCCGAGGAGATCGAGCTCATGCGCCATGCGCAGTCGATTACCGACGCCGCCTTCCAGCACATGCTCGGCTTTATTAAGCCCGGCATGACCGAGAAGCAGGTTCGCAACGAGCTCGAGAACTTTATGTTCGCCAACGGCGCCGACAGCCTGGCCTTCGGCTCCATCGTGGCGAGCGGCCCCAATACCGCCAACCCGCATGCCGTTCCGAGCGATCGCGTGATCGAGAAGGGCGACTTCGTCCTCATGGATTACGGCGCGGGCTACTGCGATTATCGTTCCGACATGACGCGCACCGTCGTGATGGGCGAGCCCACGCAGGAGCAGCTCGACCTGTACGCGCTCGTGCGCCGTACGCACGAGGAGTGCGTCGCTGCCATCCATCCGGGCGTCGAGGGCAACGACATTTTCAAGCTTTCCAAGAAGATCATTGGCGATGCCGGCTATGGTGATTACTACAACCATGGTCTGGGCCACGGCGTGGGCATTGACATTCACGAGCTGCCCAACTTCAACCGAAGCAAGAATATCATCGAGGTCGGCTCGGTTATCACCATGGAGCCTGGTGTGTACCTGCCCGGTGTGGGCGGCGTGCGCCTGGAGGACTACGGCGTGGTCACCGAGAACGGCTACGAGCCCTTCACCAAGACGCCGCACGACCTGCACGTCATCGATTGCTAACTCATTTCGATAGATTTTTGGGGCGGGGCGTCCGGATCGATTCGGACGCCCCGCGTTCTCTTTTTATGCGCTCGCTGCAGGCGCCGTCTGCAAGTGTATAATTTCGGTCGTATGTAATTTGGACGCTTGTGCGTTCTGCCCATAACAAGAAAGGTCGCTATGCCTACCATTTCTACCGCCGACTTCAAGAACGGCCTCGGTCTCCGCATTAAGGACAAGGTCTACACCATCGTCGAGTTCCAGCATGTCAAGCCGGGTAAGGGCGGCGCGTTTGTGCGCTACAAGACCCGCGACATCAAGAGCGGCCGCGTCGTCGAGAACACCTGCAACGCCGGCACCAAGTTCGAGAGCGTCATGCTCACCACCCGTGAGTTCCAGTACCTCTACAACGATGGCACCGACTACATCTTCATGGACAACGAGTCCTATGAGCAGGTTCCCGTTCCCGAGGACATGGTGGGCGAGAATTCCAAGTGGCTGCGCGAGAACGATATCTGCCAGCTGCTCTTCGCCGACGATGAGCTCATGGGCGTGACCCCGCCGATGTTCATCGAGACCACCATCGTCCAAACTGACCCGGGCTTTAAGGGCGACACCGTCCAGGGTTCCACCAAGCCGGCCACGATCGACACCGGCGCTGTCATCCAGGTCCCCATGTACCTCAACGAGGGCGAGGTCATCAAGGTTGACACCCGCGACGGCAAGTTCGTCTCCCGCGTCTAGCAACCAACTCTTCTAGGAGGACTCATGCCCCAGGAAATCAAGATTGACGGCATCGGCATTTCGCCCGATGTTCTGACCGCCATCGTCTCGCGCGCCGTGTCGGATGTCGAGGGCATCGCCTCCGTTGGCGTCAAGGACCTTGCCACCAACCTTGTCTCCATGATGCTCTCGTCCAAGGCGCCGGCTTCCGAGCCGGCGGTCGAGGCCGAGGTCATCGGCGACAAACTCGCACTCACCGTGCGTGTCGTGGTGTTCTTTGGCTATCCGTTCAAGAAACTCGCCGAGGCCGTTCGCGCCGCCGTGGTCGCCGCCATCGATGCCCAGGTGGGCGTCGAGGTCGAGCGCGTTGACGTTTGCATCGACGGCCTCGTTTTCCCCAAGGAGTAACCTTTGAGCCTTAAGGTTTATCGCGGGCGTACGCTTGCCCGCAGTCAGGCGCTGCAGCTGCTGTTCCAGGCCGAGGCCACGGACAGCCCGCTCGAGCGCGTCCTCGAGGGCGATTTCCTGATCTCGAAGGGTCCCCTCGACCCCTATGCGCTGGAGCTTTGCCGTGGTGCCTACGAGCATATCGATCGCATCGACTGTGCCCTCCGTGCCGTCGCCAAGAACTGGGATCTTATGCGCATGCCCGGCGCCGACCGCAACCTGCTGCGTATCGCCGTCTACGAGATGCGCTTCCTCACCGACGAGGAGGTCTCGGACGCTATCGTCATCAACGAGGCCGTCGAAATCGCTAAGGCTTATGGTACCGACCAGTCCGCATCGTTTGTCAACGGCGTGCTGGGCAAGATCGCTCGCAGCGAGGAGCTGCCGGGCGAGGACCTGTACCAAGAGCTGCTGGCCGAGGATCGCGCTCGCGAAGAGGCACAGGCTGCCGAGGCGGCCGCAAAGGTCGCTGCCGCTCAGGCTGCCGCCGGTGTACTTGCCGAGGATCCTGACGCTGCTGAGGCCGTCGAGGCCGACTCCGTCGAGGAGTAGCCATGCCAGAGGGTTCCGTCCGCAACTTCGATGAGATCTCGGATCGCCTGGACCAGATCATCGCCACCGTTCGCTCCAAGGATACGTCCCTGGAGCGTTCGCTCGATTTGTTTGACGAGGCGATCGAGCTGGGTTCCCGTGCGGTCGATATGGTCGACAAGTTTGAGCTGACGCCGCGTGAGGCCGACAAGCTCGAGCAGGAATACGATGAGGATGCGGCAAACGAGTCCCAAGATAGACAGGCTGCATCCCCGGATACGAATGGTTGATGGCATTCATGAAACGCGTGCGTCTCGATGACGAACTGATTTCACAGGGCATCTGCGCCGATCGCGCGGATGCCCTTCGCACTCTTATGGCCGGCTTGGTCTCGAGCGGCGGTGAGCGTTTGACCTCTCCGGGGCTTAAGGTGATGCCGGGCCTGCCGCTGCATGTTAAGGGACGCATTCCGTACGTTGGGCGCGGCGGCCTTAAGCTCGAGGGTGCGCTCGATGCGTTTTGTATCGATCCCACGGGCCTTGCCTGCCTGGACGTAGGCTGCTCTACCGGCGGCTTTACCGATTGCCTGCTCAAGCGCGGTGCCGCCACGGTCGTTTCGGTCGACGTGGGCCGTGCCCAGTTTGATTGGTCGCTGCGCCAAGACGATCGCGTGACGCTCCACGAACGCACCAACGTGACGCAGCTGCCCGAGCTTGGCTACGGTGGCGCTATCGACCTGGCTGTGTGCGACGTGTCGTTTACCAGCATCGCGAACATCATCGATGCGGTGCTGGCTTGCCTGACGCCTATGGGTTCGTTTTGTACGCTGGTAAAGCCGCAGTTTGAGGCTCCGGCTGCTCTGGTGGGCGAGGGCGGTATCGTGACCGACCCCGCCGTGCGTGTCGACACGCTCGTTGCGGTCATCGAGCTGTTTGCCGCGAAGGGATTGTTCCCGGTCGATGTGTGCGTGTCGCCCATCCATGGCGCCAAGGGCAACGTTGAGTTTTTCCTGTACGGCACGAGGTTTGCCCCCGGCGAGCGCTCGAATGACGAGCTGCAAGCCCAGGTATCGGCTTTGAGCGAGAAAGCGGCAACGCTATGAAGGTCTTTCTGGTTCCCAATTACTACAAGCAAGAGGCGGTCGAGAGCGGCCTGATGCTCGAGCTCTGGCTGACGCGCCAGGGCTACGAGGTCGCATGGGCGGCCGACCAGCGCTCCAAGATTCAGAGCACGCCCGATGTTGACGATGCCGACCTGGTCATTACGCTCGGCGGCGACGGCACGCTGCTGCGCGCCGCCCGCATTCTCAACTACCGTGAGATTCCCATTTTGGGTCTTTCCTATGGTCACCTGGGCTTTTTGACGGCGGCCAGTCCCGAGGAACGCGACGTTTTGCAGGTTGTGAGCGATGCCCTGTCCGGTGAGCTCCACGTGAGCCGTCGCGCCACAATCGCCGCAGACATCGTTTCCGTGCGTGAGGACGGTACGAAGGATGTCGTGCGTTCGTTCGCCCTCAACGACATGGCGCTCACGCGTGGGCCCCTGTCCGATATGGTCGAGTTCGACATCACCGTGTCGGGCCACCATATTGACCGCTTGCGTGGCGATGGTGTGGTCGTATCGACGGCGACCGGCTCTACGGGCTATGCGCTGAGCGCCGGCGGCCCCATCGTGAGCCCCGATTATACGGGTATGGTTTGCGTGCCCATCGCGCCGCACACCATTCAGGCTCGCGCATTCTTGACTTCGCCAAGCGATGTCGTCGAGATCTTTATGTCCGACGACCGCCCGAGTGTGCCTGCCATCGCTATCGACGGACAGTTTATTACCTGTGACGGCACGGTCGAGAGCGTGGCCGTGCGCCGCGGTCCCGGCGATGTGCTGCTGCTGGATTACGGTCCCGAGAGCTTCTATAACTCGGTGAGCCGCGTGTTCTACGGAGTTCGTCATGATCGATGAACTGCAGGTTTCCAACATCGCGCTCATTCGCGAGGCGACGCTGGTACCCAGCGCGGGCCTAACTGTCCTGACCGGCGAGACCGGCGCCGGCAAGACTGCGCTGCTCTCGGCGCTTAAGCTCATTTTGGGCGAGCGCGCGGATTCTTCGACCGTGCGCGAGGGCGAGGTACTTGCGAGCGTCGAGGCGCGCTTGTTCGACGGACCGCACGACGAGGAGGGCTTCACCGTGCAGCGCAGCCTTTCTGCCGAGGGCCGCAGCCGCGTCAAGATTGATGGTCGCATTGCCAGCGTGCGCGAGCTTTCCGAGCGCGTCGGCGTGATGATGGATCTGTGCGGCCAGCATGAACACCAGCGCCTGCTCGATCCGTCACATCATGTTGCCATGGTCGATGCCTGGGCTGGGCGCGCGGCGCTCGAGGCGCTGGAAAAGTACCGTGCCTGCTTTAAGGCGTCGCGTGCGGCTGCCAAGGAGGTCCGTCGCGTAGAGGAGGCGTCGCGTGCGCAGGGGAGTCGCGTCGAGGAGGCGCGCTTCGCTCTGGAGCGTATCGCCGAGGTCGACCCCAAGCCGGGTGAGTATGAGGAGCTCGAGGAGCTGCTGCCGCGCTCCGAGCATGCCGAGGTGCTGGTGGCGACGGCCAACGACGCCCATGCATCGCTTACTTCCGAAGGGGGAGCGCTCGATGCCGTGAACGGCGCTGTGGCAGAACTGTCGCGCATGGCGACCGTCGATCGCAAACTGGGTGACATCGCCGACGCACTTTCGGACGCCTGCATCTCACTCGAGGATTGCGCCAATGAGCTGCGTGCTTATCGCGATGGTGTTGCGTTCGATCCTCGCGAGCTCGCTCGCATGCGAGAGCGGTATTCCGACCTTAAGGGACTTCTGCGGCAGTGGGGTCCCACCATGGACGATGTATTTGCCATGCGTGACCGCTCGCGGGAGTTGTTATCGCTGGTGGACGATGGTGACGTGCAGATTAGGAAGGCACGCGAGGCACTCGGCGCGGCGGAGCACGAACTGTTCGCCGCTGCCAAGGCGCTTAAGCGCGCACGCAATACGGCAGCCCCGCGTTTTTGTCACGAGGTGGGTCGTCAGATGGCACGCCTCGAGATGGGCGGCGCTGAGCTGGTCTGGGAGTCCCGCGATCTCCCTCGCGCTGAGTGGACACCCGCGGGCCCTTCGAGCTACGAGCTTCTGTATCGCAGCGGTGCCGGCCTCACACCGCGCCCTCTGCGCCGCATCGCCTCGGGCGGTGAGCTGAGCCGCGTTATGCTGGCGAGCAAGGTGGTTTTGGGTAATGCCGATGGTGTCGATACGCTCGTGTTTGATGAGGTCGATGCCGGTGTCGGTGGTTCCACGGCTCGTGCTCTTGCTGGTGTGCTGGCCGATCTTGCCGCCACGCATCAGGTCATCGTCGTAACCCACCTGGCGCAGGTCGCCGTTATGGCCGACAAACACTACGTGGTGAGCAAGGAATCCGGCGACGTTCCTCAGACGCATCTGGACGAGGTGACTGGGGACGCCCGTACCGCAGAGATCGCTCGAATGCTGAGCGGCGATCAATCGGAGGCAAGCCTGGCGCACGCCAGGCAGATGCTGGAAGATGCTCGAGGTTAGAGCGACCCGGTGGTGTTGGGGGCAAAATATCAGTAATTCTTGCCTCGCTACTTGTCCGTCTGGCCCGACCGTCAAAAAACTATGCCGGTTTACTACGATGAATCGGCATAGCTCGAGCACGGCTAAAATTGCAAAAAGAAAACCGCAGGTAGAAAGCCTGCGGTTTTCTTTAACAATGCGATGTGATTGCATGTTCCGATTTCATCGTAGTAAACCGGCATAGTTTTGTGGGAACGGCACATAACGTCCCCCGCTAAAACCTACTCTACGACCTTATCCGGTTGAATGAGCTCCTCGTAGTAGCTGATGTGCTCTCGGGCGTCCTCGATTTCGGGCAGCAGGAAGTTGTAGATGACCTCGATGATCATCGTGGCGCTCATCTTGGAGAACGCGAAGTCGCCCGTTGTCAGCAGCGCCTCGTGATTGACGGTATTAAAGGTGTAGTCGGCTAGGCGCGCAAGTGGAGACTTGCTGTCACTGCTGATGACGACCACGGTGGCACCGCAGTCGCGAGCCGCTTTTGCCATGCGATTCAGACGGCGCGACTTGCCGGAGTTCGAGATCAGCACGATAACGTCGCCGGGGCGCAACGTGAGCGCGAAACCAATCGAGGTCTCGCTGATGGTGCTTGCCATGCAGCGAAGGCCCAGCTGCGAAAACTTAAACGTCGCGTCGAGCGCAACGGCGTTGGTGTTGCCTACGGCCGCAAACTCAATAACGCCCGCATTCTTTAACGCGTGTACAACGGCCGTTAGCGTATCGTGGTCAATCCCGTCGATGGTCGCGTTAAGCTCGCTGACCTTGGCAGCCAAGATATTTTTAAGGCTCTGCTCCATGTTGTCGAGCGAGACCTCGTCGGTCAGGCCCTCGTTGCGCTGACTCTCCAAGTCGCGTGCCAGCGAAAACTGAAAGCTGCGGAAGCTGCCAAAGCCCAGCTTGCGGCAAAAGCGCGAAACCGTCGCCTCGGACGTGGCGGCGGCTCGTGAGAGCTGTGCGGCCGTCAGGCGCGGCGCCTCGGACTGGTGCTCCAATATATAGTCGACAATGCGCTGCTCGGATCCACTATATCCCTGATGAGTGCTAATAAGGGAGAGCGCGCTCTTGCTGCTATCGGTCATGGATGGCTCCTGGTTGGCATGAAAATTGGACTCGTTTTTCAATGCCATAGTATACGGGCATTTTCAATTACAAGATACACCTTGCCGTTTCAAGTGTTGATGGTAAACTTTCACCTACCGTTTACGGTTATGAAAGAACCTTTCACCGGAGAATTGGGACATTTTCCTTTCCGCGAAAGCGCTGGGTTGGTATCTTTCAGTTGTGGAAAAGCGCGCAAGGACGCGCGTGTAGGGGAGCGCCTGCGGGCGCAGTACTCAAGAAGGAGGGACACATGGCTAAGTTTGACATCATCGCCGCCACCGGTTGCCCGACCGGTATCGCGCACACCTTCATGGCGAAGGAGGCGCTGGAGAAGGCAGCTGCCGAGCGCGGTCTGACCATTAAGGTCGAGACTCATGGCCAGGTCGGTGTCGAGAACGAGCTCACCAAGAGTGAGATCGCTGGTGCCAAGGCCGTCGTCGTCGCAGCCGACAAGGATGTCCAGGCTGAGCGTTTCGCCGGCAAGCCCATGGTTTCCGTTGGTGTTTCCAAGGCCCTGTCCGTCGAGGCCGCCGGAAAGCTGATTGACCGCGCGCTCGCCGCCAAGGGCGACGATACGGTTGCCGCTGCCGCCGATGTCGAGGACGAGGTCGAGGAGAAGGAGTCCATCGGCCACGTCATCTACAAGCACCTCATGAATGGCGTCAGCCACATGTTGGTCTTCGTTGTCGCCGGTGGTGTTCTGACCGCCGTTTCGTTCCTGTGGGGCATCACGTCCTTCGATTCGACGGCTGCCGACTACAACAGCTTTGCCGCTATGCTCAAGATTATCGGCGGTATCGCCATGAACCTCATGGTTCCGGTGCTTTCCGCCTACATCGCCGAGTCCATCGGCAAGCGCCCGGCGCTCGTCCCCGGCTTTGTTGCCGGCATGATCGCCATCCAGGGTCTGCCCGTTAACGCCGATACCGGCATGATCGACGCCGGTGGCGCCGGTGTGGGCTTCGGCTTCCTGGGCGGCATCGTCGGCGGCTTCCTCGCTGGCTATGTCATCCTGCTGCTCGAGAAGGTTTTCTCTAAAA
>CABVBR010000070.1 GCA_902496645.1 uncultured Collinsella sp.
TGTTCTACGATATGGGCAAGGCGTTTTTCTACAACGACCAGCATCCCGAGGGCCTGCAGGAGGTCTTTCGTCGCTGGGGCCTGGGCAAGACCTGCGGCATCGACCTGCCGAGTGAGGGCACGGGCCGTATTCCCGATGCCGAGTGGAAAGAGTCTTACTTTACCGACGCATCTGCCGAGGACCGCAAGTGGAATGCCGGCGATATGACCAACATTGCCATCGGCCAGGGCGACATTTTGGTGACACCGCTGCAGATGGCCTGCGCCTATATGGGCATTGCCAACGGCGGCAAACAGTACGTGCCTCACGTGTTTTTGTCAGCCGTGTCGCGCGATGGCGACGGCGATGCCTATAAGTACAACGGCAAGGGCAAGAAGAAGCGCCTGGAGGCCAAGATCAACAGCGATTCGGATTTGGCTCTTGTTCGCAACGGCATGCACGACGTGATTTACTCCGCGTCGACTTCGACCGCCGCGCACTTTAACTCCCTGACCCCTACGGTCTACGGCAAGTCCGGCACGGGCGAGAAGAGCGGCGAGGACGATTACGCGTGGTTTTGCGCCTACGCGCCGGCCGATGAACCCAAGTACGTGATTGCCACTATCTTGGAGCAGGGCGGTGGCGGCTCCGATACCGCGTTGCACGTCGTGCGCGATGTCCTCGGTGCGATTTATGACGAGCCCGACACGTCGACGGCCACGGGCGATTCCTCGGTTCGATAGGAGGTTGCGATGGACTTTTCGCCGGCGGACCTGTTCCGCTCAACCAAAACCGGCTCCCGCAGCAGCCTGGACCGCGTTAACAAGCAGCTCTCGGCCTCGCGCGGCACGTTCCGCCAGAAGGTACACATCGGTGTGCTGCTGGCTACCGTCGCGCTCGTTGCCTATGGCGCCATTATCATTTGGTCGGCGTCGCAGTTTAAGGCCGATGCCTCGTTCTCGCGACACCTGCTGGGTATCGGTATTGGCGCGGTTCTGGCGGTACTCGTCTGGCGCACCGACCTGCGCGGCATTTCCAACTTTTCGACGGCCCTGCTCGTCATCGATCTCATCGTGATCTTCTCGCCTAAGATTCCGGGCCTGTCCTATACGGGCGGCTTGGGAATGACGGGTTGGATCAAGATTCCCGGTATCGGCCTGACCTTCCAGCCCGTTGAGCTTGCCAAGCTCATCACCATTTTCTTTATGGCCACGCTTGGCTCGCAATACAACGGCCGCATCGATACCGTTCGCGACTACGTCAAGCTCTGCGGCATGCTGTCCATCCCGTTTTTGGCCGTCGTCGCCATGGGCGACCTTGGCTCGGGCCTGGTCGTGCTGGTCTCGGGCGCCATCGTCATCTGCATGAGCGGTGCACGCCGCGAATGGGTGCTGTCGACCTTGGCCCTGCTGGTTGGTTTGATTGCGCTCATCTTGGCGCTCGACTCGGTCTTTGATTCGCTCCTTGGCCACGACGTGCTAATCAAGCAGTATCAGATGAACCGTCTGACAGTCTTCATCGACCCCGACAAAGCCGATTCGGATGATGCCTACAACCTGCAGCAGTCGCTCATTGCCGTCGGCTCGGGTGGCTTCTTTGGTAAGGGGCTGGGCCACGCGACGCAGTCGGCCGGTGGCTTTCTACCCGAGTTCCACACCGACTTCGTCTTCGCCTTCCTGTCCGAGACGTTCGGCTTCTGCGGTTCCTTTTTGCTTCTGTGCCTCTACGTTCTGCTGATCTTTTCGACAATCCGCGTTGCCTTTAAGTGCGAGTCATTGTTCTTGCGCCTATCGTGCGTGGGTATCGTCGGCATGTGGGCGTTCCAGACCTTCGAGAACATCGGCATGTGCATTGGCATGATGCCGATTACCGGTATTCCGCTGCCGTTTATTAGTTTTGGTTCGTCGTCGATGATGATTCAGTTGCTGACGGTGGGTATCGTACAATCCATATGGCGGCATCGTTCGGGCGCCGCGTAACCGCTGGAGGGGTTTGCCATGAAGATTCCCGTAGATAAGTTGACCAGCGCTTTTAAGATGGGCGCGTCTGTTAAGAAGGATTCCGATACACCGGTGCGTGTCTCGGTTTACCTTGATTCGACTGCGTCTCGCTTTTTGGTCGAGACGGTGCGCGATGCTTTTGTGCCGCAGACGACTTCGGGTATTGTGCGTGTTGATCGCCTGGGGGAGGACCGTATCGTTCCCAAGGCCGATACCGACGTGGTGCTGGTCCTCTCGTGTGGATCCGACCGCCTGGAGAGTGCTGTGCAGGAGCTCGTGATTGCCGGCGCGCCCGTGTGCGTGCTTGCCGAGTCCGCCGTCGAGGCGCCGTTCGTTGAGGAATCTACGCCCATGCTCGGCGTGGTGGCGGCGACCGATAAGACCTATCTGCTCGAGACGCTTGCCCGCTGGATCCTCGATCGTACGGATAAGGAGACGGCTTTTGCCGCAAACTTTGCCTTTATGCGCATCGCGGCGGCAAATCGCATCATTACCTCGTGCGCGCTCACCAACATGGCGACGGGCGCCCTGGTGTTTTTGCCGGGTGCCGACTATCCCGTGATGGCGCTGGCGCAGGTGGGCATGCTCTTTGAGCTCGCGGCCATCTTTGGGCGCGGCATTAAGCCCGAGCGCGGCTACGAGGTCGCGGGCGTGCTCGCCGGCGGTCTGGTGATTCGCGCCGTCACCCGCGCATTGGTGAAGCAGACGCCGCACATCGGCTTTGCCGTTAAGGCGCTTACCGCCGCCGCGGGTACCTATGGCATGGGCCGCGCGCTCGTGTCGCTCTATGAGCGCGACGTGGACTACAGTCGCGCCAACGAGGTCGCTGCTGCCACGTTCTCGCGCGTTCGCGACCTGGTGACCACGGTCGCCGGTGCCACCCGTCCCATGAGTCCTTTCGAGGATGCATCCGATCTCGCTGCTTAGGGGTTTCTTTTGCGCGTTCCATACCAAGACTGTTTTCATCTGATTGAGCCGCTGCTCGCCAAGGTCGAAAAGCCGAGTCGCTATATCGACCACGAGTGGGGCACGCTCTCAAAGGCCGATGCCGACTATCGCTGCTGCATGATCTATCCTGACGTGTATGAGGTCGGTCTGCCCAACCAGGGCATCGCCATTCTCTACAACATCCTTAATCAGGCCGAGGGCATTTCCTGCGAGCGCGGCTACGTGCCGTGGCCCGATATGGGCGATGCCATGCGCGAGGCGGGGATTCCGCTGCTGTCGCTCGAGGGTGCAGCGCCCGTGGCCTCGTTCGACATCGTCGGCATGCACGTGCCGCACGAGATGGCTGTGACGAACTTCCTCGAAGCGCTCGATCTCGCCGGCATTCCGCTGTTGGCTGCCGACCGCACCGAGGACGATCCCATCATCGTCGCCGGTGGGCCCTCGGTGTATAACCCCGAGCCGTACGCGGCATTCTTCGATGCCATTCTCATCGGCGAGGGTGAGGAGTCGCTGCTCGAGATCTGCCAGCTGCATCGCCGCTTGCGCGACGAGGGCGCCTCGCGCGCGCAGATTGTCGAGCAGCTCGCGACGGTCGCCGGTACCTATGTGCCATCTCTGTATGAGGTGCGCTACGACGAGCCCTGCTCGCCGCATGGCTACACCGTGCCGCGCGAGGGCAAGGACGTCCCGCCGGTAGTCTACAAGCGCGTCGTCGAGGACTTTGGTGCCACCAATCCGCTTTCTCAGTCGTGCGTGCCGTATGCGCAGCTCGTCCACGATCGCCTGTCTATCGAGATCCTGCGTGGCTGCGCCCGCGGCTGCCGTTTTTGCCAGGCAGGCATGACGTACCGTCCGGTACGCGAGCGTTCGGCCGACCAGATCGTGTCCTCGGTGATCCAGGGCTTGGAAAAGACTGGCTATGACGAGGTGTCGCTTACCTCGCTTTCGACGACCGACCACTCCTGTATCCGCGACGTGCTCGGTAGGCTCAACCGTCGTCTGGAGGACACGGGCATTCGCGTGTCCATTCCGTCGCAGCGCCTGGATTCGTTTGGTGTTGATATGGCCGAGTCAGTCGCCGGCGAAAAGAAGGGCGGCCTGACGTTCGCGCCCGAGGCGGGCAGCCAGCGTATGCGCGACATCATCAACAAGAACGTGACCGAGGAGGACTTGGACCGCGCGGCCAAGGCGGCCTTCGAGGCCGGCTGGAACCGCATGAAGCTGTACTTTATGATGGGCCTTCCTGGCGAGCGCGACGAGGACATCGTGGCTATCGCCAACCTGGCCGATCACGTGCTGGAGCTTGGCCGCTCCGTGGTGCCCAAGGCGCGCCGCGGGTCTATCTCGGTGTCTATCTCTGTTTCGGTGTTCATCCCCAAGGCGGCAACGCCCTTCCAGTGGTGCCCGCAGCTTGATTACGATGACGTCAAGCGCCGCCAGAAGCTGCTCATCACGAGCGTGCGCAACCGCGCCGTACGCGTGCATTACCACGATGCCGAGACCTCGCTTATCGAGGCTGCGCTTTCCCGTGCCGGTCGCGATATGACGCCGGTCATCATCGATGCCTGGCGTGCGGGCTCGCGCTTCGACGCCTGGGTGGAGCACTTCTCGCTCGACAACTGGAAGGAGGCCGCTGCCAAAAACGGCATCGACCTCAACGAGCTGGTGCACCTGCCCTACGAGTTGGACTGGCGCCTGCCGTGGGAGCACGTGAGCCCCGGCTGCACGCGCGGCTTCCTCGAGCGCGAGTACCGTCGCTCGCTCGAGGGTGTCACGACGCCCGATTGCACCCGCACGTCGTGCACCGGCTGCGGAATCTGTCCCACGCTCCACGCCAAGAACGTATTGATGGGTGATCGCGCATGAGTGAGCGCTTGACCGACAATCCCACGCTCTTTAGGTTGCGCGTTCGCTACGGCAAGCGTGGTCGCCTTAAGTACCTGGGCCATCTGGAACTAATCCATACCATTGAGCGCATCGTGCGCCGTGCGGGCCTGCCCTATGCCGTGACGCAGGGTTTCTCGCCGCATATGCGCGTGGGCTTTTCGTCGGCGCTGCCCGTGGGCACGTCGTCGACCTGCGAGTGGTATGACCTGTTTTTGACCGAGTTCGTCGCTCTCGATGAGGCCTTTGAGCGCCTGGCCGCTGCATCGCCTGCCGATCTGTCGCCTATCGAGGCCGCCTACATCGACGTGCGCACGCCGGCGCTGACGGCTCAGCTTACGCGTCTGTCGTACCGCATCGACCTGCACTTGGATCCCGAGGCGCCCGTAAGCGCCGACGAGGTGCGTCGTGCGATCGACACGTTGCGCGCGGACCATGGCATCGACTACGCGCGCGGAAAAAAGAGCAAGCGCTTGGATTTGGATCACACGCTCGTTGGCTATGAGCTCACGGCGGGGGAGCGCCCGAACCATTTGGTACTCATGCTCGACACCCATGCCGACAACGAGGGCTCCATGCGTCCGGAAATTTTGCTTTCTGCTGCTGATGTTTTGTTGCAGGGCTTGACCCCGGGCGTGGATGCACCTATTGTTTCCACCGGTATGCAAGACCTCGTGACCATCTGCTCCTACGATGTCGAGCGTCAGAATCAAGCATGCGAGGACGACGAGGGCCGACTCGTCAGCCCCATACCTGTGCGAACTTGTGGATTTGCTCCACATACTCGTTGACGGGGGTATTATCGCCTGCTACTATATTCGGCTGTTGCACTAACTGATGCATGAAGGGCAAGTAAACATGTACGCAATCGTTAACACGGGCGGCAAGCAGTACAAGGTCGCCACCGACGATGTCATCACCGTCGAGAAGATCGAGGGCAATGAGGGCGACAAGGTCACCCTGCCGGTCATCTTCCTCAACGATGGTAAGAAGATCGTCACCGATCCCGACAAGCTGGCCAAGGCCAAGGTTACCGCTCAGATCGTTGAGCAGTTCAAGGGCGAGAAGCAGCTGGTCTTCAAGTTCCACAAGCGTAAGCGCTATCGTCGTCTGAAGGGTCACCGTCAGCAGCTCACCAAGCTGAAGATCGTGAAGGTCCAGGCTACGTCCCGCGCCAAGAAGGCTGTCAAGGCAGAGGCCGAGGCTGTTGCCGAGGCTCCCGTCGCCGAGTAGATTACACTCGTAACGAAAGAGTAGGTATACACAATGGCACACAAAAAAGGACTCGGTTCCTCCCGTAATGGCCGTGACTCCCGCGGTCAGCGCCTTGGCACGAAGCGCTTCGCCGGCCAGACGGTAACCACGGGCACGATTCTCGTCCGTCAGCACGGTACGCACATCCACCCGGGTGAGAACGTTGGCCGTGGCAAGGACGACACGCTGTTCGCGCTGGTCGACGGTACCGTTGAGTTCCACAAGGGTATCAAGCACAGGGTCAGCGTACGCCCGCTCGCGAACGCGTAATTCACCCTTCATAGAGCACATATGTGGGAGGCACTTGAGTTTTAGGATTCAAGGGTCTCCCTCTTTTTTGTAGGAGGCGATTCTGTTGTCACAGTTCACCGATATCAGCCGCATTAACGTGTGCGGCGGCGACGGCGGTGCCGGATGCATGTCGTTTAGGCGTGAGGCCTTCGTCCCCAAGGGTGGCCCCGATGGCGGCGACGGCGGTCGTGGCGGCAATGTCGTCATCCAGGCCGATGCTCAGCTGTCTTCGCTGATCGATTACCGCTTTAAGCATCACTTCCGCGCCGAGCGCGGAACGCACGGCCAGGGTGCCCGCCGCAACGGCAAAAGCGGCGAGGACCTGATTCTTAAGGTTCCCATGGGTACCGTGGTGCGCGAGCTCGACCCCGAGACGCAGACCCCGATGTTTGAGATTGCCGACTTGGTGCATGATGGCGAGCGCGTTGTCGTGGCCCCTGGTGGCGCCGGTGGTCTGGGCAATACGCACTTTGTGACGTCGGTGCGCCGCGCGCCCGCGTTCGCCCAGCTGGGCGAGCCGGCGGAGGAGCACTGGATTGAGCTCGAGATGAAGCTCATGGCCGATGCCGCCCTCGTGGGCTTCCCCTCGGTGGGCAAATCCTCGCTTATCGCGCGCATGAGTGCCGCCCGACCCAAGATCGCCGACTATCCGTTTACCACGCTCGTGCCCAACCTGGGTATGGTGCGTGCCGGCGAATATTCTTACGTCGTTGCCGACGTCCCCGGTCTTATCGAGGGCGCGAGCGAGGGCCGTGGCCTGGGTCACCA
Source organism: uncultured Collinsella sp. (assembly GCA_902496645.1). Taxonomy (GTDB): domain Bacteria; phylum Actinomycetota; class Coriobacteriia; order Coriobacteriales; family Coriobacteriaceae; genus Collinsella. The sequence continues at coordinate 7,125 of CABVBR010000070.1, forward strand.
GTTCTTGCGCCACATTGAGCGTACGGCCCTGATCATGCATGTCGTCGACATGACGGGCGGTTTTGAGGATCGCAATCCGGTTGAGGACTATCGCATCATCAACCGCGAGCTCGAGCAGTATGGCGCCGAGCTTTCGGAGCGCCCACAGATCGTCGTTGCCAACAAGTGCGACGCGCCGGGCACGGCCGACAAGATTGCCGACCTTAAGCGCGCGGCGCTCGACGATGGACATATGTTCTTTGCCGTGTCTGCTGTGACGGGCGCCGGTCTCAACACGCTGATGCTTGCCGTGGGCGAGCAGGTGGCTAAGCTGCGCGCCGAGTTGGCTGTCTCCGATGAGCCGGTCGATCTGCGCGATGATGAGTGGGAGCGCCGTCGCCTGCAGCGTGAGAAGCGTTTCCGCATTGTTCAGGAAGAGCCCCATGCCTTCCGCGTGGTCGGTCGCGCCATCGAGCGTATGGTCATCCAGACCGATTGGGAAAACGAGGAGGCCGTCATCTACCTGCAGCATAAGTTTGCGCGCATGGGTGTTGACGACGCGCTCGAGAAGGCCGGCTGCCGTGCGGGCGACGAGGTCCGCATTTGCCAGCGCGCCTTTGACTTTGAGGGCGCCGAGGACTTCTCGGAGTACGAGGAGGAGCTTGAGGACGCAGGCGAGGACGTTGCCGTTGAGGTCTTTGACGTAGCTGATGCTGCGGACGAGGGCGTCGAGGTTGTTGATGCGGCAAAAGCCGCGGACGATGTCGAGACCCCGGAGGGCGAGTAAGTCATGTCTCTGCGCGGTGGAATTGGTCTGCCTGAGTTGCCTATCAAGGATGGGCAGGAGTTTCGGCTTGGCATTATGGGTGGCACCTTCGACCCGATTCATTACGGGCACTTGGTTACCGCCGAGCAGGCGCGCGAGTCGCTCGACTTGGACGCCGTGCTCTTTATGCCGGCCGGCTCTCCCGCCTTTAAGCTCGACAAACCGGTGACGCCTGCCGAGGACCGTTATGCCATGACGGTCCTCGCCACCGCTGCGAATCCGGCTTTTTTGGCGAGCCGTTTCGAGATCGACCGTCCTGGCGTGACCTATACGGCCGATACGCTTCATGCCCTTCGCGACTTTTACCCGCCTCAGGTAAAGCTCTACTTTATTACGGGCGCCGACGCGATTATCGATATTGTTACCTGGCATGATGCCGACCGAATCGCCGAGCTTGCCACGTTCATTGCGGCGACGCGACCGGGCTTTGATATCGATACTGCTCGCGCGCGAATCAAAGAGTCGGGCCTGCCGTTTGACGTGCGCTATATCCAGATTCCGGCGCTGGCGATTAGCTCGACCAACATTCGTAAGCGAGTTGCCCGTGGCATGAGCGTGCGCTATCTTACGAGCGAGTCCGTGCTCGGCTATATTCGCAAGCGCGGGCTGTATACCGATCTGGGTCAAGAAGATTTTGAGTGATGGGGGTCTACGTTGTCGGTAGAGGATCAGTTTGAGGGCGATGAGCGCGCGCTGCTCAAGCGCATTCAAGAGCTGCTCGATGTGCGTATGAAGGATAAGCGCAAGCGCTACGTGCATTCGCTAGGGGTTGCCGAGACCGCGCTGCACCTAGCCGAGGTATACGGTGTCGACCGCTTTAATGCCGCTGCCGCCGGCCTGATCCATGACTGGGATAAGGTGCTCTCCGACGACGAGCTGGTCACGCGCGCTCTGCATTACGGCATTAAGATTGCCGGCTCTCCGTCTGCCGCGACGCCGCTTTTGCATGGACCGGTTGCCGCCTATGAGCTTCCGCAGCTTTTTCCCGAGCTGTCGCCGGCGGTCTTTCAGGCTGTCGACCGTCACACCGTGGGCGCCTGCGACATGACGCCGCTCGATATGGTGGTCTTTGTTGCCGATGCCATCGAACCCAACCGCCATGGTGATTATGCCCACGCGCTGCGCAAGATGGTGGGGGAGTCGACGCTTGACGAGTTGTTCTTCTCCTGTTTTGCACAGGGTCTGGTCTATGTGATCCAGTCCGGGCGCTATCTTTATCCCACGGCTATTACGATTTACAACCATTACGCCCAGCTGCGCTAGCTCGGGCTGTCTAGAAAGAGGTATTCCATGGCCGACGAGACCATGACCGACGAGCAGATTCTTGAAGGTGTGGAGCACAAGAGCTTCGTTGCCACGTCCGACCGCACTGCCGCCTCGCTGTCCGCGAGCGGTGTCGCCGCCGAGGATGTCGCCCGCGCCGCCGCGCAGGCCGCCTACGACAAGAAGGGCGAGGACGTGCAGGTGCTCGATCTGACCGAGCTCTCCGACGTGTGCGACTACTTTGTGCTCGCCACCGGTACCAATAACCGTCAGGTCGATTCGATTGTCGACGAGATCGAGGAGAAGGTCGCCGAGGCTTGTGGTGAGCACCCGTTCTCCATCGAGGGCCGCGAGCAGAAGACCTGGATGCTCATGGACTACGGCTCGGTCGTCGTCCACGTCTTCACCCCCGA
>CABVBR010000071.1 GCA_902496645.1 uncultured Collinsella sp.
CAGCCACGCACTCATTGATGGCATCGATGACCTTGCGGTTCATCTCCTCGACCGAATCAAACGGCCGATCCATATCATGCAGGATATTCGTATCGCCCAGGTGCAGATCGGCGGTAAACCACATCATCGTCTATGCCCTCACTTCGCAACGCGTCAAACTCTTGCTAAGTATACAGACACAGCGATGCGGCGGTTAGCCAAAGAGCCCGCCGAACAGTCCACGGCGGCGCTTGTCCTGCTTTTTCGAAGCGTCGCCCTGGGTTTTCTTGTCCTGCCGCTTCTTACGATCCTGCTCCAACTCATCGTCATCGAGTAGCATATCCCACTCAAACGGATCATCTGTCAGATCGAACAGGTCATCGTCATCAAACATAGCCGCCTCCATTGCCGACTATCGAGCATCCACCACATAGAGGCCAACGCGCACCTGATGCCACGGACTGCGCTCGGGGGCAACCTGTTGCACGCGGGCCTCAAATACGTCCTCATGGCCGTAATACATCATCAAGGACAGTGGGCCGACCTCGTTTCCCGGAACATAGCCAAGCTTGGTGTTGCCGTAATAGACCGCAACTGCCTCAGGATCATGGGGATTATCGCGCTCGGCACACAGCGTCAGCTTATCGCCCGCTTTTAGATCGCCCAGGACCAATGCGCCGTCGGCATACTGAAATCCTGCGATATGAAACGACAAAAGAACACGTGAAGGCTCGTACATGGCAGCTCCTCTAACGGCCGGATAAACCGGCGCTTAACCTTATTGAGAAGTTTACGGGCCCGTGCGGACAACATTTCACCCGCTCGCACCTTTCAATCGCTTGCCGCAACGCTTGCATGGCAGAGCGCTTGCAGATAAGATAGGAACACGGATGGCACCCGTTGCCGCGGGTCTTGCCAACTCCAATACACGTTTTCATCGTGAGAAGTGGCCGTCTTCGCTTACGCGGGGGCGGCTATTTCATTCGGCCGATAAACAGGCCGAGTTCGATAGCCGCGATTAACAACGCCAATAACGAAATAACATCGCTTACGTTCATACCAAATCCCTTCTAAAGGGAGTTGGCCCATCCGTGCTCCATAGCAGTAGTCTAACGCAAAATGCGGGTAATAGGAACACTTGTTCGTATTACCCGCGCTCTTTTCTAGTGTACAAACATGCGCACGAACTTGTGCTTCCAGCTTGCGTAGGGCGCATACCGAAACGGCACGTCCAGCCAGGTTACCTTGTTCACGATGCTCTTCTTGTGGCTAAACGTATCGAAACTCTCGCGGCCATGGTACTGTCCCGTACCGCTCGCGCCCATGCCACCAAAGCCCATATGGCTCGTGGCCAAATGCATGATGGTGTCGTTGACGCAGCCGCCGCCAAAGGGCACGTAGCGCACAAAGCGCTGCTGCACCGCGCGATCCTGGCTAAAGATATATAGAGCCAGCGGCGTCGGACGATCCACGATAAACGCCTCGGCCTCATCCAGGCTCTCAAACGTCAGAACCGGCAAGATGGGGCCGAAAATCTCCTCCTGCATCACGGCATCATCGGGGGTCACGCCGTCCAAAATCGTCGGCTCGATCCTGAGCGAAGCCTCGCGCGCGGCACCTCCAAGCACGACCTTATCGGGATCAATCAGCCCGCATACGCGCGCGAAATGCTTGGCGTTGACAATATGACCGTAGTCCTCGTTGTCGAGCGGGTGCTCGCCAAACATGCGACGGACCTCCTCCCTGATGAGATCCAGCAGCTCGTCGTGCACGTGCGCATCGACCAGCAGGTAGTCGGGCGCCACGCAGGTCTGCCCCACGTTGAGCCATTTACCAAAGGCGATACGCCGTGCCGCAACCTTCAAGTTTGCCGTCGCATCCACGATGCAGGGACTCTTTCCGCCCAGCTCAAGCGTCACGGGCGTGAGGTTTTTGCTCGCGCGCTCCATGACGAGCTTGCCGACCGGAACGCTACCGGTAAAGAAGATTTTGTCCCAGCATTCATCGAGCAGCGCCTCGTTCTCGGCACGCCCGCCTTCGACGACCGTTACCAGGCGCGGATCAAATGCTTCCTCGCAAATCTGCCTGAGCACCGCGCTCGAAGCCGGCGCATAGGCACTCGGCTTGATGACCACGGTGTTACCCGCAGCGAGCGCGCCGGCGAGCGGCTCGAGCGTCAGCAAAAACGGGTAGTTCCAGGGCGCCATGATCAGCGTGACGCCATAGGGCACGGCTTGCGTTTTGCACACGCTCACGGCGTTGGCGAGGTCACACGGACGCAGGCGCGGACGACTCCATCGAGCCACATGCGCAATCTGATGTCGAATCTCGGAAAGCGACGTGCCGATCTCGCACATATATGCCTCGTCATGCGACTTTCCCAAATCGGTCTTGAGCGCATGGGCAATATCGGCCTCGTGCGCCCGCACCGCATCGCGTAAACTCACGAGCGCACGACGTCGAGCATCGACATCAAACGTAGCGTGCATCTTAAAGTAGGCGCGCTGCTCGCCGACGATGCGCGCAATTTCCTCGGTGTTCATGGACCCTCCTAGTTCTCGTCCTCAAACATACCACCTGCAACAACTTCGTACATATGCTCGAGCTCCAGGCGGTCCATTAAAAGAGGAACGGGGTACAGGGGATTGGCCTCGGCATCGGCATGGGACGCCATTTGCGGAATATCGGAGCGGCGAATACCCGAGACATATTTGGGGATTCCCAGGGCCTCGTTCATGCGGTCGACCCAATCGATAAAGGCCTCGGCCGCAAGACTGTCCTGCGCGGTAGCCGGCGCAATGCCCGCCATGCGGGCGAGATCGGCGAGCTTGGGAACAGCAGCTTCGCCATAGGCGCGAAGCATATGCGGCAGGATGATGGCGTTGGCCAAGCCGTGCGGAATCCCGTAACGCCCGCCCAAGCTGTGTGCGATGGCATGAACGTATCCAACATAGGAGCGCGTAAAGGCAACACCCGCCTTATACGCCGCCGAAAGCATATTGCGACGCACACGCATGTTGTGGCCACGCTCATAGGCCTCGAGCAAATTGTCGTGGATGAGCTGGACCGCCTGACGCGCCATCTTGCGCGTGTAGGGCGTGGTGCTACGGCCGATAAAGGCCTCGACAGCATGCGTCAGGGCATCCATACCCGTCTGCCCCGCAATGGACGCCGGCAACCCGCGCGTAAACTCGGGGTCGTGGACTGCAAAACGCGGGATGAGCACAAAATCGTTAATGGGGTATTTATAGTGCGTCTCATCATCGGTGATAACCGCCGCAAGCGTGACCTCGCTTCCCGTACCGGCGGTAGTGGGAACCGCAATAAGCAGCGGCAGGAGACGGTGGACACGCAACAGGCCACGCATCTTGTTGATGGGCTTGTTTGGCTGCGCAATGCGCGCCCCCACACCCTTGGCGCAGTCCATGGCTGATCCTCCGCCAAAGCCGATAATGGCCTGGCAGGCGCCCTCTCGATACAGCGCCGCCGCTTCCTCCACGTTTGAGACCGTGGGGTTCGCACGCGTTTCGGCATAGACCGTAACGCCAATCCCCTGAGCCGTAAGCGCACACTCGAGCGATGCCGTGAGCCCCAAACGTGCAATACCAGGGTCTGTCACGATAAGGACCTTCTGGATCGAGCGCTTTTGAAGCACCGCGGGCACATCCTCGGCATGCTCCAAAATGTGCGGCTCGGTATAGGGCAGGATCGGCAATGCAATGCGAAAAACCGTCTGATATGTTCGGCACCAGGCACGACGGGCTAGATGCATAAAGGAAACTCCTTTATTTGTTGATAGGTCAACATTTGCTCGACCGATTGTACTCAGCGGCGGTCAAAGACGGCTTGCCAATCGTTAATCAATCAACATCTTCATATCTCAAAATTGTTTTATTAAAAATCATTCCTAATAGGCTTCACATTTGGTTGCATTTATGGATAATAGAACTCGTCAAGACGCACGTCCGGAGAGGGCCCTTACGGGACCGGACGAGCGCACAATCGCCATCGATCGAAAGGATCGAATCATGAAGTTTGTTTGCCCCGTTTGCGGTTATGTGGAAGAGTTCGACGGCGACCAGCTGCCCGAGGACTTCAAGTGCCCCCAGTGCGGCGTTCCCGGTTCTCGTTTCCTGAAGCAGGAGGAGGGCCAGCTCGAGTGGGCCGCCGAGCACGTCGTGGGCGTCGCCAAGATGGAAGGCGTCTCCGAGGACATCGTTGCCGACCTTCGCGCCAACTTTGAGGGCGAGTGCTCCGAGGTCGGTATGTACCTGGCCATGGCTCGCGTCGCTCATCGCGAGGGCTACCCCGAGATTGGCCTGTACTGGGAGAAGGCTGCCCACGAGGAGGCCGAGCACGCCGCCAAGTTCGCCGAGCTCCTGGGCGAGGTCGTGACCGACTCCACCAAGAAGAACCTCGAGATGCGCGTTGAGGCCGAGAACGGCGCCACCGCCGGCAAGACCGATCTTGCCAAGCGCGCCAAGGCCGCTGGCCTCGATGCCATCCACGATACCGTGCACGAGATGGCTCGCGACGAGGCCCGCCACGGCAAGGCTTTCGCCGGCCTGCTCAAGCGCTACTTCGGCTAAGCCAGCCGCCTGAGAGACAATCTCTAGCTCGATAAGGCCCGGACCGCATGGTTCGGGCCTTTTTGTGTCTCGAGGACTCGTTAACGCCCTGAAATACTCCCTGAAATAGGACCGCCTTCGGCATCGGCTGCTCGTCAAAAACTAAGTGAGTAGACTTTTTGGAACTTGCCGAGCACACCATCCATATTGCTTTATAAAGCCGCAGGTAAATGACTTGTTGCAAAACGGCCTGGTCGCCAAAGTGCCAAAAGTCTACTCACTTAGAACCGCAGCCGTCCACGATCGAGCTGTTTTGTGTCTAACGGGCATCTTTCCGTCGATTACTCCCAATTTTGTCCAGTCAACGAATAGTTCAGACCGGAGTAATGTCTCAGCCCTTTGCTCATCTGGGCTTTTATCGCGATATTCAGCATCGAGCATCCTGCATACGGCCTTAACGATCGCGCGGAATCTACCCTCATCGGATATCTGTCTGTGTGTCAGGAGAAGTACATCATAGCCCATAGCCTGAAGGGCTGTCATGCGGTCGGCGTCACGCAAGCCATCCCCTGCGCGTCCGTGCGAGGCCTTTCCCTGACATTCAATGGCCACCTGCCGCTTTCCGTCCGACGAAGAAAGAAGTAGGTCGATATATACACGGGACTTTCCCACAATCGCTCGAGCACTTGTGCTTAGCACCACTTCGACATTGAGCTCTATGTCGCAAAACCCTTCGCCTCCCAGGGCTCGCGGCAGTGCAAGCAACAAATACGCCTCGACCTCAAAAGGCGACGCGGCGCCCAATGGAACAAGTTGCGATACCGCCATAAATCTATTGCCGTAACGCATCCCGCAAACATCTGAACAAAAACGGTCAAGGTCTCTGCCCAAAACCAAAGCGTCTCGACGCCATAAATTTGAAGCGGTGCCGTCCTCGGACGGACAGCGCACCCAACCGAACGTTGTCGAAATCGCGCCCGAATCAATTGCGCGCGTAAGCTCCGCCTCAAGTGCCACCGGCAGAGCGCACACCGCAAACAAGCCACACATCTCCGCCAATACCAAAAGAAGCTGAAGATCCGTCAGATGCCGCGACATGATGAATGCCGTCAGCAGAGGAGACGTGATCAAAAATCCATGCTCCGTTTCCAGCACGGATTCCCTGGGGAGCTCACCAAGAAACAGCCGCTGTCTAATGCTGGCAGGACAAGTCCGTTTGTTTCTCGTCCGAACCAATGTATGCAACGGAAAACCGAGCACAACCGCAGCCGTCGGGTTACGGACGAGGCCATATCGCTGCCGGTCTTCTTCCGGCCGTGGAAGCGGCGGACACAAAGCGCGAACCTGAGGGGGCAAACGCCAGTACCTAAAAGCCGATATGTCACAAAGTAGATCTTTCATAGGCACAGGAAAACACGAATTTCAACCCAACCTGTCTCGCATTGGGGCGAACGCACCGAAAATGGCGCCGAACGGACCGCCAAGTTTTCAACAGCCCTCCCCAACTGGCCAAAAGCTTGCCAAGAACTGGACGAAGCCCTGTTGAAAACCCATTTTTTTCTCGTGCGGAAGCTTTGCGCGGCAAGTGAGTAGACTTTTTTAAACATCCCGAGCAGGCCGGTCATCCTGCTTTTTCAAAACCGCAGGTAGATAGCTTGTTACAAAACTGCCTGGTCGCCAAAGTGCCAAAAGTCTACTCACTTAGATTGCAGAGTGCCCCCATGAGCTGCAATTCCAAGATATTTAGCACTTTTGGACTCAGATCGTCATACTGGACAAGAATTTGACTTGAGTTTTCAGGGGCAGATGCGCCATCGGCGCACCAATAACAGTCACTGATATCGACAAAAGGGATACTCGAGCGCGTGAGGGCCCGCACAAAAGAGCTTCCACCCGCTCCGCGCTCCGCAACCACGGTGCAGTAAAGGCCCGCGTCTGCATGTTCGATCGAGACCTCCCCCGCCGGAAACGCCTTCCGCACAAGCGCCGCCAGACCATCGCGCGCCTCGCGAGCGCGCACGCGCACGCGGTTCACATGTCGCTCGTAATCACCCGATTCCAGCAAGCGAGCCAAAGCGACCTGGTCAACAGAGCTCACCGACGAGGCGTAAAAACCAAGGTTGCGTCTAAACCGCTCCATCAGCTCATCGGGCAGGACCATATACGCCAAACGCAACGCCGATGACAGGCTCTTCGAAAACGTGTTGGTGTAGATAACCGACTGAGCGGCATCGATTGATGCGAGCGCGGGAATCGGCTTGCCGGCAAGGCGAAACTCACAATCAAAGTCATCCTCGATGAGATACCGGCCTGGTCGCTCGGCGGCCCAGCTGAGCAGCGCGTAGCGACGCGCAATGCTCGTCACAAGGCCGGTCGGATACTGATGGGATGGCATCAGGTGAAGGACATCGGCCCCAGTTTTCTGCAGAGCGCTCAGGTCCACGCCGTCATCATCCAACGGAATATGTCGAACTTCGCAGCCCATAGCCTGATAGATGCGCGTCAGACGCAAATAGCCCGGGTCCTCAACGGCGTACACCTTGTCCGCGCCAAGCAACTGAACCAACATGGTATCGAGCAGCTGGGCGCCCGCACCGATAACGATGTTGTCGGGATCGACATTCATGCCCCTCGTCCCACGCAGATGGTGAGCGATAGCGCGTCGTAGCCGCGCGGTGCCCTGTGCCGGCGCGGTCGAAAAGATTTCGCGTTCGTCTTCGGATGCCAGCGTCGCCCGCAGCGCGCTTTGCCAAAGCCGTGCCGCCTCCAAAGCAGAAGGAGAGAGCGCATCGAATCGCTCGACCCGTCCGTTGACATCATGCGCGCTGGGACCCACAGAAACGGCATCTCGGTCGATACCCTCCGCAGCTAAAGCCAAAACCGGTGCATCCGGAAGCTCACAAGCGTAGTAGCCACGCCGCGGCTTTGAGCAAATATAGCCCTCGGCAAGTAACTGGCTATATGCATTCTCGACGGTAATGACACTGATTCCCAGATGACTGGCAAAGGCGCGCTTAGACGGCAAATGCTCCCCCGCCGCAATGCGTCCAGCAACGATATCATCTCGAATTTGCTGGTAAACATACTCATAGAGCGATGCCTCGCCGCGTTTTTCCAAATTGTAGTCAAGCATGAGCCTATCACCTGACCTTATTAAGCCATTCAATCTGGTATTAGTCTGACCTTGTTATTATCTCGAAAACTGAGTATTTCGCCATACCCAGCTCCCCGATAGGATGTTCCGTCAAGCAATGCACATGCCAACCAAGGGAGCAACCATGGCAGAACAGACCAGCAAGGTCGATCGCGTCAAACTCAACCGCGAACTCGCGCAGATGCTCAAGGGCGGTGTCATCATGGACGTCACCACGCCCGAGCAGGCATGCATCGCCGAAAAGGCAGGCGCCTGCGCCGTCATGGCACTCGAGCGCATCCCGGCCGATATCCGTGCCGCAGGCGGCGTCTCGCGCATGAGCGACCCCAAGATGATCAAGGGCATCCAAGAGGCCGTCTCCATCCCCGTTATGGCCAAGTGCCGCATCGGGCACATTGTCGAGGCGCAGGTCCTGCAGGCCATCGAGATCGATTACATCGACGAATCCGAGGTTCTCTCCCCCGCCGACGATGTCTACCACATCGACAAGACCCAGTTTGACGTCCCGTTTGTCTGCGGTGCCCGCGACCTGGGCGAGGCGCTGCGCCGTGTTGCCGAGGGCGCCACGATGATCCGCACCAAGGGCGAGCCGGGCACGGGCGACGTGGTCCAGGCCGTGCGCCACATGCGCAAGATCCAAAAGCAGATCCGCGACGTTGTTGCCCTGCGCGATGATGAGCTCTTTGAGGCAGCCAAGCAGCTGCAGGTTCCGGTCGAGCTGGTGTGCGAGGTCCATGCCACGGGCAAGCTTCCCGTCGTGAACTTTGCCGCCGGCGGCGTAGCGACCCCCGCCGACGCCGCGCTGATGATGCAGCTGGGCGCCGAAGGCGTCTTTGTGGGCTCGGGCATCTTTAAGAGCGGCGACCCGGCCAAGCGCGCCGCCGCCATCGTCAAGGCCGTGGCCAACTTCACCGACGCCAAGCTCATCGCTGAGCTTTCGGAGGACCTGGGCGAGGCCATGGTAGGCATCAACGCCGACGAAATTGAGATCATCATGGAGGAGCGCGGGCGCTAGTCCAGCAGAAAGGATCGCACATGAGCGATTACGCAGACCAGACGGTCGCCGTGCTGGCGGTCCAAGGTGCTTTTGCCGAGCACGAGGCGAGGCTGTCCGAGCTGGGCGCACACTGTATTGAGCTGAGGCAGGCGGCTGATTTGAAGCAGGACTTTGACCGTCTGGTACTTCCCGGCGGCGAGTCTACCGTTCAAGGGAAGCTGCTTGATGAGTTGGGCATGCTCGAGGAGCTTCGTGCCCGTATCGCTGAAGGCATGCCCGTCCTGGGCACCTGCGCCGGCCTGATTCTACTGGCTCACGACCTTGCCGCCCACGACGATAAGGGGACGCCGCGCCTGGCAACCATGGATGTACTTGTCGAGCGCAATGCCTACGGCAGGCAGCTCGGCAGCTTTCGAACCAAGGGGCAGGTAGCCGGCATCGACGGTGAAGTGCCGTTAACGTTTATCCGCGCGCCCCGCATCGTCGAGGTCCACGGAGACGCCAAGGCCTTAGCGAAAGTCGACGGGCGAATCGTCGCCGCCCGCCAGGGCAACCAGTTCGGCGTAACCTTCCACCCCGAACTCGATGAAGACACCCGCCTCCACGAACTGTTCCTACAAATGTAGGCAGATAAAACGAGCGTGGATTTGCGGACACATAGAAATTGAGAGTGGATAATCTCCCGCTTTGAGCCAACATTCAGGCCAAAACCGGGAGATTATCCACTCTCATTCTGACTAGTCGTTGGACGTTCTTAAACGACTAGTCATTTAAGAACGTCCCCAATGACTACTTTGGACCGTGACAACGCCGCAGGTAGAGGACGGACAGCGAGCGTCCGCCAGAGTGAACAAATTGGCATGAAAAGAGGACGGCATAGACCTTCTGGTCATGCCGTCCT
>CABVBR010000072.1 GCA_902496645.1 uncultured Collinsella sp.
CAACCTGGAGCCGCCTAAAGGACGAGATGCGCGACTGGCTGACGCGCGCTTAGCGCTCAAGCTGAGCCAGCAGCTCCTCAACGATCTCAACGGCATCGCCGACGACCTTATACTGGGCAGCACCGAAGATGGGGGCATCCGGGTCCTCATTGATGGCGACAATGCACTCCGCCCCACCGATGCCGGCGAGATGCTGGATAGCGCCCGAGACACCGATGCTCACGAGGAGCTTGGGCGAGACCGATACACCCGTCTGGCCAATTTGGTGGCGATACTCCAACCAGCCTGCCTCCACAATGGGACGCGTGCAACCAAGCTCGGCACCCAGGGCATCGGCGAGCTTTCGCATCAGGGGCAGATTCTTCTTGGAGCCGATGCCGCGGCCCACCACGACCAGACGCTCGGCATCGGCAATTGAGGCCTGCTGTCCCCACTCCTCGGCGGGAATCGAGATCTCGACGCGGGCCTTAACGTCATCCGCAAGCACTACCTGGGTAATCGTGCCGGAGCGGCTATAGTCAAACTCGGGCGCCTTAAAGATGCCGGGGCGCACCGTTGCCATCTGAGGACGGTGGTTGGGGCAGATAATGGTGGCCATCAGGTTGCCGCCAAACGCCGGGCGTGTCTGCTGCAGCAGACCCGTCTCCGTATCCATAGAAAGCACCGTGCAATCGGCCGTAAGACCCGTCTGCAAGCGCACGGCCACACCGGGCGCCAGCTCGCGACCAAAGGCGGTCGCGCCGTACAGGATGGCCTCGGGCTTGCGCTCGGCTACCAAATCGCAGATCAAGCGAGCGTAGACCTCCGCGTCGTTCTGACGCAGGCGCTCGTCGCGACAGGCCAGGACTTCGTCGGCGCCCGCGCAAACCAGGTGTTCGAGGTCCTCGAGCGAGCCCTCGGAACCTATGCCGATCAGCGCCACCAGGCGACAGCCGCGTGCATCGGCAAGCTCGCGCCCCTTGCCCATGAGCTCGAAGGCCACGGATGCCACGGCATCGTGCTTGTCAGTTTGCACGAAGACCCAAATGTCTCGATATGCGTCAAGGTCTACCGCGCCGGCGGCCTCGTCGCGCTCAATCGAGATGGCGTTGACGGGGCAGGCGTCGACGCACCCACCGCACAGGATACAGCCGTCGGTTACGCGGGCACAGCGATTGGGGCGCTCACCCTCCACCACAATGCCGCCCGAGGCGCAGGCGCGAACGCAGCGACCGCAGCCGATACAGGCTTCGCTATCGATAATCAGCCCGCTCATCTATGCCATCCCCTCAATAATCTTGGCAAGTTTTACCGCCTGCTCGGACGCCGTTCCCTCAACGGCCTCGCACGTTTGGTCACGGTCGGGCACAAACGAGCGCACGACCTGCGTCGGTGATCCGGCAAGGCCGCAACGCGAGGGATCGGCGTTTACGTCGGCAGCGCTGGCCACACGCACGTCTGCATCCTCGGCCGCGCGAATACCGGCAATACTCGGCATGCGCAGCTGGCCAATCTCCTTGGCGGTCGTCATCGCACACGGCATCTCCAGGTACACCGTCTCCTCGCCGGCATCGCAGCCGTGAACGAGCGCCAGCGAGCCACACGTCGTAAATCCCGCGCTCTGCACACAGCTCACGTCGGTCACGCAGGGGACCCCAAAGGCGCCGGCCAGCTCGGGGCCGATCTGGGCCGTATCGCCGTCCACTGCCATCTTGCCGCAGATGAGCAGGTCAAAGTCCTCATCGAGTGCCTCGATGCCGCATTTGAGGGCATAGGTGGTGGCTAGGGTATCGGCGCCCGCAAAGGCTCGGTCGGTCAGCAGCAGCGCGTCGTCGGCACCGCGGGCGATGCAGTCGCGCAGCAGCGACTCGGTCGCGGGGATGCCCATCGACACCACCGTTACGCGCACGTCCATGCCAAAGCCGATAAAGTCGTCCTTCAGCGCTAGCGCACATTCGAGGGCACTTGCATCGAAGGGATTAATGACCGCCTGCTTGCCATCACGCACGATAGTATTGGTCTTGGGGTCCATCTTGACCTCGGTGCTTCCGGGCACCGCCTTGACGCACACCACCATATGGAAATCACTCATCTTCACGCGCCCCCTTTCTGGACGAGCTCATCCAAGAGCTTCTCCGCAAACAGGTTGCCGCGACCCAGCTGCCCGTCGGGATCGAGCTGGAGCTTGAGCCGCGCCGACTCGACCATGGCCTCGTGGCCGTACATCGTCTCCAAGAAGCCCGCCTTGATCTTGCCGACGCCGTGCTCGGCAGAAACGGCACCGCCCATGGCCGTGACCTCGGAAGCCCACTGGGCAAAGAGTTCTCCACCACGACGGTAGTCTTGCGCATCGCGCGGCAGGATGTTCACATGCAGATGGTTGTTCCCGATGTGTCCCCAGGCAGCAGACTCAAGCCCGCTTTCGGCCAGCGTGCGGCGATAGAGGGCCATGACATCGGCAAGGCGTGCATTGGGCACCGACATATCCGATCCCAGCTTGGTAATGGTGGGGTCGATGCGGCGACGCTCGTCAATGAGCATATTGACACTCTCGGGGACCGCGTGGCGGAAGAACCGCTGGCACTCGCGATCGACTTCGGTGCGGGCGACCCATGTCGCATCGTCGCGGCCGCCCGCAAGCTCCAGCATCCATCCCAGGTGGCACAGCTCCTCGGTCGCCTGCGCCTCGTCATCGCAGTCGAGCTCCACGTAGACACAGACCTTTGCCTCGTCGTCGAGCGCCGGCAGCGAGGCAAACGCTGTCGACTGCTCGCGCTGGCGACGCAGGATATCCAGGGCGCCAGCATCGAAATACTCAATAGCGGCGGCATGGGACAGCACGGGACGCACGGAATCGGTAAAGGACACGGCCTTGTCTTCGCTATCGAAAAAGCAACTCACACCCCATACGACCGAAGGTGCCGCCTGCAGGGCGATCTCGAGCTCGGTAATGACGCCGAGCGTGCCGCACGCACCGATAAAAAGATCGATGGCGTCCATATCGTCCGCAACAAAATACCCCGAGGCATTTTTGGTCTTGGGCATGGTGTAGTCAGGAAGATCAAGCTCGAATGTATGACCCTCTGCCGTCACGAGCGACAGGTGGCGGCCCTGGGCAAAAGCCTCGCCGCGCTGAAGCTCAAGCAAATCGCCATCAGCCAACACGACGTGGAGTCCCGTGATATGTGGGCGCATGGGGCCGTAGGCGTAGCTGCGGGCACCGGAGGCGTTACATGCCGCCATGCCGCCCAGACAGGCAGACGCCTCGGTGGGATCGGTGGGAAAGAACTGCTCGGGGGCCTCTTGAAACTCATCGTAGGCCTTAAGCGATGCCTGGTCCCAACCAGCGGTCGGCAGCATCTTCTTGCTCAGCTGCTTGCGCAGCTCCGAGAGCACAACGCCCGGCTCCACGCGCAGCAAAAATTGGCCTTGTTCATCGCGGCGAAGGCCCAAATAGCGATTCATACGGGAAGTATTGAGGATATGCCCGCCGTGGGGCACGGCGCCGGCGGCAAGGCCGGTTCGGGCGCCCTGAACCGTTACCGGAACACGCTCGGCATGGAGCTTTTCCAAAATGGCACGGACCTCGTTTTCCGTTGTCGGAAACGAGATGCTCGATGCTTCGCCCGATGCGCGAGATTCATCGCGGCCATACTCTTCGAACTCGTCGGTGAAGGGTTTGATGGTTGCAGACACGCGAACTCCCCCTTTAGCTAACTACAGTGTTTGCAGGGAGATGTTACCGCATCGTTTCGTCGACGTGTTCGAGACCGTCTCCATAATTGGCGATTTTTACGTTCGTGCAATTCGGCGAGCGGCTGGATTTCCTCGGCAGACGATGCTTTTGACAAATATCGCCCCGCCGTCGCCGACTGCTCGATTGTCGCTCGAAAAAAGTTGAAGTAATTTTTTCCACCTTTTACCTGCGGAGATGTCAATCCGTCAAGCATTTGGTCAGAAATTGGTCAAGTAGCGGCTGATACGGTCGGCGTCGACAGCCAAAACCGATAGAAGTTTTGGCCCCAGAAGCAGGGAGGTTCCCATGGCATATTACTGGCCCCAGTACGGCGTCGCCATCGAGGTCGACGACGATCCCTATCTCCTGCCTTTCGACGAAGAGGCGTTCCCCGATACGGCGGTCTACCACGTCACCACCGATGTTATCTGCGACCCCGAGTCGTTCTCGGCGCTCGCCCACCACATCGCGCGTATCCACGACATCGAGCTCCCTCACGACTTTGACGAGCTCATCTACTCGCGCCGCCTGATGCTTCACATGCTCTTTGGAGCGGACCCGTCCACGTTCGCACGTGTCTACACCACCAAGGACGCCGCATGAGTGCGAAGAAGCCGCCCCGCCTCGCAGGACTGGGGCGTCGCAAGAAACTCGTCGTTGTCTGTCTGGCTATCGTCTGCGCCCTCATCGCCGTAGGGCTATACGCCTGGCAGTCGCAGCCCGTGCCCGAAGCGGGCGCCTCAGTCACGACGGCAGAGGGTAAATCGCGACAAGAAATCCAAGATGAGCTCGATGCCATCGTCCGCGACAACATGATGACGATTTCGGTCGCGCCGGTCGCTCAGCTACAGGAGGACGGCAAGCTGCGCGTCAACGTGCAAAACGTCCAAGACAATAAATTTCCCCAGCGATTCCGCGTCATCCAAAACGACGAGACCATGTACGAATCCGGTGTGGTCGAGACCGGCAAGACAATCGAGACGTGCCCCGCCGGCGACATCAAAGAAGGCGAGGCATACATCGAGATCCAGGCACTCGATGCCAAGACCCTCGACAGCCACGGCAATCCGACACGTGTCAAGGTACGGGTTGAGCAAGCCGAGAACTAGCTTTTTCGGCCGACGCGGCACCGCACGCAATTCACCAGCATTCGTCCAATCATCGCGGGGACGGCCCGCGGCGAATAGAAAGGAACGACCATGGACATCACCAGGAACATGAACGGAGCCAGAGCGCTCGTCGTGGGCGCAGGGCTCGCGCTCGCGCTCGCAATGGGCGCCGCCCCGACGCCAGCTCTGGCAGCCGGGCGCGTTGGAACCACGAAAGTAATGGTCAGGACCGAGATCGACAACGTAGAGTTCAAAGTTCCGACGGTTATTCCCTTCGTCGCCAAGGCCGACGGCACGCTTCAGGGCCCCTCAGAAGACGCGACCACCATCGACAATCATTCGGCCTACGGCATCCATGTCACCAACATGAAGATCGACGCCATGAACACCTGGACCATTGCTGCCGACGCCAAAGCCGGAACCGCACAGAACTCCATCGACTTTAAGGTCGGCCCCGACGGCGCACTCCAGAACGCCAGCGCCGCAATGCAGGAGACGGGCCTCGATCTTTCCAAGAATGCAGCCTTCGACATGGGCTACCAGGGCATTGCCGGCGGCACGGACAAAATTAAGCTCAAGACAAGCGGAAACGTCGCCCGCGTCACGCGCGACATCTTCCGCGTAACCGGCGAAGGCGATCAAGTTGCAACGATCACCTGGACGGTCGAGCCCGGTGCGCACACGGCATAAGGCCGTCGCCCTGGCCACCGCCGTCAGTATCCTAGCGTTTGGGCCAGCCATGGCCTTTGCCCAGCAAGAACAGGCGCAGGCCGCCACGCAGGTGACGGTCGACCTCTCGGAGCTCGACCGCGGCAACTGCAAGGAACCGTTGGCACAGACAGACGACAGACGATGGCTCTTGGCAGCAGGCGCCACGACAGCAGGCGCGGGAACCGCCGGCCTCGGTCTGCACATCAAACGCAGCCAGAAACGAAACACGGACAGGCCGCACTAAATTAGCTAAGGAGACCCCATGGCATCGAAGAACCTTTTGCCCGTCGTCGCACTCTGCGGCGCGCTCGCAACCGGAACGCCTGTCGCCGCTTGGGCGACTCCCGTCATGGCAGACTCCTTACCAGCAGCCCTAAGCTCCGCACCAAATCCGTCGAGCGCCATTGCGTGCAAGCGTTTTTCGTTCGCACAGGCCGCAATCTCAACCTCGGGATGCCTTCGTCGTAATACGGACGGCTCGATAGTCGTGGATATCAATCGTTCGAACAAGGCAAACGGCTCCCAGGCGGGGTGCGCCGTCTGCACGTGGCGCTCGATTGTGCTCGATGCAGATGGCGATCCGTGCGATTTGGGGTTGCGCATCGATATCGCTTCGGTCGATGACTCGGCGAACGGAGCGAAGGTCGCCTTCGACGGTGCGTTTTTCGAGAAAGGAGGCGGTATATGTCTGGGCTGCGCCGCCGCGAATGCAGACGATGTGCAGCCCACCCTCTCATTCACGGCATCGCTGCGGCTGACCAAGGCGGGCACCGATGCCATCGCGGCGGGAGAAGCATCCCTGCTGTTCTACGCCGCCAGCACCGAAGACACAGACATTCATTTCGAGAAGCCGGCCGGATCGCTCAGCCTTACGCGCGGGACGGAGGCAGGCCCTATTGCGATCGATACCCACACGCTAGGCAGGCAACGCATTCTTGCCGACCCGGCGCTTCTCGAGATGGAGTGGAACGGATCCGGAGCCGTCGGGATTGTCCCCTCCGCGCTTGACGCCAAGACGCTCCCCTCAAACGACGAACCCATCAACGCAACCATACAAGAAGAGAGCACGGACAAAGAAGCAGGTGCGGGCGACACGCCGTCGCCGACAAACAGCGTCCCAGCTTCTTTCGAAGCACCGAATGAGCCCGCTACCGGTCCAAACGATCCCGAGCTCGCGGACAGTCTGGGGCTTGCTGATCCTCAGGAGATCGATGAAGGTAACTGCTGCGTGCTTGCCGCCCTCGACCACACAGAGGTCATCGACGCCGCGAACATCGAAGTTGCCGCCGCCAATCAGCCCGTCCGCAAGTCGGCCATCATCGCATTTCCTGAATCCATCGAAGTCGTCTTTTTGCCATCGGGCGAGGTCGTGGCCCCAACACTGCTCACCTTGTTGGGCGCCAAGAATACTCGAAACGAAATTAAAAAGGTCACGGTTGTCGACCCTGCAACCACCGCTAAACTGCGTCTATACGCCGTTGCCCCAGACGGAAGCAAGACCTTGGAATTCGATGGCGACACACTTCTAGCCTGGCGACGTCTGGACATTATGCAAGACGTCTCGTATCAGATCGAACTCGAAGGGTTTGATCGTGCCCGCGATGCCAATATCATCGCCGCGGCTATTGAATCCCCACAGCGGCTTATGACACTGCGCTTTGACTACTACCCCTATGTCCCGACAACCACCTGAGGCTTAAATGCTGCGCATCATTCCTAATACCACTTATATAACGTATTAGATGAGTCGCGATGTGCCTCGCATTTCGTTCTGCTACGATTGCCACGTTGGCATCAATACAGGAGGGCTCATGCCGGGCTTGGGAACAATCATCAACGTTGCGCTTTTAGTTGCGGGCGGTCTTTTGGGATTAGCGGGCGGCCGCTTCATTACACCGCGCATCCAAGACACGCTCATGAAAGCATCGGGGCTGTGCGTCCTGTTTATCGGCCTGGGCGGCACCATGCAAAAGATGCTCATCATCGATGGAAAGGCGCTAGCGACCACCGGTACCACCATGCTCATCGTCTCATTTGCGCTCGGTTCGCTCATCGGCGAGGCCATCAACTTGGAGGCCGCCATCGAGAACCTTGGCGAATGGCTCAAGCGCAAGACTGGCAGTGAGGGCGATAACGAGTTCACCAACGCTTTTGTCTCGACTTCACTCACCGTGTGCATCGGCGCCATGGCCATTGTGGGATCGATCCAGGACGGCCTGCTCGGCGACTGGTCAACGCTTGCCCTCAAGGGCGCACTGGACTGCATCATCGTCTGCACCATGACGGCCTCGCTTGGCCGCGGCTGCATCTTCTCCGCCCTGCCCGTCGCCGTGTTCCAGGGGACGATCACGTTGTTTGCCGGCGCGCTCTCCCCCATCATGACCACAGCTGCCCTCAACAGCCTTTCGCTCGTAGGCTCCATGCTCATCTTCTGCGTCGGCGTCAACCTCATCCGTCCTCAGACCTTCCGCACGGCCAATATGCTTCCCTCCGTCGTCATCGCCGTCATCTACGCCCTCCTGTTCTAAATCTATCAACGCAGCGGTATCTCGAACATCTGTTTGATGCTGTGCTATGATATGAGGTCACCGTAGCTGTGTTCGAGAGGAGGAGCGGTGGCCGACCAGGACATCAAGATGCTCATCGAGCGCATTATGGCCGAGGCCCGGACCCATCAGTCCGCCCGCTTCTCAAACGAAACCTACGCAGACGAGCCGATTCTCAAAACCGGCCGACAGATGCAGAATTTCCTCCCCGACCAGTACCGTAAAATGCGCGAGATATCGCGCTGGCAGGATGACCCCAAGGGCGGTGCGGGCCGCTGGCTTTCGGAAGCCGAGCTTTTTTACCGCCAGGGCCTGCTGATGGCCGACTTTGAGGACGACTGTCCCTACAACGGCACCTTTAAGTCGTACTTTCCCACCTACAACGCCATGAGCGACCGGCAGCTGCGCGGCTACTTTACCTGGCGTGCCCAAGTGCGCCGCGGAACCGTCGAGGAAACGTCTACGTCCTTTGCCTTTCTGTATCTCTATGAGCTGATCTGCGGCATTGGCGTAGATAATCCACTCGATGGTTTTAACAAGATCAAGGCTTTTTGGGATGTCTATCGCGCCTTCGAGCCCGGCATCGACCGGTTTGCGCGCGTGTGGCTGCAAGATTACGCCGTGTTCCACGGGCTCGACCCCAAGCTGCTTCGCGACTCTAAAACCGTCATATTCGATAACGCCCTTATCGAGCTGCGGCGCGCGGCACGAGACCTTGTACCAGCACCGACGCCATCTGACCCGGCACCCAAGCGTCGCAAAACCTCCGAGCCCACGCTCCCCCTTCCGCCCGATGAGGTGCGCGAGGAGCGACTCATGGCCGCCATCAACGCCCTCTCCACGTACAACCTAAGTAACTCGCGGCTCGACCGCAGCCACCACCGCGATCTGCGCCACGTGGCGTGCGCCGTGTATGTCCGCATGGCGCGCTACTATGACACGCACCGAAAGACCGGCATCGTGGCAAGTTTATTTGGGGAGGAGACGGCCATGCCCTACACCATGTTTGCCTCGGCCGTATTCTTTGCGCCCGAGCGCCACGAGGACTGCGAATACCGTCTGGACCCCATCCATATCTACCGTTGCCAAAACGGTTTTTGGGAATGCATGCGGATTCACGGTAACAGGCAAAAGAGCAGCAAGCTCGGTGAAATGATGCGCGCCTGCGACCAACGCCTGCGCCTGGCGCTGGACCCCGCCCATCCCCTTAAGGAAGAAAAGGTCCCCAAATATCTGGCCAAGATTATCGATGACGAGATTGTGGCATGGCTTTCGTGGGACGCCGCACACCAGCCCGTCAAGATCGATATCGATCTGAGTCAGCTGGGGCATATTCGGAGCGCCGCCGCACAAACGCGCGAGGCGCTTTTGATTGACGAGGAACGCGAGGACGGCGCGTCCGCAGAAGCCGAGGCAGCGGACTCAGGGCAACCGGAAGCCGAGCCTGCGG
>CABVBR010000073.1 GCA_902496645.1 uncultured Collinsella sp.
CGCGTATCTTAGAGCAAAACGGTTCCTGCTCCCCCGCCTTAAACACCAAATGAAGTGTCACGGCATCCGCGTACTCGGTATCCGAAACCTTGGCACCGGAATCCTGGGCCAAGCGAAGCACCTGCTCATACTGCGGATAGGCCACATACACGTCAACAGGCACGACACTCGTCATCTCGACGATCTGCCCGGCCTCCTGAGCCGCGGCCACCGCCGCCTGCGTCGCCGCGGTATAGGCGCGTACCAAGCCACCGGGCCCCAACAACGTACCACCAAAATAGCGTGTCACAACACAGCATACGTTTTTAAGTCCCGCACCGCGCAGCACCTCGAGCGTCGGCATTCC
Organism: uncultured Collinsella sp.; assembly: GCA_902496645.1. Taxonomy (GTDB): domain Bacteria; phylum Actinomycetota; class Coriobacteriia; order Coriobacteriales; family Coriobacteriaceae; genus Collinsella. Next base: position 347 of record CABVBR010000073.1, read on the forward strand.
GCTCGTGCGGCTCGGCTCGCCATCATCGCTCTGGCGCTCGCGTCCATCGACCAAAATCCACGCGGGAACATTGTGCCGAGCGTCGTAATGACGCTTGCGAACCATCTCGATAAAGGCATTCGCCTCATCCTCGGACTCAATATGGACCAGCTGGGCAATAAACCGACTCTTGCGGTCCACAAACTCGCCCGAAACCTCAATATTCGATTGCAGAGTAAAATAGCTGTTCAACAAAGCCCCTCAAACACAAGCAAAGCAACAAACAGCCTCAATAATACGGCAAAGCCCGTACCGATAACCCCAGTAAATAGAACGGCAACGCCGATGATTCCGTCAACGAAAGCGAGAACCTGTCAGCGCGAGCAAAGTGCCTTGTAAGACAGGATCGTAACAAAAATGAGGCTGCCGATGATCAGGCAAAGACAGCGAGACGGCGTCAGCTGAGTCGATTTGGCCCGAAAGAGGAGGGAGCACGCCTTATGGCGGCGACCGACGAATGAGCGCCAAATCGGCCAGCTGACGCCGTCGCAGCGTCAACATAGTTGCTGAGTGGGCTTATAAGCCGGGTTCTGTCGTGAACGGTCATTTATCTTGTCTGCACGTTACCGTGCAGCTCCACGCACGCTACCCGAACGCGGACCGGGCCGGCCCATAGCGTTCCTATTCGCGCTTGCTCCGGATGGGGCTTGCCAAGCCGCCGTGTTGCCACGACGCTGGTGGTCTCTTACACCACCGTTTCAGCTTTTCCCTTTACGCCTTGCGGCGCAGGTGGGAGTCTTCTTTTCTGCGGCGCTTTCCGTCGGATCACTCCGCCCGGCCGTTAGCCGGCATCCCGCCCTCTGGAGCCCGGACTTTCCTCACGCGTACTGCAAGCAGCACATCGCGCGACCGTCTGGCCCACTCAGCAGTGCAAGAGTGTAGCACACCGCCGCCACAGGCAACGGCACAACACAAGCGCTCGACACGATAAACCAAGAAGCGCCCATGCGCTACAATAATCCCGTCGATGGGCAACGTTGTCAGTCGAGACGCGACCGCGCTCCGCACCCCTCCGTCTACTCGGTGCGTTCCCGCCTCCTCCCCGAGGCGGGATGTCGGCATTTTTCATGCACCGACAACCCAATAGCAAACAGACAACCCGGGCAGCATTGCGCACGGGTAGCATCGCGCGCCTCAGCAGCAAATGCAAAAAGGGACCCATCCATTGCGGACGGACCCCTTAAAACAAGTGATCGTCAAACCGATTTACTCGGCGTCAGTCTCCTCGTCCTTCTTCTCGGAAGGCAGCGGGGTAACCTCGATCTCGACGCCCAGAGTCTCAGCAGCGGACTTCATGGACAGGGAGATACGACGACGGTCGAGGTCGATCTCCATGACCTTGACCTGAACCTTGTCGCCCACGTGGGTAACCTGAGAAGGCTGGTCGACGTGCTTGTTGGCCATCTCGGAGATGTGCACCAGGCCCTCGATGCCCTCGCCCAGGTCGACGAAAGCGCCAAACGGGACAAGCTTGGTCACAGTGCCCTCGACGATAGCGCCGACGGGGTACTTCTTGACCAGTGCGCGCCACGGATCCTCGGTGGTCTGCTTGAGACCCAGGGAGATGCGCTCGCGGTTGAGATCGACGTCGAGAACCTCGACCTCGACCTCCTGGCCGACCTTGACAACCTCGGAAGGATGGTTGACGTGGTTCCAGGAGAGCTCGGAGATGTGGATGAGGCCGTCGATACCGCCGAGGTCGACGAAGGCGCCGAAGTCGACGATGGAGGAAACGGTGCCCTGGAGACGCATGCCAGACTTGAGCTTGGACAGGATCTCGGAGCGCTCGGCCTTACGGGACTCCTCGAGCACGACGCGACGGGAGAGGACGACGTTGTTGCGGTTGCGGTCCATCTCGATGACGCGGGCCTCGATGCGGGTGCCCATGTAAGAGGTGAGGTCCTTGACGCGACGGAGGTCGACGAGGGAAGCGGGCAGGAAGCCACGCAGGCCGATGTCGAGGATCAGGCCGCCCTTGACAACCTCGATAACCTCGCCCTCGACGTTCTCGCCGGAGTTGAACTTCTCCTCGATGCGGTTCCAAGCACGCTCGTACTCGGCACGCTTCTTGGACAGGACCAGACGACCGTCCTTGTCCTCCTTCTGGAGAACCAGAGCCTCGATGGGATCACCGAGTGCAACGATGTCTGCAGGGTTAGCGTCCTTGCGGATGGACAGCTCGCGGACCGGGATAACGCCCTCGGACTTGAATCCGATGTCAACGAGCACCTCGTCATGCTCGATCTTAACGACAGTGCCGTTAACGAGATCGCCCTCATCAAAGTCGGTAATCGTACCGTCGATGAGGTTGTTCATCTCCTCCTCGTTGACATCGTCAAGAGAGAAAATGGACGAGTTCTGAATCTCACTCAAAGGTGGACCCCTTTCGAACTACGGGGCCCCGATTGCTAGGACCTACAGAAGGGTGCGACAAGCACACAACGTTTAGGAACACTCGGGAGCCGACAGATACTAATGTGACGCTTATGCAATCACGTTCGTATAGGTTACGGGGAAATGAGTTCGATTTCAAGCGTGAACTGCGATTTTTTACTCGTGTGGAGACTTTTTCGTAATCTTATGAACACACGTCTCCGCAACTTGACGATAACCAGCCAGGCATTCGGCTTTGGGGTAAAGTATCCGGAGCCAACGATTCTAGATCGATTTTTCGAGAAAGGTGCCCGCGTGCTCAAAGCAGTCGTTTTCGATATGGACGAAACGCTTCTTAGCATCAACCTCAACGCGTTCATCCTTCGATATTTTAAGGATGTCTCTTCGATGCTCGCGGATATCGGGCGCCGCAGCCGCGGTGGCACGATGGCACGCCTCGGCACCATCCTGGTCGACCTCAACGCCAATCGCCGCAGCAGCACGGACAATCGCACCAATCTTGAGTTTTACCAAGAAGAGGTCGAGCGCCGATGCGGCATTTGCCTCTCGGACCCACTTATCTACGAGGCGTTTACCTACTACGACCGCGAAGTTCTTCCGTACAAGAATGACGAACTCATCAACGCCCATGCCATGCCGGGCGCACACGCCGCGCTTCAGGCCGTACAGGACGCAGGGCTGCGCTGCGCGCTCTTTACCAACCCCAGCTTTCCGCAGGGGGCCATCGAGTGCCGCATGGGTTGGGGCGACCTGGCCGACGCCCCCTTTGAGCTCGTCACGCACATGGGAAACGCCACCCGCTGCAAGCCTGATGCCACCTACTATCTAGAGCAGCTTCAGGTGATGGGGCTCGAACCGCACGAGGTCCTTATGGTGGGCAACGATCCCAAACGCGACTTCCCTAGCCCCGCCTGCGGCATTCAGACTGCCTATGTAGGCCAGGGCAAGCCCAACCGAGTCACCTGGCGCGGAACCATGGAAGGCTTCGCCCGCGACTTTAACGCCGTAGTAGAAGCCTTCTACGAGCACCAAGTGGCCGATGCACTAAGCTAGTCTCCAAATCCGGAATGGGGCAAACATCAGGTACGTTTGTCCCATGCTTCGTTACGTGGGCAACGGCTTGAGGGCAAGATGCGACGGCGCGGTGTCTTAGGCCGTGATCATTTTGACGCGCTCACCGATTTTGGCGTCGCGCTTGTCGGAGATGACAGTAAAGCCCTCCAAATCGCGCACCTTTACATTTGAAAACACGTGGAACTTGGAACTATCGGCGAGCACGTAACTCGTCTGGGCGTTCTGCATCACGATGCGCTTTTTGATGGCCTCGGGATAACCCGGCGTCATGATGCCGCGGTCCTCGTCCACCGCGTTGACGCCTATAAACGCCCGGTCAAAATACAGCTCACGCAACGTGTTCTCCACCATTGGCCCGGTCAGTGAGCAGGTGACGGGATTGAAGTCGCCGCCAATAACCACCACCTTGGCCGCGAGCTCGCCCGTAAAGCGACATGCATAGCCATTGGTGGTGTAGATGGTTACCGGCTTATCAACGAGTATGCCCAGGAGGGCCGTCGCAGTGGTACCAGAATCGACATAGACTGTCTCGCCGTCCTCGACCTCCGCCGCCGCGCGGCGCGCGATCAGGTCTTTCTCGCTACTCCGCTGCGCGCCCTTTTCAAAGACACTCGCCTCGTGAGCCGCAGAATGCAGCTTGACCGCACCGCCGGTCAGATACTCGATGCTCCCCCGCTTCTCGAGCTCCTTGAGGTCGCGGCGCAGCGTAGACATCGACACGTCGGGCATAAAGGCCGCGAGCTCGTCGATCTTGAGCAGGTCGGCCTCCCTAAGCTTGTTAAGAATCAGTTCATGGCGCTCATACGGAATCATCGGCGTTCCTTCCTTTTCATCTATTTTCAAAGTTTAACCTAATTAAGCCAAGCAAAAGCAAAAAGGGTCGCTGCCATATAAGCAGCGACCCTTTATCAGATGGAGGTCGGTCTTGGCCTTGAGCTCATGACGCAGGGTCTCAAAGCGAGATTAGGCGAGTTGATCGTCCTTACCAGTAAAGATGTAGCCGAGCACGCCGGCAACAACAGCCGAAATAGCCATGCCGATCATGGCGAAAGCGAAGTTCATCGGGTCGGAGGAGACGAAGGCCGGGAACGTGGTGACGGAGCCAAAGACAAAGGCAGTGGTGACGACCTTGAAGAGGCCGAGGAACGCACCGCCGCAGGCACCGCCGATGATCTGAGCCAGGAAGAGCTTCTTGTTCTTGACGAGCATGCCAAAGAGCGTGGGCTCGATGATGGCAGAGAGGCAGATGGTCACGGCGCCGGTCATGGCAAAGCTCTTGAGCTTCTGGTCGCGGGCCTTGAGGAAGACGCCGAGGGCGCACCCGATAACGGCAAAGTTGCAGGCAAAGGTGGCCGGGCAAATGTAGTCGAAACCGTTGGAGGCAATATTGTTAATCATGATGGGGTTAACGGCCCAGTGAATACCCATCGAGACGAGCACGGACCAGCCGCCGCCCACCAGGATGCCAGCAAGCACGTTGGAGCGGGCGATGAGCCAGTTGACCACGAAGGCGATGCCCTCGCCGGCATAGACGCCCAAGGGGCCGATCACGAGCATGGTGGCGGGAACCATGATGATCAGCGAGACCGCGGGGAGCACGACGAGCTTAAGGGTCTCGGGCACATGCTCATCCAGGAACTTATAGAGGAACGAGTAAACCCAGATGGCGATGATGGCCGGGATAACGGTGGAGTTGTAGCTCATAAGCACCACGGGAATGCCAAAGAACTCGCTCATGGCGCCGTTGCCCGCATCGCCCATCAAGCCGATAAAGTCGGGATAGAGCAAACAGGCGCAGATCAGGGCCGACAGATACGGGCTCGCACCAAAGCGTTTGCCCGATGAGAAGCCCAGAAGCACCGGCAGGAAGTAGAACACGCTCATCGAGAGGGTGTAGAGGATGGTGTAGGTGCCCGTGCCCTCGGTGATAAGGCCAAGCTGAACCGCAAGGATCAGCAGGCCGCGGAGGATACCGGAGCCGGCCATGGCGGGCAGCAGCGGAGCAAAGACGCCCGAGATGGCGGAGAAGATCTTAGAGACGATGCCCTCGTCAGAGGAGGCGCTTGTGGAGACCTCGGCGCCCGAACCCTTGACGAGCGGCTCGAACTTCTCGTAGAGCTTGGGCACCTCGGTGCCGATCAGCACCTGGTACTGGCCGGCAGAGTTGACGGTGTTGACCACGCCGTCAACCTCCTTGACGGCCGCGTCGTCGCACCTGGAATCGTCGCGCAGGTTCAAGCGAAGACGGGTAGCGCAGTGTGTCATGCCCGAGATATTCTCGGGGCCGCCCACGGCGGCAAGAATGCCCTTGGCAGTAGCTTCCCAATCGCGTTTCATAAAATGATTACCTCCCCATCGCACAGAAGAGCTCGCGCACGAGCGCGGCCGCTTCGAGTGCATCGTTTGCGTCGATCACGGACTGGATTTTTTCATGGCCCACGCTTTCCAGGGCGTCATTCATAAGCTTCATCATAGCGAGGTTATGAGCGCACTCCCCTTCAGCATCCTCGATAATCGGGAACGTATCGAAGTAGATGGCGTGGTCAAAGGCGTATTTCTTGAGATAGAAAAGCATTTCGAGCGTCTTGACAGGCGTAGCCATGCCAATCATGAGCCCGTCGTCCATCACGCCGTAACCATCGTTGAGGTGAATGCCGTAGAGCTTGCCGGCGCGGCCGAAGATATCGGTAGCCATCGCGGGGTTCTCGTGCTTCATGAGCATATGACAGTAATCGAGCGTGACACCCAAATTCTCGCGGTCCACCGCGTTGAGGATCATGCCGGTGAGGCCCATCGTATCGATATAGGCGTAGCTGCGCTCCTCATAGGGCTTGTACTCGATGGAGATATGCAGGTCGGGTGCATAGTCGCAGACCGCCTGGAACGCCTTAACGAGGTTGTCAAACACGCGGGTGTAGTCGATCTGGAAGCTGTAGTCAAAGCCATCGTGACCGAGCCAGATCGTCACGGTATCGCCGCCGCAGGCGCGACAGTAGTCGCAGGCCTCATAGCAGAGCTTAAGCGCCTCCCCAGCGAGCGCGGGATCCTGGTTGCCCAGGTCACCATTGATGAAGTCGCTGCGGAAACGAAGGGCCGTGCCGTTGAGCTTGAGATCGTGCGCGTCGAGCTTGGCCTTCATCTCCTCGGCGGAGATGCCTGCCACATGCTCGGGGTAGTTAAGGTCCACATGGGTGAGGCCGACACGCTGGAATTGATCGAAGACGTGGTCGATGTTCTTCTCACCGGTTCGGTAGTAAGAGTTGATACGGGTTGCGAATTTCATCGCTGAGCTGCCTTTCCTGTAAGGAAACGTTCAAGCGGGAAGCCCCGACCGTTGCGCGCATTTGGACAGGTACCTCTTCCGCAACTACAGTCTATTGCAACTATTTCTCATTCGCAATCATCTTTTTCCATTCTTATTCATGTAGTTTCATAGTTATTGCATAGTGAACCAGCTTTTACCTGTACTTTAGTTGATGAATACACCTGACACTCGTTGAAACTTTATGATTCTCCTTGATTTCAACTACCGTTTACCGCCGAATATCAACCATTCACCGGCAAAGAAAAAGCACCTGCCCACTATGCAGGCAGGTGCTTTACAGCCACATGCGCGACGACTTCAACAGGAAAAATGCAGTATCTCAGAGCCCTTAGCAGTCGACGACGGTTTTGCCGATCATGATGTTGAGGATCTCGACGTCGGTATCCTTCATGCCCACGCGGCCCACGTAGCCCATGCTGGCAATCGTCTGCTCGACGGTATCCTGAATGAGGCCCTCGCCGGCGCGGAAGCCGCGGCCCTGCATGGCCATATCGTGGCCCAGAATCGCAGCATCAACGGCAGCGGAAATCTTAGCCGCGCAACTCGCCTTGGCGCCATCGCACACGATGCCGCCCACGTTGCCGAGCGTGTTCGAAACCGTCGCGCCAATCTGCTCGCGCGTGCCACCGCACAGCCAGGTAATGGCAGCACCGGCACCGCACGCAGCGCAAATAGCGCCACAAAACGCCGAGAGCGCACCAATATAGCTCTTGATATGCACGGCGATGAGATCGGACAGCATCACGGCACGCACCAGGCGCTCGTGGTCGCAGCGTAGGTACTCGGCATACTCCATAACGGGCAAGGCGCAGGTAATGCCCTGATTGCCCGAGCCGCACACGATGGCGACCGGCAGCGCACAGCCGTTCATGCGGGCGTCGGACCCGGCGGCTGCACGGGCACGGGCACGGCAGGCGACGTCATCGGCGCGAGCGCCCAACAGCGTACGGCCAACCTCGGCGCCCCAAGCGTGCGCCAGGCCCTCGGCACTGATCGCGCCGTTCAGCTCAATCTGACGCTCAACGGCAGCGCGGGCGCTCTCGATGTCGCCGCCCTCGATAAAGTCGATGATGGACTCGATCGACATGGGCGTGTCGGCGCTATCTGCCACACGCTCGGCCACGACGCGCTCGGCGCAGGCGGCACACTCCCCCGCCGACTTGCCGCATACCGGAATACCGTCGAGCGTATGGCACGTGACATTGGTGTGGTGGTCGGTAATCTCGACGACCGCAACATGGCCCCCGGCCGTGGCAGTCACCTTGATGTAGAGGTTGGGCACACCCTCGACAAGCGACACATCGCAATAACCGGCATCGGCGAGGAGCTCGGACACGCGAGCACGGTCTTCGTCGTTAACGCTCTCGAGCACCTCGAGCGCGCTCTTGGCGTCACCGCCCACGGCGCCCAGCACGGCCGCGGCCTCAATACCGTGCATGCCGCCCGAGTTGGGCACGGTCACGCTCTTAACGTTCTTGATGATATTGCCTGAGCAGGCAACATCCATATGATCGGGTTCGCAACCGAGCGTCTGGCTCGCCAGCGCCGCTGCATAGGCAACGGCAATGGGCTCGGTGCAGCCGAGCGCGCAGACAAGCTCGCGGTTCAAGACATCGCAAAAAGCGGCATCGCGGATGGAATCGGTAGGCATAGGAATCTCCTGCTTACATAACGGACTGGGCTCTCGATAATAGTTAGCTCTTTTATTTGATAACAATGCATCAAAAACCGCAACCATGGTTCCGACGGACGGCGTTCAAGCGCAATCTGACGGCATTCATTCATGAAAAGCTAGTCTTGTTGCATGCTAAAGCGTTTGACCAAAAAACGCCCGAGCGTTTACACAAAAGTCGCGTTATCATGCAGTCGAACGCGGTAAAACCTTTAGCAATTCCGCCGCACGGACCAGAGAGGAACCACTCATGAAGATCGGTATCGGTAACGACCACGCCGCCGTCGAGCTCAAGAACATCATTTCCGAGCACCTGAAGGAGCGCGGCTGCGAGGTCGTGAACTATGGCACCGACACCTCCGAGAGCTTCGACTACCCCATCGCCGGTTACAAGGTGGGCAAGGCCGTGGCCAACGGTGACGTCGACCTGGGTATCCTGATCTGCGGTACCGGCGTCGGCATTAGCCTGGCCGCCAATAAGGTCGAGGGCGTACGCGCCGTCGTGTGCTCCGAGCCCTTCAGCGCCAAGCTCTCCCGTATGCACAACAACACCAACGTGCTGGCCTTTGGCGCCCGCGTCGTGGGCTCCGAGCTCGCCAAGATGATTGTCGACGAATGGCTCGACGCCGAGTTTGAGGGC
>CABVBR010000074.1 GCA_902496645.1 uncultured Collinsella sp.
CCGCCGGGAATAGCAAAAGGGCTGGTTGGTGCGGGTTGCGATTTTGTTAGACAGTCTATTCAGCTATCTGAATTCAGATCTATAGATAATCGCATGTGCGACATTTCCCCAGATAAAACCGACCAAAATAAACCTGTCCCTTTTTGTCAGGTCTGGTCTCAGCGGGCCCGGCACGGGCTAAGTTTATCGCGAGTTCCGCACGAACAGGAGGCCACTTAATGTGGCCTCCGTCTTGCGCAGGACTGTAGAGCAGGAAACTTCATCCGTGCCCGCCCTCGCGGGGAACCGGCGGGATAGACGGGTTCAGATGGGGCTTTGATGCATTGGTGGTCTGTTGTTGTGCAAATGGGTATCATACTGTGGTTAATGTGTCGACTCCGTGATGCATGTTTGTACGTTCCCGACGGTCGGTTTGCCAGAAGCGCCCCGTCGGTTGTTTCAGACCCGTTTCGAAGAAAGGAAACAACACTCACCTATGGCAGCTAAAAAATCATCTCCTTTGAAGATCATCCCGCTCGGCGGCCTTGATGGCATCGGCAAGAACATGACGGTCTTCGAGTGCGGCGACGACATGGTGCTCGTCGACGCTGGCCTCATGTTCCCCGATGACTCGCAGCCCGGTATCGACCTGGTGCTCCCGGATTACACCTACGTTCTGGAGAACGAGGAAAAGCTCCGCGGCATCATCGTCACTCACGGCCACGAGGACCACACCGGTTCGCTTCCGTATCTGCTGCAGGACCTCAACAATAAGGTGCCCATCTTCTCGAGCAAGCTGACGCTTGGCTTTATCGAGGGCAAGCTTTCTGAGTTCCGCATCCGCGCGCCTAAGTTCCGCGAGGTCAAGGGCGGCAGCCATGTCAACCTCGGCGGCATCTCGCTCGACTTCTTCTCGATGACGCACTCCATCCCCGGCGCTCTGGGCGTGTTCATCCGCACCAATCAGGGCACCGTTATGCACACCGGCGACTTTAAGCTCGACCAGACGCCCATCGACGGCGTCACGCCCGACTACGCCGCTATCAGCCGCTTTGCCAAGCAGGGCATCGACCTGCTGCTTTCCGACTCAACCAATGCCACGGTTCCCGGCTTTACCAAGTCCGAGGCCGAGGTTGGTCCCAACCTGCTGCACGCCATCAAGAACGCCCCGGGTCGCGTGTTCGTCGCATCGTTCTCGAGCCACATCCATCGTTTGCAGCAGATCTGCGATGCCGCCCGCAAGTGCGGCCGTAAGGTCGTTGTGACCGGTCGCTCCATGCTCACGAACACCCGCGTGGCGCGCGAGCTCGGTTATCTCAACATCGATGATGCCGATATCATCGATGCCTTCGATATCGATAACCTGCCTGACGACAAGATCGTCGTCATGTGCACTGGTTCGCAGGGCGAGCCGCTGTCGGCTCTGTCCCGCATGGCCAATGGCGAGCACAAGACGCTCTCCATTCACGAGGGCGATACCGTTATCCTCTCGGCAACTCCCGTTCCTGGCAACGAGAAGGCCGTCCAACAGGTCGTTAACAGCCTGGCCAAGCTCGGCTGCGACGTGTGGGATAAGAACCGCGCTCTCGTCCACGTCTCGGGTCACGGTAGCCAGGAGGAGCTCAAGCTCCTGATGGCCATGGCCAAGCCCACGTACTTTATGCCGGTTCACGGTGAGGCCGTGCATCTGCGCGCCCATGCCCAGCTGGCCCGCAAGATGGGCATCAAGGACGATCATATCTTTATCCTCGATAACGGCGACACGCTCGAGATGCGCGGTGGTATCGTCAAGCGCGGTACGCCCGTCGAGTCCGGTGTCGTTTACGTCGACGGCCTGCGTATCGGCGATACCGACCCCATCGTCCTGCGCGATCGCCAGAAGCTCGCCAACGACGGTATGGTCACGGCCGTTGCCATCGTCTCCCTCAAACACAAGAAGATCGAGGCCATCGAGTTCTCGGGCCGCGGCGTCTCGTTTGCCATCGACGACCAGTTCTCCGAGGATGCCTCCGCGTCCATTATGAAGACGATCGAGAAGGGTAAGTTTAGCTTTACCAGCAGCGGTTCCGATGCCATTCGCAAGGCCGTGCGCGATTCGCTCTCTAACTTTATCTGGAGCCGTACGCGCACCCGTCCGATGATCATCCCGGTCGTCATGGAGGTTTAGTTTGGCGCGCGGATCTGCACAAAACGCCAAAGGCAATAAGGCCAATAACCAACCGGCATCTGCTAAGGGTGCCGGTTCCCATCTGCGTGCCAATAAGGGCCACGAGTCCGAGTTCGATGAGTTTGAGCCCTTGGTCGAGCCTTCGGCCAATCGCGATATCGCCGGTGTGGTCATCGCCGTTTTGGCGATCGCGTCCTTCATTGCCGTGATCTCTCCGGCAACAGCGCCCGTGACGGCTGCGGTTGCCGGTTTCTACCACCTGGGCTTTGGTCTGGGCGCCTACGTGCTGCCGATCGTCATCTTGCTGTTTGCCGCCACGCTCTTTTTGGGTGAGGACTCGCCGCTCAACGTGCGCTCTGTTGCGGGCGGCGCCTTGGTCTTTATCGCCGTCGTCTCCATTCTTTCGCTGATGGTGCCGGGCACGAGCGATTCGTGCGACCTTATGTTTACGCCGCAGAACCTTTCCGTGTCGGGCGGCTACATTGGCGCCTTTATCGCAAGTGCCTTGCAAAACGCCCTGGGTAAACCTATCGCCATGGTTGTCTTGCTGGGGCTTGTCGTCGTTGGTTTGGTCATTATCGGCTTTTCGGTGGGTGGCGTTTTGCGCTCCGCACGCGATCGCGCTGCCGATTTTGCCGAGCGTCGACGTGCCGATGTCAATGCGAGCCCGTGGGGCGATGAAGAGGCCCTGTCTGTTCCCGGCGTCGCTCGTCCGCACCTGAGCATTCTGCGCCAGAAGGGGACTGACGCCGCGGTGACCACGGTCATGGGTGGCGATGTCGACCCGGTTTTGGATGACGACGAGGACGATGACCCATTTGTCGTCGTATCCGAGTCGGTTGAAGCCGAGCGCGCCAAGACCACGCTGCTGCCGCGCCGCCATGCCAAGAAGGGCAAGGCTGCGCCCAAGCTCAACACAAGCGAGCCCGACCCGTCTTGGTCCGATAGCGAGATTGAGCTCACCGAGGGTGACGACGAGGACGACGAGGCTCCGCTCGAGACCGCCAAGACAACCTTGCTGCCGCGTCGCCACGCCAAGCGCGGTCAGGTCACTGGACAGCTTTCGATGGAGGACGATCCGGACAAGGTTGACGAGTCCGAGCCGCCGTTTGCCGTGAACCCTGTTTCGGCCGCACCTCAGATTCCCGACTTCTTAAAGCATCCCAAGGTTGCCGATGCTCCTGCCACGAGTGCTGTCGAATCGGCTGCGGCTCGTGATGGGGGAGCGGACGGCGGCGCCGCAGATAACGAGGGCGAAGAAGAGGACGGCCTCAAGCTTCCGCCGCTCGAAATCCTGCATGCCAACCCGCAGTCGGCTTCCGCCGCGTCTTCGGACAAGGAGCTGGAGCAGACCGCTGAGTCACTGCAATCCACCTTGCTTGAGTTTGGCCGCAGCGCCCGCGTGGTCGGCTGGATCGCCGGCCCCACGGTGACGACCTTTAAACTGCAGCCCGGTGAGGGCGAGCGCGTGAGCAAGATCTCGAGCCTCGAGGACGATATTGCGCTTTCGCTTGCCGCCCAGTCGGTGCGCATCTTCGCGCCGATCCCCGGCACCTCTCTCGTTGGTATCGAGATTCCCAACCGCAAGCGCCAGAACGTCAATCTGGGCGACGTGCTGCCCTATGTGAAGGGCGGTCCGCTCGAGCTCGCCATCGGCCGCGACGCCGAGGGCACGCCGGTTGTCGCCGACCTCGCCAAGATGCCTCACCTGTTGATTGCCGGTACGACCGGTTCTGGTAAGTCGGTGATGATCAACTCCATCATCACGACCTTGCTCATGCGCGCCCTTCCCGAGGACGTTCGCCTGATTATGGTCGACCCCAAGCGCGTCGAGCTTGCGGGCTATAACGGTCTGCCGCATCTCTATGTGCCCGTGGTGACCGAGCCTAAGCAGGCCGCGAGCGCTCTGCAATGGGCTGTGTCCGAGATGGAGCGTCGCCTGAAGGTCTTCGAGCGTCTCAACGTGCGTAAGATCTCGACCTACAACGAAAAGCAGGCTGCTGGCGAGTTTGAGCATTACGACAACCCGCCGCAAAAGATGCCCTACCTGGTCATTATCATTGACGAGCTCTCTGACCTGATGATGGTCGCCGGTAAGGATGTCGAGGCCTCGATCGTTCGTATTGCACAGCTGGGCCGTGCCGCCGGTATTCACCTTATCGTTGCCACGCAGCGCCCCAGCTCCAACGTGGTGACGGGCCTTATCAAGGCCAACATCACCAACCGCATCGCCTTTAACGTCGCCACGGGCATCGACTCGCGCGTCATCATCGACCAGATGGGTGCCGAGAAGCTCACCGGTTTGGGCGACATGCTGTTCTCCAAGGTCGACTGGGGCAAGCCCCGCCGTATCCAGGGCTGCTTTGTCTCGGACGACGAAATCAACGAGATTGTCGAGTTCGTTAAGTCGCAGAGCGAGCCCGACTACCACGAGGAGATTCTGTCCGCCGTGGCGCCCGCTTCCATGTCCATGGCTGGTGGCGGCGGCATTGTCCGCACCGGAGTCGCCGAGCCGCAAGACGATGATCCGCTCATTTGGGAAGCCGCCCATATTGTGGTGGAATCGCAGCTTGGCTCCACATCTGGCCTGCAACGTCGTCTGAAGGTTGGCTATGCGCGTGCCGGGCGTATTATGGACATGCTGGAAGAAAAGGGTGTCGTCGGCCCGCCCGACGGTTCTAAGCCGCGCGAGGTCCTGTTGGACGAGGAGGGGCTTGCCGCGCTGGAATCTGTCGACGCCGAGATGGCACGTGAAGATCGTGAGTTTGGAGGATTCTGATGGCTGCACGCTTTGGTGACATGCTGCTCGAGCAGCGTCGCCGAATGGGCCTTTCCATTCAGCAGGTCGCCAACACCATCAAAATCAGGCCGCAGATCATCGAGTTTTTCGAGACCGGTAACTTTGCTTCGATGCCGCCGCGCGGCTATGCGCAGGGCATGATTTCGAGCTATGCTCGCTTTTTGGGCCTCAATCCGCGCGAGGTCGTCAATGCCTACTTTGACGAGCTGATGGCATACGAGCGCGAGACGTCGCAGCAGGGCGGTCGTTTTCAGGACGCCGCCGGCTATGTCAATTCGCGTTCCTCGGTGGATAATGGGCGCTTCCTGATGGTTCAGGGTGGTCGTTCGACGCGTTATGGTCAGCGTCCGCAGCAGGCTGGCTATATTACCGAGACGGGGTCCAGTGAGGAAATCCGTTCTCAGCGCGATCGTTTCCGCAGCACGCCTATGCCCGACGATCGTGCGCTTCCCGCTGCCCGCGGTGTGGTGCGCGATCCCCGTGTCGGCTACGGAGATGGCGGCTATTCCGATCGTGGCTACCGTGGTGTCTCTGCCGGTCGTGCTCGCGGCGGCTATGCGGACGCCGATACCACGCAGGTGACGCCGCGTCTTCGCTCTCAATCACAGCCGTATGGCCAGCGCTCTTCGGCTCCGCGTGCGGGCCAGCGTGGCTATCAAGGCCGCGGTGAACTTGCGCCCCGCTCGGGTCAGCGCAGCCTTCAGGGCCAGGGTGGCTATTGCGGCCGTTCCGATAGCAATCGTGGCCGTATGCCTCAGGGAGGCGGCCGCAGCAGTTCCAGTCGTGGACGCGGCGGTTCCCGTGCTCCTCAAAACAACGGGCTCGATCCGCGTATCGTCTACGCCGGTATCGGTGCCGTGGCGTTGCTGCTGATCGTGCTCATCGTGGTACTTCTGCGCGGCTGCGCATCTTCGACGCCCGAGACCACGCCCGAGACGCCCACTGCTACCAAGACGGCGCCCAAGAAGTCTTCTAAGAAGACCGAAACGGTCGACGAGGACGAAGACACCGATGAGGTGACGGATGAGTCGACCGATTCGGACGCCACCAAGACGACGGCTAAAAAGGAAGAAAACGAGGTAACGAAGGTCAAGGTCTCCGTTGCCAAGGGAAAGACCGCCTGGATTGAGGTCAAGGTCGATGGCAAGTCGGTCTATGGAGCCCAGGCGACTGGCCCCTTTGAGCAGGAGTACACGCCTGAGTCCTCGATCGAGATCACCACGTCCAAGCCTTCCGATGTCACCGTTACCAAGAACGGCGAAAAGGTCCGTTACGATACCAAGACCTCGGGCGTGGCGCGTGTGACGATCACCGTTCCCAAGAAGGAGACGACTGGTTCCGAGAATGGTGAAAGTTCTGATGGTACCGACACCACCGACGGTGCCGACACCACCGACGGCACCGATGCCCAGTCCACGGATGGCGCCGATACCGCAACTGACGGCCAGACGCCCACCGATTCTACCGACTATTCGTACGATAGCTACTAAGCCGCTCGTACGCGAAAGGAAACATCATGGCTAAAGATTCCAGCTTCGACGTCGTGTCCGAGGTCAACATGCAAGAGGTCGACAACGCCTTCCAGCAGACCACGCGCGAGATTTCCCAGCGCTATGACCTGAAGGATTCCGGCGCCACGATCGAGCTTTCGAAGGGCGACAAGCTCTTTACGATCAACGCCCCGGCCGACTTTGTCTCCAAGCAGATCATCGATGTCCTGAGCTCCAAGCTCATCAAGCGCGGCATCGACCTCAAGGCTGTCTCGTGGGATGCTCCGCAGGCGGCATCGGGCGGCACCGTGCGCGTGCTCGGCCATATCGTCGAGGGTATCGACCAGGCGACCGCCAAGAAGATCAACAAGGACATCAAGGACCAAAAGCTCAAGGTCAAGGTGACTATCGAGGCCGACAAGCTGCGTGTTTCCTCTGCTTCGAAGGACGCGTTGCAGACCGTGATCCAATTCCTGCGCGACCAGGACTACGGCCAGCCGCTGCAGTTCACCAACTACCGCTAATATCATTCGAAAGGACTGCTCTCCAACATGGATACACCGTTGGGCTCCGTGCTCTACATCACCCTCGGGTGCGCTAAGAACGAGGTTGACACCGACCGCATGCGTTCTCTTTTGACCGCCGCGGGCTACGAGGAGGCATTCGACCCACAGGATGCCGATATCGCCATCGTCAATACATGCTCGTTCCTCGCCTCCGCAACGTCCGAGAGCATCGAGACCACGCTCGAGCTCGCCAACGAGGTTCAGGACGGCGTTCGTTCTTGTCCCATCGTCATGTGCGGCTGTGTGCCGTCGCGCTATGGCGACGACCTGCCCGATGAGCTGCCCGAGGTCGCTGCCTTTGTGAAGGCCGACGAGGAGGACGGCATCGTGGCGGTCATCGATGGCGTGCTGGGTGTCGAGCGTGAGATCGCTGCCTATATTCCGCAAATCAAGCGCACTGTCGAGGGCACCGTTGCTTACGTCAAGATTTCCGATGGCTGCAACCGCTTCTGCAGCTTCTGCATGATCCCCTATATTCGCGGTCGCTATCATTCGCGCAATGCCGAGAGCATTATCTCCGAGGTGCGCGACCTGGTTGCCGGCGGTGTGCGCGAGATCGTGCTGATCGGCCAGGACACGGGTATTTGGGGCACCGACTTTGCCGACGAAGACGTCACCGATGGCTCGCCGCGCAATCTGGCGCAGCTGCTGCGCGCCGTCGCCGAGGCCGTGCGTCCGCAGAACGTCTGGGTCCGTGTTCTCTACCTGCAGCCCGAGGGCATGACCGACGAGCTTATCGATACGATTCGCGATACGCCCGAGGTGCTGCCTTATATCGATATCCCCGTGCAGCACTGCGACGCGCGCATCCTCAAGGCTATGCGCCGTTCTGGTTCGCGCCAGGAGCTCGAGGACCTGTTCCGCGATCTGCGTGAGCGTATCCCCGGCATCGTGATCCGTTCCACGGCCATGGTCGGCTTCCCGACCGAGACCGACGACGAGTTCCGCGACCTTATCGACTTTATGGACACCGTCGGCTTTGACTACACGAGTGTCTTTGCCTACTCGCAGGAGGAGGGCAGCCTGGCCGCCAAGATGGAGGGTCAGGTCGATGAGGAGGTCAAGCTCGAGCGCGCCCAGGAGGCCATGGACCTGGCCGAGTCGCTCGGTTTTGCCGCCACCGCCGCACATGTGGGCGAGCGCGCCCAGGTGATTGTCGACGGCATCGAGGAGACCGAGGACGGCGCCGAGCTGATCGGCCATGCTTGGTTCCAGGCGCCCGATTCCGATGGCGCGGTGCACTTGGACGCCAGCGAGGCGTCCGTGGGCGATATTCTGACGGTCGAGTTTACCGATAGCTTCTGCTATGAGCTTATCGGCCATGTTGTGGAGTAGGAGAGCATCGTGGCAAACGAGAGCAATAAGGAACTGACGAGTGTTTGGACGCCCGCCAACATCGTGACGTGCGTTCGCATCGTCTTTATCCCGGTGTTCATGATCGTGTCGGCGCTTTCTCGCACGAGTGTTGCCGGTACAGATTGGAGCACCTTCGACGGCCCGCTCGCCGCCGCTGCCTTCATTCTGTATGTGATCCTGTCGTGCACCGATAAGGTCGACGGCTACCTGGCGCGCTCGCGCAACGAGATTACCGATTTCGGTAAGTTCTTGGACCCCATCGCCGACAAGCTGCTCGTGTTCTCGGCCTTGCTGCTGTTCTTGGACTTTGGCACCGTGACGGTTTGGTCCGTGTTCATCATCTTGTTCCGCGAGCTGTTGGTAAGCGCCCTGCGCATGGTTGCGAGTGCGGCCGGTGTTGTTGTTGCAGCCGATAAGCTCGGAAAGTACAAGACGGCGACCACGATGGTCTCCATCTGCGGTTACCTGTGCGTCTTTGCGATGGCCGGCTTGCACCTTGGCCCGCTGGCGCTGACGCTCGGCATCTACTCGGTGTCGCGCTTCCTGTACGCCGTTGCCGTTGTCCTGACCGTTATCTCGGGCGCCCAGTACTTCTGGAACTGCCGCAAGATCGTCTTTTCGATCTAGGTCCTAGTGGGTATGACGGACTCTTTTGATCAGATTTCCGCACATAACGAGGAGCTGGCGCGTCATATTGTCGAGCGCGCGAGCGCTCGGGGCGTGACGGTTTCGACGGCTGAGTCGCTGACAGCAGGTATGATCGCCTCGACGATTGCCGATATCCCGGGCGCCTCGGTGGTGCTGCGTGGCGGTGCGGTGACCTACTGCGATGAGATCAAGCATCGCGTTTTGGGTGTTGATCAGGAGACGCTCGACCGCTATACCGCGGTGTCGCATCAGACCGCGCGCGAGATGGCGGCGGGTTCGCTGGAGCTGTACCAGAGCGATATTGCAGTGAGCGCAACGGGTTATGCCGGCCCCGGCGGCGGCACTGAGGACGATCCGGCTGGCACTTTCTATATTGGCTGGGCGTATCGCGCGGCTGATGGGGAAGTGCCGGTCGTG
>CABVBR010000075.1 GCA_902496645.1 uncultured Collinsella sp.
ACGCGTGATGAAGACGGGCAAATGCTGCTAACTTTTGACGAGCCGCAACGAGCCATCGCCCCCGGCCAGGCCGTTGTAGTCTATCGCGGCGACATCGTCCTGGGCGGCGGCACCGTGACCGGCGCACTTAAGTAGCCGCAGGTTTATCGCTGCACGTGTCGAAGTACCTCAACAGCGGCACCAACCTCGATTACGCGACGCTCGAGGCCGCGGCGGATGGCCTCGAGTCGACCCTCCGCCGTGGCCCATTTGCTCTGCGAAAGAATCTCGATCGCCTCATCAACAAATCCGTTGAGCCGCGATGAATCGAACCAATCGAGCGAGTCCGCAAGCGCCAGCTGGACGGAAGGGTCGGGCCCAAACGGCTTAGCGGAAAACCCAAACTCCCCAGCTGCGAGCACGACAGTTGGCACGTTATACCACAGACAGTTGCCGCTATCGAACAGCGGAGCAGGTTTTATCTCCAGGGTATCGACATTGCGGATGATGCCGAAGTTTCGCCAATGGCGGTCGCTGTTGGCCAAAAGGGCATCGCAGACAATCATCTGCGACATAGACCTTCTCACAGCGGCCTCATCGGCACCATGCTTGCCGAGGTAGCAACAGTACCGGTCGTACGTCGAGTTTCCCCGCTGACTACCAAGTACGCCCTTAACGTAAACAGCCGGAACGTATTCCTCGCGGCCGTCAAGAAAGTCGTCGCACAGACACACAGGGCCATCGAACATCCGCTCAACCGTATAAGGAACAAACTCGCCCTCCGACAGCAAGCGACGATGCAGAGCCGTTGCAACCGCCTCGTTAAAGGGACGCTGATCGTCCACGCCGCATCCTTTAGCCAAAACGCGAATGCCGTTTCGGATCATCCACGATTTAGGGAGCTCGCCCTCGGACGTGTTATCCGGATTTTTAAGACCGATGCCTTCCAGCCAACCCGAACGCCCCTCGGGCGCCGATCGCTCAAATTCGTTCTCAAAGTAATTGAGGTTTCGCCATTCGAACCCGTCGCATTCTGCCGGCCGCAGCCAATAGCAATCCGAAAGCGAGAGACCCAGGCACTGAACCGGCACCTCAATGCCACTGGCAATTCCCAGCTCGCGGTAGCGCGAGATAAGCCCAGGACGAACATCGGGCACCGACCGATGCCCCCACCACGCGTTGAGCTCCCGCTTATTCACCGTTGGAGAAGAGCTCGAGCATGTGCCAAACGGCATTCGTTGCGCATCGAGGACCTCGGCGATTTCGAAGGGAAACTCACGCGTCGGATCAAATGAGACATGCGCGACCTCATGGTCGGCCGACATCAGCGTAAACTTGCGTCCCACATCGGCCGCAGGACGGCGTCCTCGCTTGCGGACCTTTTGATAGGCGAGCGCAGAATTGTACTCGACCAACTTCCGGCCGCCCACAATATCGCACACAAGCGTTCCCGATGCGGCAAGTTGAGATATGCGGGCTTTCGTAACGCCCAACAGGCGGGCAGCATCACCCATAGACAAGTACTCAGACGTGTCCATACACCGCATCACCTCGTTAAGTAATTTACACGTTTAGTTAATAGATTACAGACATCATAATACTAAACAACCCAAAGTGAAAAAAGGCCCGAGAAATCGGGCCTTAGCGATTGGTCAGCCGAGTCGCAAGCTGCTCCCCTAGCGCTGAACGTAGGCGCGAACCAGCTCGTAGGTATTGCGCACGCCGTCGATGTGGCTGCGCTCGTAGTTGTGGCTCGCGTACACGCCGGGGCCGATCAGACCATGGCGAATGTCGTAGCCGGCCGAGAGCGTGGCCTCGACGTCGGAACCGTAATGCGGGTACACATCGATGGCGTAATCGAGCTCCAGCTCGCGCGCGATGTTGGATAGTGTGGTTACCAGGTCGTAGTTGTACGGACCGCCCGAATCCTTAGCGCAAATCGAAACCATGCGCTCGGTGCAGCCCAGGTCATCGCCCACGCAGCCCATGTCCACGCTGATCATCTCGCGCGTGTCGGCCGGCACAAAGGCACCGCCGTGACCGACCTCCTCGTACACGGTAAAGAGCAGCGACACCTTGCGCGAGAGCGTCACCTCGCCAGCGGCGACGGCACGCGCCAAGCCCAGCAGAATCGACGCCGACAGCTTGTCGTCAAGGAAGCGACTCTTGATGTAGCCGCTCTCCGTCACCGTGGTGCGCGGATCCATAGCGATGATGTCGCCGGTTTGAATACCCAGCTCGAGCACATCGTCCTTGCTGTCAACGTTCTCGTCGAGCAGGATCTCCATGTTCTTCTCGATGGCCTTGACCGGCTCATCGGCCACATGCGCCGAAGGCTCGGTATTGAGGACCACACCCGTGTAGACATTGCCATCGCGCGTGTAAACGGTGCAGTTCTCGCCATCGGCCGTAGACCACTGATGCCCGCCAAGCGTCGTGGGACGCAGGCGACCATTGTCCTTAATGGAGCGCACCATGGCGCCCAGGGTATCGACATGGCTCGCCAACACGAGCGGCTCACCCTCACCACCAAGCTCAACGAGCACATTGCCCTTGTTAGAACGCTCGGGCCCAAAGCCCATATCGCGCAACGTCTCCATCAGAAAATCAGTCGCCGCACGGGTATAGCCCGTAGGCGAAGCAATCGAGGTAAGCGCCTTCAACTGGTCAGTAATATAGGAGAGCGTAGAATCCATCTTGGACACCAAAGTCACCCTTTCATATCGAATTAAACCCACAGCAACAATACCACCGCGAACCATCTTTTTACCTAGCGAGATGGCCCATCGAGCTCTTCAGAAATGCGCCCGCCACGATAAGCAGATACAAGGCGCCATCCAACAATGCGCCCCTCACATCCCGCCTTTCCGGCACCCCGGCATCTGAGAAAAGAACGCAGGCGATCCCGGGCTTCCCTCCGGGCGCATTCCGCAGGACGCAAAAGGCCCCGCCGCGCAACGCGCGCAGCGGGGCCTTTTACATGTCCGAGGACGCATCCGGAGGGAAGCCCGGGACCGCCGACGGGAGTAATTTACTCAGCCGGGCAAATCTTCTTGAAGAGCTCGATGACGTCGTCGAGCGTCGCCTCGCGCGGGTTACCCGGGAAGCAAGCGTCGGCCATGGCGTCCTTGGCCAGGACCTCGATCTCGTCGGCCTTCATGGCCTCGCAGACGTGCGGGATGTTCACGTCGGCGGAGAGCTGCTTGACGGCGGCGATGGCGGCGTCGGCAGCCTCGTCGGTGCTCATGCCCGTGGTGTCAACGCCCATGGCGACGGCAACCTTGGCCAGGCGCTCGGCGCAGACCGGCTTGTTGAACTCCATGGCGATCGGCAGCAGCATGGCGCAAGCGACGCCGTGCGGGGTGTCGTAGTGAGCAGACAGGGTGTGAGCCATGGCGTGGTCGATGCCCAGGCCAACGTTGGAGAAGCCCATGCCGGCGACATACTGACCAAGAGCCATGCCCTCGCGGCCGGAGCCGGGCTGGCCGGACTTGGCCTCGGCAACGGAGTCGCGCAGGTTCTCGCTGATCAACTTAATGGCCTCAAAGTGGAACATGTCGGAGAGCTCCCAGGCGCCCTTGGTGGTGTAGCCCTCGATGGCGTGGGTCAGAGCGTCCATACCAGTGGAAGCGGTAAGGCCGGCGGGCATGGAAGCCATCATGTCGGGGTCGACGACGGCAACCTCGGGGGCGTCGTTGGTGTCGACGCACACGAACTTGCGGACCTTCTCGGGGTCGGTGATGACGTAGTTGATGGTCACCTCAGCAGCGGTACCGGCGGTCGTCGGCACGGCGATGGTGAACACGGCGTGGTTCTTGGTGGGAGCAACGCCCTCGAGGCTGCGGACGTCGGCGAACTCGGGGTTGTTGATGATGATGCCGATGGCCTTGGCGGTGTCCATGGAGGAGCCACCACCGATGGTCACGATAGCGTCAGCCTCGGCGGCCTTGAAGGCCTCGACGCCGTCCTTGACGTTCTGGATAGTGGGGTTGGGCTTGATCTCGGAGTAGAGGCTCCAAGCGATGCCGGCGGCGTCGAGCTCGTCGGTCACCTTAGCGGTAACGCCAAACTTAACCAGATCGGGGTCGGAGCAGACGAAGATCTTCTTGTAGCCGCGACGCTGGAGCTCACCGGGGATCTCCTTGATGGCGCCGGAACCATGATAAGAAATGGTGTTGAGAACGAAACGATTAGCCATTGATAGCCTCCCATCGTGTGCGGGGCACCCATTACGCCCCACGCTATGAGTCCCATCCTAACGCTTTTGAAACGAAAAACACGTGAGAACGTCAAATTGTTAAAGCGTTTCAACAGAAGATGAAAAAATAATGCGGCAAAGGGACGGCCCCTCTGCCGCATTCGGTTACTTTCGACAGCCCTCTTTCCAAGCCTCGGCCGCAACCTTCCAGCGAAAACGCAAGTCGCGCTCGCGGTCGATGAACATGATGGCAAACGCGACAAACAGCAGCAAGCTCGCCACGACGATGGCGTGCAGGCCCATGCGCTCAATACACCAGTTGCCCAACACGGCGCCAAACACAAAGGTAAAGATCACGCCAAAGTACAGCAGGCCGTTTTCCAAAAAGCCGCGCTTGTGGGTGATGATGTAATCATCCACGTTTTGCAGCGCGTTGCGCAAGTTGCCGATGCACATGGTCGTGGCGATGCCGTGACCGTGGATCTTGCGGAAGCTCTCGACTTGCATACCGCAGGCAAACGAAGTGAGGCAGTTGGCGAGCAGGTTGAAATCGCCACCGGGAATAAAACTCACGCCCAGCAAGATGACGGCTTCAAAGAACACCGTCACCTGGCGCCAGTGAATCACACTGCCAAACCGCTCGTGAACCAGGTCGGCAAGCATAATGCCCACGGCAAACGACACCACGGGGAAGAAATAGCGTCCCGCCAGCGCCCAGTTGCCCTCCGAGATGCTTACACCCACGAGCAGGATGTTGCCCGTCTGAGCGTTTGCGAAAACATGGTCGCGCCCTATGTACGAATAGACGTCCATAAAGCCACCGGCGAGCGCCAAGATGATGCCCAGCTCAATAGACTCCGATATCTGTTTGGCACGTTGCATCGTCGTGCATCCTCCTTGTTGACGACCCTCTCGTGCGTTGGCGGAAACATAGCCGCCGTTCATACTTTAACCCATTGACAACATGGCGCGCCCACGAGACGGGTCTCCCAATGCGCAGATACACAGTCTGGAAACAAACCGTGAGCGCGGCGCCACACCCGATGCCCGACGCCTCGCGTACTCCACCAGTCTTTTTAGCCCCGTCCCAAAAAGACTGGTTACAATTACGTGCAGCATACAAACACCGGGAGGGATCGTGGCAAAAAAGCCTCAGCACGCTCAGAACAACCAGCGCAGTCAACAGGGCAAACAGGGCCAGCAGCAAAAGCGCGGCGGCAAGGCGCAGGGTGGGCACACCACTCATACTCCAGCAGCGCCCGCCCGCCCCTGGCGACCGGGCCGCGACAAGTTCCTCCCCGTCAGCCGCGCCGACATGAACGCACGCGGCTGGGACCAGTGCGACTTTGTCTACATCTGCGGCGATGCCTACGTGGACCATCCGAGCTTTGGCATGGCCATCATCAGCCGCGTGCTCGACGCGCACGGCTACAAGGTAGGAATCATCTGCCAGCCCGACTGGACCGATCCCGCCAGCATCACGGTGCTCGGCGAGCCGCGCCTGGGCTTTTTGGTCAGCGCCGGCAACATGGACTCCATGGTCAACCACTATTCGGTGACCAAGCACCGCCGCCACACCGACGCCTATACTCCCGGTGGCGAGGAGGGGCGCCGTCCCAATCGTGCCGTCACGGTCTACGGCAACCTCATCCGCCAGACGTTCAAGGACGCTCCCATCATCATCGGCGGTATCGAGGCAAGCCTGCGCCGCCTGGCCCACTACGACTACTGGCAGGACAAGCTCAAGCGCTCGGTACTGCTCGACTCGGGCGCCGACATCCTCATCTACGGCATGGGCGAGCACGCGATTGTCGAGATCGCCGACGCGCTCGATGCCGGGCTGCCCGTCGACCAGATCTCTTATATCAACGGCACCGTCTACCGCACCAACTCGCTCGACGAGGTCTACGACTACGACCTGCTGCCCAGCTGGGACGACCTTGCCGCCGACAAGCTCAACTACGCGCGCAGCTTTAACGTGCAGCAGCAGAATATGGACCCCATCACCGGACATCGCCTGGTAGAACCCTACCCCAACAGCGTCTATGTGGTGCAGAACCCGCCGTCAGCGACGTTAACGACCGATGAGATGGACGAGGTGGCCGAGCTCCCCTACGCACGCGATTGGCATCCCGACTACGACGCGGCGGGCGGCGTACCGGCCTTTGCCGAGATCAAGTTTTCCATTAGCTCCAACCGCGGCTGCTTTGGTGAGTGCTCGTTTTGTGCCCTCACCTTCCACCAGGGTCGCGTGCTGCAGATGCGCAGCCACGATTCGATCATGCGCGAGGCCGAACTGCTCACGCGCGATCCCGAGTTTAAGGGCTACATCAACGACGTAGGCGGACCGACGGCAAACTTTAGTCGCCCCGCCTGCGACAAACAGCTCAAGCACGGCGTGTGCAAGAACAAGCGCTGCCTGTGGCCGAGCGTGTGCAAGAACATGGTGGTCGACGAGAGCGGCTACACGCAGTTGTTGCGCGACCTGCGCCAGCTGCCGGGCGTCAAGAAGGTCTTCGTCCGCAGCGGCATCCGCTTTGACTACACCATGGCCGACGCCTCGGACGAGTTTTTGCGCGAGCTGCTGGAACACCATGTCTCGGGCCAGCTGCGCGTAGCGCCCGAGCACGTGAGCGATGCGGTGCTGAGTGTGATGGGCAAGCCGAGCCGCGCCGTCTACGATGCGTTCTGCCGTAAATTTGAACGCCTGAACCGCGAATACGGACTCAAGCAGTACGTGGTGCCGTATCTGATCTCGAGCCACCCCGGCTCGACGATGAAGGAAGCCGTGGACCTTGCCGAGGCCGTGCGCGACATGGGCTACATGCCCGAGCAGGTGCAGGACTTCTACCCCACCCCGTCCACCATGTCGACCTGCATGTACTACACCGGCGTGGACCCACGCACCATGCAGCCGATCTACGTGGCACGCGACCCGCACGAGAAGGCCATGCAGCGTGCGCTCATCCAATACCGCAAGCCCGAGAACTACAAGCTCGTACGCGAGGCACTAGAAAAGGCCGGCCGCCGCGATCTGATTGGCTACACCAAGCATTGCCTGATTCGCCCCGTGCCGCCGCGCCCGGGCGAGACATCTGCCAACGGCGGACATGGCACCGGCAAGAAGGGCGGCAAGCCGCACGGTGGCGCCGCCGGCAAGGGACCCAAAGGCAGCAAGGGGCACGGCGGCATGTCGCGCGCACAGAACACTGCCGGTCGCAATCGCGCAGCCCAAGGGCGTCAGGGCGCCAACGGAGGCGGGCGTCGCAACTAGGGCAGCGGTGCGCTCGCTGCGTCCATCCCGCACGCGTGGCGCAGCGAGCGCATTGCCTCAACGAGGATGACGCCGGCGATAGCGACCGTAATTGCCACGTCGAGCGGTGTGTTCACAAACCAGAGCAACGTCATGAAATACGACCCGGCATTAAAGGCAAAGTGCAGCAGAATCGTGTAGCGGAGCTTTCCGGTCGTCACGAGCACCCAACCAAAGATGAGGCCGGCGGCACCCGCGTAGCAACCCTGTACCCAATTCATGTGCATAAAACCGAAGATCGCCGCCTGCAGCACAATCGCCGCGGCGATACCCCACGTGCTTGGGGCCGCCCAGGGCACCATGGCGCCACTCTGCGCGCTCACACGACGCCGGCACTTCCAAAGTGGGCGGCACTGCGGATTAAACGCTCGGAGCGAAAACTCAAAAATAATGCCGCGCACCAGCAGCTCTTCACAAAATGGGGCGCCGAGCACCGTAGTCAGGACGGCGAGATAGCTGGTGTCGCCCATACCCGTTTCCTCGACAAGCTCGCTGTAGTCGGCCGCGGCATCGGGCAACAGCGACAGCACGGCATCGGTCACGTAGCCAACGACCACCTGCAGGGCCAGGCCGATCACGACAACGTATGCGATGCGCTTCCATGCAGCATTTGCTCCCCCGCCGAGCGGGCGTTCACCTTGCCGGCGCGCCATGAAGGAGCGGGGCCACAGATAGCGCCACCACAGCAGCGCCATCAAAAACGACGCCATCTGCGCGGCAGCCTGAAGCAATTGAATATCGAGGTCGTCAATCGAAAAGCCTATGAACACCGACGCGACGCCCAGAGCGGAAAACAAAACCACGCTCAGGGCAATATCGGCAGCGACGACGCCAAAACAGGCAAGCGCCCAAATCATCGCATTGAGCATGCCAACCTCCTCAAAACCCGGCACTTAGGGACGTTCCTTAACTGCCGGCAGAAAAGGAACGTCCCCAAGTGCCGGCAGTTTGGGACAGTCATTGTTGATGAGACTCGGGCGCAGTGCCAAAGGCCCCGTTGGGCGAGATGTCGAACGGGAAGGTGCCGCAGCGATTGAACGCAGCGATAAACATGCGGATGGCGTTGGACGGCGTGGTGCCCACGAGCTGGGTTGCCGCCGCGAAGGCTGCCTTCTCCTCGGGCAAGACCTTCGCGACAACCGGGGTCATGTGTTCTGCCATGGCGCTTCCTTTTTGAAACGACGGTAGTGCGGATAGATGCGGGCCACGCGGCTGGGCGACGGGCTGTGAAGGCAACCCGATTGGCCCGCATCCGGAGTTTGTTTCTGCGGCGTTGGTATTACTTGGTATTCCTAAGTATTACCCCGCAGATAGAATACCACAACCGACCCTATGGGGACGGAGGAAAACGAATCATTTTGTTGTTGAGTCAGTATTTAGAGCGTGATGATGTCCGAGATATCGAGGGCCTGAGCATCGGCGACATCGTGCGTGGCAAGCAACAGCATACGGCCGTCGAGCAGGTCGAGCACAGTCTTGGCCGTCGCATCGCGCGCGGAGGCATCCAGGCCGGTAAAGGGCTCGTCCAGAATAACGGCACCGCCCGGGCACAGCAGGGCTCGAGCGATCTCGACGCGACGGCGCTGTCCGCCCGAAAGCTCGGCCACGCGAGCATGCACATCGATTCCCGGCACCAGCAGGCGCAGCAATGCCGCGGCGCTCGAAGCATCCACGCGTACATCGGCGCACACCAGCACGTTTTCCAGCGCCGAGGCGGACTCGACCAGGCGCGCATCCTGAAACACCATCGAGCACGGCGCGCACTCCCCCGCTGCCAACGAAAGCAGCGTCGACTTGCCCATGCCCGAAGCGCCCATCACGCAGATACGCCCACCCGCAGGCACGTTGAGCACCAGACCATCCAGCGCCGGCGCCCAGGGCGCACGATCGCCCACGGCAAGCGCAAGCTCCGCTGCGGC
>CABVBR010000076.1 GCA_902496645.1 uncultured Collinsella sp.
TGCCCATGGCATCCGCGTGGTGCTCGATGCCGTCTTCAACCACGTCGGCCGCGGCTTTTGGGCCTTCCGCGATGTGCAGGAGCGCAAGTGGGACTCGCCGTACAAGGACTGGTTCCACATTAGCTTTGACGGCGATTCCTGCTATGGCGATGGCTTTTGGTACGAGGGCTGGGAAGGCCATTTTGAGCTTGTGAAGCTCAACCTGCAAAATCCCGCTGTGGTCGATTACCTGCTCGAGTCCGTGCGCCGCTGGGCCGAGGTCTTTGGCGTCGACGGCCTGCGCCTGGACGTTGCCTATATGCTCGACCGCGACTTTATGCGCCGCCTGCACGCCTTTACCCGTGAGCTTAAGCCCGACTTTGTGCTGATCGGCGAGACGCTTCACGGCGACTACAACCAGATCGTCAACGACGAGATGCTCGATTCCTGCACCAACTACGAGTGCTACAAGGGCCTGTACTCCAGCTTTAACTCGGTCAACATGTTCGAGATTGCCCACTCGCTGCATCGCCAGTTTGGTGGTGACCCGTGGTGCATTTATCGCGGCAAGCATCTGCTGTCGTTTGTCGACAACCATGACGTGCCGCGCCTGGCGAGTATCCTGACGGACAAGTCCTGCCTGCGCCCCGCCTACGGCATGCTCTTTGGCATGCCGGGCATCCCATGCGTCTACTATGGCAGCGAGTGGGGGATTGCCGGCGAAAAGGGCGGCCCCGATGGTGACTGGGCGCTGCGACCTGCGCTCGATGAGCCTGCGCCCAACGAGCTGACGGCGTTCGTCACGCAGCTCACGCACCTTCGCTCGGCCGACGACGCGGCGGCCCGTGCTCTCAACTACGGTGCCTATCGCAACGTGGTGATCCAGAACAAGCAGCTGCTGTTCGAGCGCGCCTGCGACGGCGCGACGGTACTCGTGGCGGTGAATGCCGTGGACGAGCCTTACACCTTTGGCGCCGGCGAGCTCAATGGGTCTTTTGTCGACCTGCTTACCGACGGTGCACCTGCGGTCGAGCTGACGGGCACCCTTGAGCTTGCGCCCTACGAGGTACGCTATCTGTTGAGGGCCTAAGCCATGGCTGTGTCCGACGAGGGCTATCAACATATTGAGCATGGGTTTGAACCCGTGTTCGACCAGCACTCGCGCGTTTTGGTGCTGGGGTCGTTTCCCTCGGTGCTTTCGCGCGCCAATGCCTTTTATTACGGCAACCCTCAGAATCGCTTTTGGCGCGTGATGGCCGCGTGCCTCGGAGTGCCTGTGCCGCCCAACGAGGGCGACCCTTTGGCGGACAGCGAGCCTGCGACGCTCGACGCCTCGATTGCCGCCAAGCGATCCATGCTGCTGAACGGCGGCGTGGCCCTGTGGGATGTGATCGAGAGCTGTGACATTAAGGGCTCGAGTGACGCGAGCATTCGCAACGTTGTGCCGGCACATATCGAG
Source organism: uncultured Collinsella sp. (assembly GCA_902496645.1). Taxonomy (GTDB): domain Bacteria; phylum Actinomycetota; class Coriobacteriia; order Coriobacteriales; family Coriobacteriaceae; genus Collinsella. The sequence goes on from CABVBR010000076.1 coordinate 1,439, forward strand.
CGCATTACCGATGTCACGCCGATTGAGGTCGTTATCTGCAACGGCGGCGCGGCCGGGCGGCTCTACAAACGCTATCTACAAGAGCGGACGGGGCTACCTGCCATCGTGCTGCCGTCGACGAGTCCTGCCAACGCGGCGTGGCGTTTGGAGCGGCTTGTCGAGCGTTGGAGTGAAGCCGTTGACTGGGCAGCTTATTAATTTAGATTATTGATTGAGTGCGGGCGCCGAGGTGTTTCAGAACGCCTCGCCAGATCGGCGCGGGCACGGCTGGCTCGGCGCAAACCATGCCATTGGTGTCGATGTCCTCGGCACTGCCGCCGCCGAGTCGCTGCGCATGCTCAACCGAGCAACCCATACGCACCGCACCCACGAGCTTGTCCATGGCTTCGGAAAACGGTCGGCGCAAGAGGCCCATGCGCGGGGAGTGGCGAAGCGCTGCGATGCCGCTGCCGGCGCAGATGGCAACGCCGCCACACCACGTTAGTTTACGGAGCTCGCAAGCTTCCCGCAGGCGCTTGACGGGCATGTGCGCCCCCTCGGTGCTTCTGTGGGCAACCTGCACGACGACATAGACGCGTGTCTCTGCATTCCCAAGGCGATCGAGCATCTGCTCGACAGTGATCATCGCCCCGTCATCAAATGCATCATCAACGGCGAGCACGAGGCCATCGGCGGCAGCATCGTCATCATCCGCCTTCAAGTCGACCGGGCGGGGGAGTACAGTGCCGGAAAGCTGTGCATAGGCGGCGATGGCATCCTGCAGGTCCCAGAGCAAAAACTCAAGATCGGCGCTCTCGGGAATGTTGATATACGCAATGGTTTGCAACGTCTTGGGCTTATCGCCGCGCGCGATCGTCTCCATGCCGCCTCCTTTCCGGTTGGTTTCCGTTTAGGTTACACCGTCTGGTGGCGCCTCGCCGCGCTATCCTAGTGCAACCCTTACGAAAGGAACGCCATGCGCCTGCCCATGAATACCTCGCTTGCCACGCTCAAGCCCTCCGGTATCCGCCGAATCAACGCGCTCGCCGCTCAGCATCCGGGATGCATCGCGCTTGCGCTCGGCGAGCCTGATTTTCCCACGCCCGATGTGATTAGCGCCGAGGTGACCGCCGCACTGGGCCGCGGCGACACACACTATCCGCCCAACAACGGTCGCCCTGTCCTGCGCGAGGCACTGTCTGCCTACATGGGGGACGCGGGCCTTACGTTTTCGGCCGACGAGGTCATCCTGACCGACGGCGCGACCGAGGCCCTGTCGGCAACATTCATGGCCATGCTCAACCCCGGCGACGAGGTCATTATCCCCACGCCGGCCTTTGGCCTGTACGAGAGCATCGTCGTAGCCAATCACGCCAAAGCGGTCTTTTTGGATACGGAGCCTGCGCAATTTCAGATTGACGAGGATGCGCTTCGCGCCTGTGTGACCCCGGCGACCAAGGCCATCGTCATCTGCACGCCCAACAATCCCACGGGTTGCATTCTCAACGCGGCATCGCTCGACGCCGTGGCGCGCGTAGCGGAGCAGGCGGGCATCTACGTGGTCTGCGACGACGTATACAACCGCCTCGTCTATGTGGACGGCTACGAGCGCTTTGCCCAACGCCACCCGGAACTGCGCGAGCAGACGGTCATCATCGAGAGCTTCTCCAAGCCCTGGGCTATGACCGGCTGGCGCCTGGGCTGGCTCGCAGCCGCGGCCACCGTCATCGCCGAGATCGCGAAGGCCCACCAATACTTAGTATCGAGCGCCGTCTCCTTCGAAATGGACGCTGCAGCTCGAGCCCTCACCGTCGACCCCACCCCCATGCTCAAAGTCTACCGAGCCCGCCGCAAACGAGTCCTCGCAGCCTTGGGCGCCATGGGTCTCGACGTAGTGGAGCCCGCAGGAGCCTTCTACGCCTTCCCGAGCATCAAAAAGTTCGGCCTAACCAGCGAGGATTTCTGCATTAAAGCCATCAAAGAAGCCAACGTAGCCCTAGTCCCAGGCAACTGCTTCGGCACCGAAGGCCACATCCGCCTAAGCTACTGCGTCTCCGACCAAAATCTGGACGAAGGCTTAAGCCGCCTGTCCACCTTCGTGTCAACCCTATAGCTCAACGGGCCCCAACCCATCAGCCCACCGACATAAGGGTTATGCGTGGGGGCGTCGGTCAACGAAAACCCGGGCTGCCCAAAGTCAACGCAGGCACGCGCCGCCGAAGGCCAGGCGCAAGGTTTTCGTAGATTCCGCACGAGCCGAAGAGCACTTAATGTGCTCTTCGTGCGAGCCCAGGACCTGACCGAACGAAAAACTTGCCCGCGCCGCCCGGCCAGGTCTGACGAGCAACGTTAACGAGCCGCCAAGATGGCGTCGATGAGCGTCAGTACGCCCCCGTCGTTGTTGCTCGGAATGCGCCATTTGGCGTGCGCGTTCATGTGCTCCTCGGCATTATCCACGATAAAGCTATGCCCGACGCGCTCCAGCATGGGGATGTCGTTGTACGTATCACCCACGGCGGCGGCATCAGCGATATCAATGCCCAGCTGCTCGCACAGGTGCGCGACGCCCGACCCCTTGTCGACGCCCAGGTTCATAAAGTCTATCCACTCGCGCCCGGCGTTGGTGACGTAGAGCTTGTCCGAGAACTCGGGGCTGTAGTTCTCGCGAAACGCGGGCTCGGCATCGTAGGCGGGGAAGAAGATCGAAATCTTGTTGGACTCGATATCAATGCCCTCAAAGCTATCGACGTAGTTGATCGTGTTGTAGTAGACGCTGAGTTCGTCGTGGTATTGATGGTCACGGGCAAGTACGTAGAACTCGTCGTAGCAGCATAGGACGGGGACGGCGCGAGAATCCTCCGAGGCGCGGCTCAAGACCTGCTGATACGGCGCCACATCGATGTTGCTCTTATAGATATAGTTGCCGCGATAGATGACGCAGGCTCCGTTGTCGGGGCAAAAGGCGAGGCGGTTCTTGATGCCCTCGAACATCTCCTCGAGCTTGGGGGCTGGACGTCCGCTGGCGGGGCAGAATACGATGCCGGCGTCGGCGAGCTTGTCCAGGCGCTCATCAAGACCCTGCGGCAACACGCGCTCGTCGGTGAGCAGCGTCTTGTCCATGTCGACGGCGATGAGTTTAATGTTGCCGATGTTAGCGTCTGATTCATAAGTCTGCATAAATGCGCCTTTCCGTTTCCAGATTGTTTCGGGCGTAATGACCCTCTGCTATGTAATCGAGCGTATTTTCGCAGGAATGGTGCGTACTTGCACTGCAATTCACAAACTAATGAAAAAACTTTTCAGAAATTTGAATTTGTCGCTTGTACAGCAGGCACTTTAGCGTAATATAGCGACCATCGAAAACGGAGACGGCAAAAGCACCGCTTACCGAGGAAAAGGTACCGTTTGCGATATTAGAATTGCGCCCGGCGATAGGTGAAAGGAGAGGCAGATGCAGTTCGTAAAGATCATCACTACTGCAGACAATGCCATCCGACGCCAGTGCGCAATTTCCCGACGACGATAACAATCGTCTCTGTCCGCATGGGGCGAATTGCCTCAACAGAGTCATTTTGAGGTCGTTGGGTTTTAGCACGACATTGCTGCATGTTTCTAGGGCATGTATGTGCTGATTTTTGCTATTTAGCCTGATATTGCACGGTATATGACCTTGAAATGACTTGCAACTGACCGATGTTCTAATTAGCTACCAAGGGCGAAAGGAAACAGCCATGAGCAAGGAAAAAGTCGTTCTCGCATATTCCGGTGGTCTTGATACATCCGTATGTGTTAAGTGGCTCCAGGACGAGAAGAATCTCGATGTCGTTTGTGTCTGCGGCAACGTGGGCCAGGAGGAGACCGGCCTGGACGCCAAGAAGCAGAAGGCGCTCGACCTGGGCGTTCTTGATTGCCAGGTGCTCGACCTGCGCGATGAGTTCTCCGATGAGTTCCTGACTAAGGCCATCGCCGCAAACTCCATGTACGAGAATAAGTACCCGCTGCTCTCCGCCCTGTCTCGCCCGCTGCTCGCCAAGAAGCTCGTCGAGGTCGCTCACGAGTTTGGCGCTACGTCGCCCACGGCTGCACCGGCAAGGGTAACGACCAGGTTCGTTTTGAGGCTGCCGTCAAGGCCCTCGACCCCGAGCTTAAGGTTATCGCCCCGGTTCGCGAGTGGGATCTGAAGTGCCGTCCCGATGAGGTTGCCTATGCTCACGCCCACAACGTGCCGGTTCCCGAGGGCGCCAACGACAACCCCTATTCCATCGACGACAACCTGTGGGGTCGCGCCATCGAGTGCGGTCACCTGGAGGATCCCTGGAACGAGCCGCTCGACGACGCCTGGGTTATGACCAAGAACCCCGAGGACACGCCGGACACCCCGACCTACACCGAGATTGAGTTTGAGGCGGGCAAGCCCGTCGCCGTCGATGGCAAGAAGATGAAACTCTCCGAGATCGTCATCGCCCTCAACAAGATTTCGGGTGACAACGGCTTTGGCCGTCTCGACCTGGTCGAGGATCGTCTGGTGGGCCTCAAGAGTCGCGAGTGCTACGAGGTTCCTGGCGCCCTGACGCTCATCACCGCCCACAAGGCGCTCGAGGACATCTGCGTCGAGGGCGACCTGCTCAAGACCAAGATTAAGCTCGAGCAGGATTGGGCCACCGCCGTGTACAACGGCCAGTGGTACAGCCCGCTCAAAAACGCGCTCGATGCCTTTATGGCCGACACCCAGAAGTTCGTGACCGGCACCGTCCGTCTGAAGTTCTTTAAGGGCAACTGCCATGTCGTCGGCCGCAAGAGCCCGTTTAGCCTGTATGACTACGGTCTGGCTACCTACGACCGCGACACTACGTTTGACGAGAAGGCCAGCGCCGGCTTTATCGAGATCGATACGCTGTCGCTCAAGACGTGGGCTAAGGTCCAGGGCCCCAGCTCTGCTGCCGCCCAGGCCTAGCGTCTCCTTCCTTTGGTATCCGCGCGGCCCATCCGCGTGATACATAACGGGCGCATGGGGTCCCTACCTTTCGTTATGCTTGCTGACACTTCTTAACATCGGTGGCCCCTACGTTCCGCCCGCATATATGATGCCGCGTCTGCGGCTGAGTCCGAGCCCCGCCGGGGTTGTCCGGCGGGGCTCCTCCTATCAATTTGACGGCCCTGCGCCTATATATATGGGGAGTATCCATTATGTTCAATGCTATCGCGCATGCTTTACTTGCCCTCGCGCCCGAGTTCGATGCTGCAAAGGTCGAGGACGTTCCTATGAGCCTAAAGGCCTGGATCGATGGTTCGCAGGGCAACATTCGGAGGGAGACGTTGGGCGCCAAGTGCATGGCGCGTCACTTCTTTGCAAATTAGCTATATGGCCTCGCACATGGTGGGGAATATGCAAAACTAGCGGTTGAGAAATCGCTTTAGCGACAGGGCGCATTGCTTTGGGCGCTTGTTTTGGGATTTGATGAAAGGGGACGGTTCCATGGCTCTTTGGGGCGGTCGTTTTGAGGCAGGCGTGGCCGAGGTCACGCAGGAGTTTGGCGCGTCGTTGCCGGTTGACAAACATCTCTATAAGCAGGATATCGCCGGATCTAAGGCACATGCCAAGATGCTGGCGGCCCAGGGCATTATCAGCGCCGAGGACGAGCAGGCGATTGCCGAGGGCCTGACCGGAATCGAACAGGATATCGATGCCGGCAACTTCACCTTTGATATCAACGACGAGGACATTCATATGTCCATCGAAAGCGAGCTGACGCGTCGTATCGGCGAGGCTGGCAAGCGCTTGCATACTGGGCGTTCGCGCAACGACCAGGTGGCGACCGATACGCGCCTGGGCGTCAAGGCGCTGGCCAAGGAGCTCATGGAGGCCAATCTTGAGCTGCGCCATGTGCTGGTGGATGCGGCCAAGAAGTACGACAAGGTGATTCTTCCGGGCTACACGCATATGCAGCACGCTCAGCCCGTGCTGCTCTCGCATCATCTGCTGGCGTATTCCTGGATGTTCGCGCGCGACTTTACGCGCCTGAAGGCCGCCTTTGATGCCGCCGACAACTGCCCGCTGGGTGCTGCCGCGCTTGCCGGTACGAGCTATCCGCTCGATCGCCAGATGACGGCTGCCGAACTTGGCTTTGCGGGCGTGATTCCCAACTCGCTCGATGCGGTTTCCGACCGTGATTTCCTGCTCGATCTGCATTACGCCGGATCCGTCATGGCGATGCACCTGTCGCGTCTTTCCGAGGAGATCGTGCTGTGGTCGAGCTCCGAATTTGGCTTTATCACGCTTTCAGACTCCTACTCCACCGGCTCGTCTATCATGCCGCAGAAGAAGAATCCCGACTTTGCCGAGCTTATCCGCGGTAAGAGCGGTCGCGTGTACGGCAACCTGGCGCAGCTGCTGGTAACCATGAAGGGCCTGCCGCTCGCTTATAACAAGGACTTGCAGGAGGACAAGGAGGGCGCGCTCGATACCGCTCACACGCTCATGCAGTGCCTGTCCGTTATGGCCGGAATGATTTCGACCTGGACCGTCAACGAGGATGCCATGGCGCGCGAGTGCGGCGTGGGGCATCTTGCCGCCACCGATGTTGCCGATTACCTGGCTAAGCGTGGTCTGCCGTTCCGTGAGGCACATGCCGTGGTGGGCCATCTGGTCCTGATGTGTGAGAAGCGCGGCTGCAATCTTGAGGACCTGCCGTTTGAGGTGTTCCAGGAGGCAAGCCCGCTCTTTGAGCGCGACATTACCGAGGCACTCGACATCCCGTCGATTATCGCCGCACGCACGACCGAGGGCGGTACCGCCCCTGCCGCCGTTGCCGTGCAGCTGCAGCGTGCCGAAGCGCAGCTCGTGGGCGACGAAGGCGTGTTTGGATCGCTAACCAAGGTTGTCGAGATGGGTCACGGGGCAAAGTAGAGGTTTGGCTGAAGACGTATTGTCCATTTATTGATAAATCGTTTTTGCTTTACGGGCGTCTGCTGATGCGGGCGCCCCTATTTTGCTGCTATGGGGGAGGGGCTTGTCGAGAACTTCTGTAGGACCTTTGGGCAGGTTGTGAAGGGGGTACGTTCGCGGGTGGCAACCGACCGCCCGCTCTGTTCGATGTGGTTGATGAGCGGTCGGATGGTACTCTAATCGGGCTTCGAAACAGAAGTGACACATATGGAGCGCTTTAATAAATTGCAGCGTTTCAATAAACAGCTTTTTGTTTAACTGCAGCTAAAACTCTGTTACGATGCAGTCCAGGCGGGTGCCGGAATGGGACTTGGGCACGCGCGAACCTACTTGAAAGGCTACCTTATGGCTATCGAGAAGACCTTCATCATGATTAAGCCCGACGCCGTGCGCGACCGCAAGATCGGCGAGATCGTTGCTCGTATTGAGCGCAGCGGCCTTGTCATCGAGCGCATGGAGATGACCACGCTCGAGCGCGCTACCGTCGAGGAGCACTACGCCCATCTGGCCGACAAGCCCTTCTTTGGCGGTCTCTGCGACTTTATGACGAGCGGTCCGGTCGTCAAGATGGTCGTTTCTGGTCTCTCCGCTGTTTCCAAGATGCGCACCCTTATGGGCGCTACCAACCCGCTTGATGCTGCTCCTGGCACCATCCGCGGCGACTTCGCTGTCGATGTCAACGCCAACGTGATCCACGGCTCCGACTGCCTGGAGAACGCCGAGATCGAGATCAAGCGCTTCTTTGGCTAAACCAGCTTTGACTCCTTAAAGCTGTTAGCGTGTGGCTTGGGCGCCGCGGAATTCCAACCGCCCTTTTATTCCGGTAGATTTTTAGTAAACGCATAGAAAACTACTAAAGAGCCCCCGTCCGGATGTTTCTTCCGGGCGGGGGCTGGCGCTAGCGTATGGCTTTGTAAGTCTTTAGGCCTCGTCGACAATCTTTAGTCCGCGGGTCTGGTCGATCTCGTTGAGGAGATTGACGCGACGCTCGTGGCGGCCGCCCTCAAACTCGGCGTCGAGCCATTCGT
>CABVBR010000077.1 GCA_902496645.1 uncultured Collinsella sp.
CATCGCTAGAACGCCCCCTCGTTAGGCATCGCCCATGCGTGATGGTCGGTATGCAGTAGCTCCTCGGCCAGCGGCGAGAGCGGCGCGCCCAAGAACTCGCGATAGCACGCCTGGACATCGGGATTCTCGTGCGAGAAGCGAATGTCCGCAGCGGCATCCAGGCCCCAGAGCACCTGGCCACGTTCGGCTGCCAGCTCGCAGCCGTCGTGGATGGGCTGACCGCCGCCACCGACGCAGCCGCCCGGGCACGCCATGACCTCAACGAAGTCATAGCTCACGCGGCCGTCGCGAATCGCGTCGAGCAGACGGGCGGCGTTGCCCAGCCCGTGTGCCACGGCGACGCGCACCTTGGCGCCATCGATATCGGCCACGGCTTCCTTCCAGCCGTCCAGACCGCGCACATCGGTAAAGAAATCCGCATCGGGGTTCTTGCCCGTCACCAGGTAATAGGCCGAGCGCACGGCGGCCTCCATCACGCCGCCCGTGGCGCCAAAGATCACACCCGCGCCCGTGCCAAAGCCCAGCGGCGTGTCGAGCGGCTCCTCGACCAGCGTATCCACGCTCACGTGGTTCGCGCGGATCATGCGCACCATCTCGCGTACCGTCAGCGCAACGTCAACGTCGGGCGTACCGTCCTCGCCCACCATGCTCGGCAGCGCACATTCAGCCTTCTTGGCCGTGCACGGCATCACGGACACCACGAACAGACGCTCGGGCTCCACGCCCAGCACCTTGGCGTAATAGGTCTTGGCGATAGCGCCGAACATCTGCTGCGGCGACTTTGACGTGGACAGGCTGTCGACAAACTCCGGATAGCGCGCCTTCACAAAGCGCACCCAGCCCGGGCAGCAGCTCGTGAACATGGGCCAGCCGCGGCTGTCGCCCTCGCCCTTGGCGGCCTTACCCAGGCGCTCGAGCAGCTCGGAGCCCTCCTCCATAATGGTGAGATCGGCCGAGAAATCGGTATCGAACACGTACTCAAAGCCCACGCGGCGCAGCGCGCAGGCCAGGCGCTCGACGGTAGCCTCCTCATGCGGAATGCCGAGCTCCTCGCCCCAGGCGCTACGCACGGCCGGCGCAATCTGCACCAGCACGATCTTGTCAGGATCGGCGAGGGCATCGAACACGGTCTCGGTATCGTCACGCTCACGCAGGGCGCCCGTCGGGCAATGCGTGATGCACTGGCCGCACGCGACGCAATCGGTCTTGCCGATCGGCGCACGCCCGCGGGTGCCCACGGCGGTATGCGTGGCGCGGTTGGTCAGGTCCCAAATCCCTAAGCCCTGCACGCTCTCGCACACCTTGATGCAGCGCATGCATTTGATGCACTTGTCGTTATCGCGGATGATGGGGAAATCGAAGTCCCAGCCCTCGCGCGCCAGGTGCTGCTCGTACGGCAGATAGAAGATGCCCAGGTCGTTAGCGATGGTCTGCAGGTTGCAGTTACCACTGCGCACGCAGCTCGTGCAGCGCGAGTCGTGCTGGGACAGCAGCAGCTGCACATTGGTGCGACGCGCCTCGCGGGCCTTGGGGCTGTTAGTGTGGACCACCATGCCGTCGAGCACGTAGTTGTTGCAGGCGGCAACCAGCTGGTCGCAGCCCTCAACCTCGACCACGCACACGCGGCAACCGCCGATCTCGTTTAGATCGCGCAGGTAGCACAGGGTGGGAATCTGGATGTCGACGGACTTGGCCGCGTCCAGGATCGTGGTGTGCTCGGGCACCACGACCTCGCAATTATCGATAGTGAGCTTAACCATGTTGAGTGCTCCGCTTTCGGTGTTGTCGCTGACAGTGGTTTTGTTGGGCTCTACCATTCCAGGTTCCTCCCTCCGCGGAACGCGCCAAAGCCAAAGTGGTCGCAACGCAGGCAGCGGCTTGCCTCCTGGCGTGCCTCCTCCTCGGTAAGGCCTTGCTCGACCAGATTCCAATCGTGGATGCGCTCGCCGGCCTCGCGCTCGCCCAGCTCGCAGCGGCCGCACTCGTGCTTGCCCTTAAACTGCACGGTCGGCAGCTCAACGTCGAGCTTGATCTTGTGGTCAAAGCCCAGGTAGCGGTCGATATTTGCCGAAGCAACGCGGCCGGCGTTGATGGCACGGATGACGGTGGCGGGGCCGGTCTGGCAGTCACCGCCGCTAAAGAGGCCATCGAAGTTAGGCACGGCGCCATACGAATCGGTGACGACGCGACCCCACTTGCAGGCGATGCCCATGTCCTCAAACGGCTTGGAATCGATGTCCTGACCAATGGCCACAAACACGCGCTCGCAGGGAATGACGCGCTCGGGCGTGGCGGCGGCACGCGGGGCCGGACGTCCACGACGGGGCTCGCCGATGATCTGCGGCTGCACGCGCAGGCCGCTCACGCGACCTTCCTCGCCCGTCTCGATAGCGAGCGGTGCGGTGAGCTCCAGAACCTCGCAGCCCTCGGCCTGGGCGCCGGCAATCTCGGCGTCCTGGGCCGTCATGTCGCAGATGCGACGGCGGTAGACGATGCTCACCTTTTCGGCACCGCAACGCACGGCGGAGCGCGCCACGTCCATGGCCACGTTGCCGCCGCCGATGACGCACACGCGCTGGCCGCTCAGGTCGGGCAGTTCGTCATCGCCGATGGCGCGCAGCATCTTGACGGCCGACTCCACGCCGGGCGCCTCTTCGCCCGGAAGGCCGAGCTTCTTATCGCTGTGGGCGCCAATGGCCAGGTAGACGGCATCGAACTCGTCGCGCAGGCGGGCAAGCTCATCGCCGTTGACGGAGTGGTCGAGTTCCACGTCGATGCCGGCGCTCAAGATCCAGTCGATCTCGGCCTGCAGGCGCTCGCGCGGCAGGCGGTAGCTGGGGATGCCGTAGCGCAACATGCCGCCCAAGTGGTGACGCTGCTCAAAGATCGTCACCTTATGGCCCATCACGGCCAGGTAGTAGGCGCAGGAAAGGCCGGCCGGGCCGCCGCCAATCACGGCGATGCGCTTGCCGGTGTTGTCGGCCACGCTGGGCTTGTAATCGTTGAGGTCGCTGTGCTCAACGGCAAAACGCTTGAGGGCGAGGATGTTCATGGGATCGTCGACCATGCCGCGACGGCAGTGCATCTCGCAGGGATGCTCGCACACCAGGCCGCAAACGAGCGGCAGCGGGTTGTTCTTGCGGATGACCTTGACGGCGTCGGCATAGCGGCCGGCCTCGACCAGCGAAATGTAACCGGGAATGTCGACGTGCGCCGGGCAGCCCGAGACGCACGGGACGCGAGCCTCGCGGTCAAAGCCGCAGGAGTGCTCGCGGATGTGGTGCTCAAAATCGTCGCGGAAACCGCGGATAGCCGTAAGCGCCATGGCGCCGGCCTCGTAACCGATGGCGCAGTCGCTCGAAAGATAGATGGTGCGGGCGGTGCGCTCGATCAGATTGAGCGTGGACTCGTCGGCGCGGCCCTCGAGTACATCGGCGAGCAGATCGCTCAGCGCGCTCAGGCCCACGCGGCAGGGCGTACACTTGCCGCAGCTCTGGGTGGAGCACAGGTTGACGAGCGCCGCCGTAAACTCAACGGGGCACGGGGCGAGCGAACTCACCGCCAGACGGCGTCCGAGCGCATCGTGCAGATCGTCCATGACGGCCTGAGCGTGGCTGCGTTCCATTACATGCAGTCGAGCCATAAGATCCCCTCTCATGCGGCAGCCCGGAGGCGAGGCCGGGCGAAGTTGCTACACGCACAACACTGACCTAAAAAGTTGTTAGGTCTCCACGCAGTTCGGCAGGCGGTATAAAATGTCACCCTCAGCGGTGAAAAAGAACATTACCGCAGATAAATGCCATATTTGATGAAACGCGTTACCAAATGACAATGCCCCGCCCACGCAATCACGTGGACGGGGCATTGCTCCAGGTATGCGGTCAGCGACCCTGTTGCTTTTACTTAAGCTCGGGCCAGTAACCCTTGTTGGCCTCGATCATGTCGTCGAGAACCTCCTTGGCGACCTTCATCGAAGGCACGGTCTTGTTCAGCGTGAAGGCCTTGAGCGCCTTCTCGTACGAACCCTCGATCGTAGCCTCGACCACGAGCTTCTCGGAGTTCAGCTGCTGCATCATGAGGCCCTGCTGGAACAGAGGAATGTTGTCACGGCTGATGACCTCGGGGCCGTTCTTGCCAATGTAGGCAGGCAGCTCGACCATAGCGTCGTAGGGCATGTTGGGGATAGCGCCCTTGTTCTCGCAAATGACCAGGAAGCGCTGCTTGGTGTCGTTCTTCAGAGCGATAGCCAGGTCGGCAATCCAGTCGCCGTGGCTGCCCGCATAGAACGTGCTCTCGTCGATCTCGCCCGTCTTCTCGTAGTGGTCGATACCGTCGAAGAGGTTCTTCTCGCGCGTCTCCTCAACCTCGTTAGCACGGGTGCGCTCGGGGTTGGAGTGCTCGACGAACTCCTTCTGCTGCAGGTAGTAGTTCAGATACGTGTTGGGCAGGTACTCCGGGAAGCACTCCATGATCTCGTACTCGCCCTTCCAGACGTAGTACCAGCTGCCCTTGGTGTGGCGGTTCTGCTCGGGGTGCTCGTCAGTGGCCTCCTCGGGCTTCTTTGCCATGAGCGAGCCCATGCCCTTGAGGTAGGAGTCGGGCAGCAGAATCTCATGCTCCTTGATGTACTCGCGCAGCTGCGGGAGCACCTCCTCGCCCTTGTGGCGAATCGAGGTGAACCAACCAAAGTGGTTGAGGCCAAAGTAATCGTACTCGACATCCTTCTTGTCGATATCGAGTGCGGCGCAAACCACGTCGATGATCGCGATCGGCATGTCGCAGATGTTGATGATGCGAGCGTTGGGACGCAGCACGCGGCAGCCCTCGGACACGATGGCGGCAGGGTTGGAGTAGTTGAGAATCCAGTAGTCCTTCTTGGCGTACTTCTCAACGTCGTCGATCAGTTCGACCATGGGGAAGATGGTGCGCATGCCGTAGGCAAGGCCGCCGCAACCGCAAGTCTCCTGGCCCACGCAGCCGTGACGCAGCGGAATCTTCTCGTCCTGCTCGCGCATGGCGTAGCCGCCCACGCGCATCTGGGCAAACACGAAGCTCGCGTCGGTAAAAGCCGTCTTTTTGTCGGTGGTCACCGTGAGCTTGATGTCCAGGCCGAGGTCCTCGTGCAGAATCCAGTCCACGAGCACGCCGATCTTGCGCTGGCGCTCCTCGTTGATGTCGTACAGACGAATCTCGTCAACGTCGAGCTCGTCCTTGCGCAGGGCGATGGACTTGACGATGCCGGGGGTAAAGGTGGATCCGCCACCACACAGAGTAATGATCATTGTTTACTGCTCCTTCTCAATTGCGTTTTCGACCTTGTCGCGCATCTCGGCGACCTTCATGCCAAAGATGATCTGGATATTGTTGCCGTTACGGTTGATGCCGCTGTTGGGCACATGGTTGATGAGGTTCTCATCGATGAGGTCCGGGTTCTTAACGTTCACGCGAAGACGCGTAAAGCAGTTCTCGAGCTCCTCGATGTTGTCCTTGCCGCCAAGACCTGCGACCAGGTCGGCAATACCTGCATCGACGCCCTCTGCGGGAGCTGCGGCAACAGCGCCCTGCTTCACCGCGACAGACGCGGCGGCCTCGCCCTCGGCAACGGACTCGGCGAGCTCGGACTCCTCCTCGCGGCCAGGCGTGTGGAGGTTGAGCTTCTTAATAAGGAAGGTGAAGAGGAAGAAGTACAGAGCGGCGTTGACGACTCCAAGCACCAGCATAACCGGCCAGTTGGTCTTGTCGACACCGAGGACCAGGTTGGAAACCACGATGTTGATGATGCCGCCTGCAGTCGAAGCGGGCACGGAGAGGACCTTGAGCAGGACCAGGAAGATACCGGAAAGAACCGAGTGAACGACAAAGAGCACGGGAGCGGCAAAGACAAAGAGGAAGTCCATGGGCTCGGTGACACAGGAGAGCACGGCGGTGATGATCAGCGGGATGATAACGGCCTTGGTCTTATCCTTGTTCCCCTTGTAAGCGGTGAAGATAAAGGCGAGACCGATACCGATGTAGGGCCACAGGTTGTTGAAGGTGTAGCTGTTGAAGTAGGTGCTATCGGAGAAGGGCTGGCCCGTCATTGCCATCTCGGCGACACGGATGGGATAGGCGCCGGCGATAACCTGATCGCCCAGCGTCAGGGTGCCACCCACATCGGAGAACTGGAACGGGGTGTAGATGAGGTGGTGCAGACCGGTGGGAACGAGCAGCTTGTTGAGCATGCCGTAGATGAACAGACCGATGTTGCCCGACTCCTTAATGATGCCGGCAACGGAGGAGATGGCACCCTGAACCGGAGGCCAAACGATGCAGAAGCCAGCGCCCATGATCCAGGAGATGATGATCATGATCAGGAACGGGAAGCGAACGCCCGAGAACATCGAAAGGGCAATGGGGAACTGCTTGTTCGAGTACTTGTTGAACACGGCACCGGTGATGCAACCAAGAATGATGCCGCCAAACACGCCGGTATCGAGCACCTGAATGCCCATAACGGTGCTCTGGCCGGTTCCGGTAAGGCCGAGCATGCCGCTCGCTTCGGCAAGAGAGCCGGTGGCGTTGAGCACGATGTTGTTAGCCTGCAGGAACAGGAAGAACGACATCAGGGCGATCAGCGAAGCATGGCCCTTGTTCTTCTTTGCCATGGCGCCGGCGATGCCCACGCAGAACAGAATCGAGAGGTTGTTGATGATAAACATCAGCGACTGATAGACAACGGCGCCCACAAGCTGGAACGGACCGGAGCCCAGCACAGGGATCACGGCGCAGATGGTCTTGTTGGTCAGAATAATGCCCACGATGAGCAGAATGCCGGCAACCGAGAGATACATCATCGGCTGAACGATTGACTTCGCGAACACCTCCAACGGCGCTTTGAAATTGAACTTCTTTTTTGCGGTCATAGCGGTACTCCCCTTCCTTTTCCGCAAATTAAGACAGATGTGCCCTGGACAAGGCCATAAGCCCTGCCTCATATCAATCGATGTGTGGGCACGTTATGCCTAGAGACCAGGTTCTCCAAGCAGGTTAACAATGTGATACGCGAGATAACTCTTCTCGGCATCGGTAACGACAACGTTATAGGTAGACGACAAGTGGGCGGCTATGGCGTCCGCGCACGAGAACGCGCACGGATACTTAGTTTCATCGATTCGGAACAGCGCATCGTCATTGATCTGCCCGGCCGCGGGGTCAAGCGCCCGCTGTGCGAAAAACTGCAGGTGGCGGACGAAACGCTCATAGGGCAACGAGGTGTCGTCGAGGGTCGCAGCGTAACGATCGGAAACAATCGCGAGTACGTCGCGAACAAGCTGGACCGAGATGATGAGACGGTCGGAGCGTTGCGGCATGGTGGCGTTGACGATATGCAGCGTAATAAAACCCTGCTCTTCTTCGCTCATCTGAATGCCCATATACTCCTTGATAATCTGCAGCGCACGGCCCGCAAGCGCATACTCCTTGCGATAGAACTGCTGGATCTCGAGCAGCAACGGATTCTCACAGGAGACGCCCTTGCGCTCGCGCTCCAAAGCAAGGCCGATATGATCTGCGAGAGCAATGAGGATCTTGTCGTTGATATCAACATTGAGCTCTCGACGGAGCATCTGAACAATGTCTTCGGCGATCACGAGGTTGACGGTGGGGATGGACTCCAAAAGATGTGCCAAGCGGTCAATCGTACGAGAATCCTGAGAAGTGCCCTCCTGCAGCGCATAGGTCTTTTCGACCGATGCTTCATCGACAGCGTCGCCGGCATGACGGCCAAAGCAGAGGCCTCGACCGATGACAATGAGCTCGGAGCCATCGTCCGAAGTGACCATTGCGACGTTATTGTTGAAAACTCGCTTGATAACCACGGTACCCACCACAAGAATTTACTCGGAAAGCCAGACGACAGGCTCTTTAACAGCAACAGGGCCGGAAGCATGCTCACGAAGAGTCGAGTTCTCCGAACGCTCGCACACGATAACGAAGACCGTGGGATCGAAGCCGGCGGCGCGGACCGCGTCGAAATCGACCTCGACGAGGGGCTGGCCCGCGTCGACATGGTCACCCTGAGCAACAAGCGCATGGAAGCCCTTGCCCTCAAGTTTAACAGTGTCGATTCCGATATGCAGCATCACCTGAGCAGAGCTGTCGTCGGACATGATGCCCAGCGCGTGCTCAGTCGGGAACAGAGCCGCGATGGTACCGGAGACAGGAGCGCACACGCATCCCTCGTTGGGGACCACGGCAACGCCGTCGCCCACGGCACGGCTGCTAAAAGCGGGGTCATTGGTTTTTTCTAGGTGAACAAGCTCGCCGGAAACGGGAGCGAGGATTTCGAACTCGGAGGTTGCAGTCTTCTGCTCATCCGAACCGCCCATCAGGCGAGAAAAGAAACCCATGGTGGCGTGTCCCTTCATAAATATAGCCCAACCAAAATCAAGCGAATGCGTCCATAGAGACACACCCGTTCAAAGACTTTGGTTAGGCCCACGTCCGAGGGACTCGGTAACCTTCCGCATTTCTTTTTACGAGAGCTATTGTAGACAAGCCCAAAGCCAGAACAATCATTATGACCGGTGAACGGTATTTTTTCTTCGATAAACGGTATATAGGCAACATTTGGGGACACTCCTTGTTTGGTGCATTGGGGACAGGTTGCCTTGCACCAATCATGAGTTGCGGTGAAATAGGGACTGAAAAGCCGCTCAAAAGGCCAAAACAGTCCGTATTCCACCGCAACTTCAAGACGCTGGTGTAAACCAACCTGACCCCCTTGCACCAAAAAGGGCCCCGAGCGTTGTCTGCTCGGGGCCCTCTGCTCGCCTCGCCTTAGAACGCGACGCGTATGTTACTTGCGCTTTCCGCCGCCGTCGCCGGGACGACGGGAGCTGCCGCCGCGCTTGCCGCCACGGCTGTTGCCATAGCTGCCACGGTTATCGCGACCGCCGGCACGGCCGCCACGGGAGCCGGCCTGGTTGCCACCACGACCGCCACGATAGCCGCCGCGACGCTCCTCGCGGGTATCGTCGTAGTTGCGCCAGTCATCGCGACGATCGCGGCTGGCACGCGGATCGCGACGATCACGCGACTCGCCAGAACGGCCAGCGCCGCTGCGGCCGCCATTGCCGCGAGCGCCCTCGCGACGCTCGCCGCCACGACCAGCACGCTCGTCAAAGCGCTTGCTGCCACGGGACTCGCCGCCGTGGGCACCACGCTCGCCACGGAACTCGCCGCCGCGACGACCATCACGGCCACCACGCTCGTCATCGCGGCCGGAACGGCGACGGTCGCCCGCACCGCGCTTGCCGCCGCGCG
>CABVBR010000078.1 GCA_902496645.1 uncultured Collinsella sp.
TCCGTCTCCTCATGAGTATGAGCAAGGCCGAGCAGCAGCGCTACATCAACGAGCTCAAGGGCATCACTGTCTCGCAAAAGGCCCACGCAACGGCTGCAGCCTCCGACACGCCCTTCCCTCAAACTGCCACCGTCGCTTGCCAGGGCGTTGAGGGTGCTTACAGTCAAATCGCCGCGTGTAAGCTCTTCGACGTGCCCGATATCGCGTTCTTCGAGACCTTCGAAGGTGTCATGCGCGCTGTACGCGACGGCTTCTGCGAATTTGGCGTACTGCCCATCGAAAACTCCACCGCCGGCTCGGTCAACGCCGTCTACGACCTGCTCGCGCAGTTCGACTTCCACATCGTACGCTCGCTACGCCTCAAGATCGATCACAACCTGCTTGTAAAGCCCGGCACCAAGCTGCAGGACGTGCGCGAGGTTTACAGCCACGGTCAGGCCATCGCCCAGTGTGCCGGCTTTATCGAGGCGCACGACCTGCACGCCACCAAGTATCCCAACACGGCCATGTCGGCCGAGATGGTCGCCAACTCCGAGCGAACCGACGTCGCCGCTATTGCCTCGCGCAGTTGCGCCGCCCTCTATGGCCTGGAGGTGCTGGAGCCCAACATCCAGGACTCGGACAACAACTACACGCGCTTCGTCGTCATCAGCCGCGAGCCGCGCGTATACCCCGGCGCCAACCGCACCTCGCTCATGATCACCACGGCCAACGAGCCGGGCGCCCTCTACCGAGTGCTCGAGCGCTTCTACGCGCTCAATATCAACCTCATCAAGCTCGAGAGCCGCCCCATCCCCGGGCGCGACTTTGAGTTTATGTTCTACTTTGACCTGGACTGCCCCTTTGGCAGCAAGGCCCTCGACGACCTGCTCGATTCCATCGACGACGTGTGCGAGAGCTTCACCTACTTTGGCAGCTACACGGAGGTGCTCTAGATGACTGACGTCGCCACAACCCGCCCCTACGGCGTGCTGGGCCGCGTGCTGGGCCACAGCTACACCCCGACCATCTACAAGGAACTCGCAGGCCTGGAGTACGTGCGCTTTGAACGCGAGCCCGAGGACCTCGAGGCGTTTATGACCGGCGACGAGTGGGAAGGTACCAACGTGACCATCCCCTACAAGCGCGCC
Organism: uncultured Collinsella sp.; assembly: GCA_902496645.1. GTDB lineage: Bacteria > Actinomycetota > Coriobacteriia > Coriobacteriales > Coriobacteriaceae > Collinsella. The sequence goes on from CABVBR010000078.1 coordinate 1,131, forward strand.
GTCATGGAGTACCTGGACGAACTGAGCCCGCTCGCCGAGCGCATGGGCAACGTCAACACGATCACGCGCCTGCCCGATGGCCGTCTGCGCGGCGACAACACCGACTACTTCGGTTTTCAGTGCCTGGTCGAGGAGTTGGGCGTGGAGGTTGCCGGTAAGAAGGTCCTTGTGCTGGGCGCCACCGGCGGTGCCGGTACCACGGCAAGCATGGTGCTGGGCGACCTGGGCGCCATCGTTGTGCCCGTGGGACGCACGAGTGAAGTCAACTACGGCAACATCGCGCAGCAGTCCGACGCCGCGTTGCTCGTCAACTGCACGCCCGCCGGCATGTTCCCCCACTGCCCCGACGCGCCCTGCACGCTCGAGGGGCTCGATGCGCTCGAGGGCATCATCGACATCGTCTACAACCCCGCCCGCACGGGTCTGATGCTCGAAGCCGAGTGCCGCGGCATCCCCTGCATCGGCGGCTTGCTCATGCTTGTGGCGCAGGCGGCGCAAGCCGTCGAGCGCTATACCGGCCAGGTCACCCCGCGCGAGCGCATCCTGGACGTGACGGAGCGCCTGTCCCGCCATGAGCAGAACATCGCGCTGATCGGCATGCCGGGCTCGGGCAAAACCCGCGTGGGTGAGCAGGTCGCCCTTCTTACCGGCCGCGAGCATATCGACCTGGACCGCGCCCTCGAGGAGCGCCTTGGCATGCCCTGTGCCGACTTTATCGTTGAGCGCGGCGAGCCGGCCTTCCGTGAGCAGGAGACGGCGGCACTTGCCGACATCTCCAAGCGCAGCGGACTGGTGCTGTCCACCGGCGGTGGCGTCGTCACGCGCGACGAGAACTACCCGCTGCTGCACCAGAACAGCCAGATCGTGATGCTCAACCGCAAGCTCGATGAGCTCGCCCACAAGGGCCGCCCCATCACCGCTCGCGACGGCATCGATAAGCTGGCAGAGCAGCGCATGCCGCGCTACCGCGCCTGGGCCGATTACATCATCGACTCACGCGACTGCGCCGCCAACACCGCCCGAGCCCTCCTCGACACCCTCTAATCAAAAACCACCACAAAGGGGACAGGCACCTTTGTGGTGGTTTTCCAACCGCAAAGGAAGCAACCATGAAAGCACTCGTCATCAACGGCCCCAACCTCAACATGCTCGGCATTCGCGAACCGGGCATCTACGGCAGCGACAACTACGACCGCTTGGTCCAGATCTGCAAGGAGGCCGGCGCCGCACAGGGCTTTGACGAGGTCGAGGTCTTCCAGTCCAACCACGAGGGCAGCATCGTCGACAAGATTCAGGAGGCCTACGGCAAGGTCGACGGCATCGTCATCAACCCGGCAGCCTACACGCACACAAGCGTGGCGATTCTGGACGCTCTCAAGGCCGTCGCCATCCCTGCCGTCGAGGTCCACATCAGCGCCGTCGAGACCCGCGAGGACTTCCGCCAGGTGAGCTACGCCCGCCTAGCCTGCTTCGCCACCATCACGGGCGAAGGCCTCCAGGGCTACGCCCACGCGCTAGAGCTGCTGAAAGAGCATCTGCTACACTAATCCCTGGGACAAAATAATCAGGCTTGTTTGTCCCAAAACTTAAGTAACTGTTCGATTGACATACAAAGGAGCACATCCATGTCCCAGTACGATTACCTCGTCGTCGGTGCCGGCCTTTCGGGCGCCGTCTTTGCCAACGCCGCCAAGCGCGCCGGCAAGTCGGTCCTGGTCATCGACCGCCGCGACCACATCGCCGGCAACATCTACACCGAGGACGTCGAGGGCATCCAGGTACACCGCTACGGCGCTCACATCTTCCACACCTCCATGAAGGACGTCTGGGACTACGTCAACCGCTTTGCCGAGTTCAACAACTACGTCAACTCGCCGGTCGCCAACTTCCACGGCAACATGTACAACATGCCCTTCAACATGAACACCTTCGCCAAGATGTGGCCGGGCGTCGTCACGCCGGCCGATGCCAAGGCAAAGATCGCCGAGCAGGTGGCCGCCGAGAACATCGGCGAGCCGTCCAACCTCGAAGAGCAGGCGCTGTCCCTCGTGGGCCGCGACATCTTCGAGACGCTCGTGAAGGGTTACACCGAAAAGCAGTGGGGCCGCGACTGCAAGGACCTGCCCGCGAGCATCATCAAGCGCCTCCCCTGCCGCTTTACCTACGACAACAACTACTTCAACGACCGCTACCAGGGCATCCCCATGGGCGGCTACACCAAGATGGTCGCCAACATGCTCGAGGGTGTCGAGGTGCGCTGCGGCGTGGAGTACAAGGAGCTGATCGCCGCCGATCCCGACATCGCCGCCAAGACGATCTATTGTGGCCCCATCGACGCGTTCTACGACTTTAAGCTGGGTACGCTCGAGTACCGCAGCCTGCGCTTTGAGACCGAGACGCTCGATGAGCAGGACCACCAGGGCGTGGCCGTGGTCAACTACACCGAGCGCGAGATCCCCTACACGCGCATCATCGAGCACAAGCACTTTGAGTTTGGCACGCAGGACAAGACCGTCATCACGCGCGAGTATCCGGCCGACTGGAAGCCCGGCGACGAGCCCTACTACCCCATCAACGACGCCAAGAACGAGGCCCTCTACAAGCAGTACGAGGAGCTGGCGGCGCAGGAGGGCGACGTGATCTTCGCCGGTCGCCTGGGCGGCTACAAGTACTACGACATGGACAAGGCTATCGCCGCGGCCTTCGAGCTCGTCCGCAACGAGCTGGGCGTGGAGCCCACGGAGGGGTAAGGGCCCAGAACGGGTCTCTTTGCGAGCCGAAAACTTTTCAAGCGGACACGCCAACGCCGGCAGGAGCAATTTCGCCCCTGCCGGCGTTTTAGTATGGAGACGAAATTGACTGTTTTGTCCATTATCTAGCCGAGGATATAAGTGGACACGCCCTGCCGCAGGGGCATCAACCGGAAGTATGCGGCAAACTCAAAACTTGCCGAGCGCACCGAAATACCGCGACGCCTCTACCTGCGGTTTCTCCGCGCAAAAAGGGCGGTATGCTCGTGGGTTCCGGAATTTGCCGCATACTTCCGGAAAAGGGTCAAAGGAAAACTATAAGAACAAACGGATTCCCAAGCCCCGCATAGTCGCCTTGCCCCATATGTCATTCAGCCTCTTGGGCCAATTTGCAATAAAGAAAAGGCAGGTACAGCAGGCACAAAGCATATTCCTATCAAGACGATCAATCTCTTTGCTTAGGAGCAAAGAATGATTAACCCCAGCAGCCATCTCAGCCAAATCATCGACGCGCTCCAAATCAAAGTTAGTCTTTTGTTCGTTAGTTATCCCCAGAGCCCTTATAGCGTGAACGGCAATTACGCCCGCGAAGGCATAGCCATCTAGCCGCCCAATATCCGCAAGCGAATCTCCTCTTCGAGCGACCCATTCCTTGTAAGACGGATGACCAGAAATGACCTCAGGAGGAACAACAGCATCTTCCAATGAAAGGTATTTGAGCGGATCGAAATCGCGGTATGCTTCGATAGACGGATAGTTAAGAAATAGCTGACCCATATCAGTGCTATCGCAGTAGTAGTCCTGCATATTCTGCAGACGCTTAAAATCATGTCGATTATCTTGAGGGTCCAGATCAAATATGAGTAAGGTATCAGTAAAGTTAGTTTCAAGCAGTCGCGCCGCCTTGCGCTTATCCGGAAGCAAGTCAGCGACAAAATCCACAAGCTCAAGCCCGTCAAAATCAAAGTCGTATTCTTGAAAGAGCTTATCAAGAAAATCATGAACGTTAATCTCGACAGGAACAATTTGATAATCATCCGCGAGCCCAAATGATTCAAATAATCGCCGCATAAGTTTAGGCTCGCGTTTGGCGCCTTCGACAATGAGCAGAATGTTCTTTTCGGACGAGCTGTACATAACTAGTCAAACTCTCCAGCACGAAGAAGCTTCTCTATGTTATTTCCAAGCCTCAGCTCACGTTCCGTAGAATCAGCCAACGTTCGAATACCATCTTTTACAGAGATTTGATAGACACAATCAGGCCTCATGACACCGTTTTTTACAAGCGAAGTATTGTGCGTCGAGCACAAAATCTGACAGGACGTCTTAGATGCGAAAAACTTTAGAAGACTCTCGGCCATCTCAAAGTGGCAAAAAGCGTCAAACTCGTCAATAAACAGAAAGCTTGCCGATTCCTTCAGCTCTAGCTCCGAAAAAAGCTTGACCAGGGTCCTTGTGCCACTTGAGCAGGCCTCTACAAACGGAATGTATCGCATGGGATGATCAAAGTAGAGAACGGGCGTACCGTCGGGCTCTTTAGCAACAACAAGGTTCTCATCAATTCCAAAGTCGCGAATAAACGACTGGAAATGCGCGACTTTGTCTTCACGAATGATTCGGTCTATAACTCTTCTTGTCTCGATGCCTTTTATGCGAACGTCGTCCATTCGAATCAGCCTCATACGCGAGACAAAAAGTCGCAATTCGGCCAAAACGCCTAAAACGTCAGTCGGAAGGCTACTCGTAATGTATGCCAGAAGACTCAAGGAGGAGTCGGAGAACTCAAAGTTGACCCCATCGGCCCCGATTCGATCAAGGTGTTTTTCTTCGAATACTCCCTTGTAATTATTAAAATCAAAGATGCACTCGCCATCGATTGCGAGACTCTCATGAAGCCATGCCCGTGGAGCAATCTTCTCATAGCGGTAGCAAATCTCACGACCGTCGAATTCAAAATTATAGGTAAAGCGAGCGGTACCGCGAGCACAGTCCGCATTTAGATACAAACGGTCTTCCTGATCAGTGAAATCAAATATCTTTGAAAAACCAAGAGTAATATCGAATAATGAAGCTCCAAAGTTCGATTTACCAGATGCATTTCTTCCGATAAGAAGCGCAGTCGTCACGATTCCACGGCGTACATTGTTTTCCGCAAATTGATAATCACGCGAAGCAGAGAAATCAAACGTAACCGGAACCGGAAAATTCCTGTATCCATCAACAGTAAATCGCTTAAGCATTTGAGCCTCCAGTCTCTTGCCGTAATTATATTACGGCAAGAGACTGGAGGCTCGCATTAAATATGCCATTGCGGAAAAGTTATGCAACCAAAACCTATATGAGCCATTAAATAACGGACCGATAGCCGCCCAAAACCGGAAATATGCGGCAAATTCTAAACATGCCGAGCACGCAACAATGACGGCATCCGCGACAACGTCCAGTTGACGCGGAAACGTCAAAGGGCCGTTGCCGGAAAACCGAACAACGACCCTTCTTTGTCATCGCCTCACGTAGAGTCCACGGCGACTGCATCACTGAGAACATCATACCGTAACGCCAAGCGACACATAACATACCGCAGCGGCTACTTGCAGAGCCGACCTATTTCCGACATAGGCAGATCGACCTAAATCTCCTGAACGATGAGCCTGCCCTCCAGCATAAGCTTGTGCGCGAGATTACTGCTGCGCCCAGCAATACCAAGCGAAGTGCCATAGTAATCGAGGAGGGCGAGCACCTTGGCAACCTCTGACTCGCGAACACCCTTGGCGTAGTTTGAGTACAGGAAGACCAAGCTGGTATGCCCGTTATACAAATCCACCGTGCTAAAAATGGATTCAAAGTAGGAATAATCGGCCCGCGAAAGCGAATGGCCAAAAAAGACTATCGAAGATGTCTCAAGACCATCCCCTCCCCTTTGCGAAGGATAAGCAATCGAGCCGCTTGGAACCCCTCGAGCAGACTTCAACACACGATATGTCTTGGTAAACGGGAGGATATCCCGATCATCCAAATTGCCAGAACCGTCGATTCCAAAAATGCTTTCGACATCAAGCGTGCCGTGGATATTGACAAGATCGGCATCCCCAAACCGCTGCTTAAGCCACCGATATGGAGTCGTGTAGTTAAAGTTGAGAACAGCCACCGCATCATCGAGCATACCATCGGCCGCCACGGCATGCTCAATCAGCTTGCGCATTAAGCTATCCGAACAATCCGAATAGCCATCTTTGCGGGCAACCTCATCTTTGAGATAGCAATTAAAGGAATGTTCCATACGCTCAAGTTCCGTCATGAGGACGGAAGATAGCTGCCCCTCGGGATCCTCGAGGACCTGAGGGTACTCACAAGCGAGATAGTGCCCCACACGTTCGGTCCAAGGATTGGGCCTATGTCCCAAAAGGTGAGCACCTTCTCTGAATAAAGCGGAATAAACCTCTGAGACATCCGAGTCCTCTGAATCTTCAATGCCCAGCTCAGCAAGAACCCCTTGATCGCCGTCATCGATGCCGTCTCTAAGACGTTCTATTTCATCGACCCGGCTATCGATGTAGTCGCTTGCGTTAAGGGCGTTTGCCTCATTTGCTTGATAAAGGTAGTCCTGCAGAGAAACGAACGAAACGGCATAGTCGGATATCATTGCACCCTCATCGTCGATGCCGTCCCCGGGCAGGTTGATGCCAAACACATTGGCAATGCCCATCTCGACATCGCACCAGTTCACGTTGAAGGCCCTTGCCTCCATGTCCTTCCGGCTTCTGAGGATTAGATCCCAAGCAGTCAGACCTTGCGCTTTGATGGCTTCATAATTACAGTGGTCCTCATCCGAGACAAGAGAATCTATGACCTTCATTCGAGGTTCGAAGAAATCATTAAAAGAGGACGCCAAGCCACAAGAAAGGTCGAAACCGTTGCCAATCACAATAAGGTGATGATTACGGCATCTCTTCCCATCATCCTCACCGGTAAGCCTGATATCTTCTGCACTCACATTAGTCCTTAATACACCGCTTGAACTCATTCTCAGTCATACAACGCTCAGACATCCAAACCATTCGGATGTAATTAACGTATTTTACGTCCGACAGCAGTGGTGCAATAAAATCACTCATCATAAGCGTAATGAAAGAAGGCGGCCGTCCAGAAGAACAGCCGCCTCTCCGTGGGACGCAGGCCCGTAGGTTGGCTGCGTCAATACCGCTAATTCATGCCAGTATCCTATTCGTGACCCAAAAGGTCAATCCAATTCAAGGCAGAAAGCAACCCAGCATGCAACCTCTTTCGTGGACCCATGCTCTAGCAATGATTATTACGCGGCGTGAGCACCACCCGTTTAGGGGTTTGCGTATCGGTGCCCACGCCGTTTGCGTATCGCGCGTTTCGCGCTGAGCGTATCGCCTATTGCTTTTTAGCTACTTCCTGGATGAGACCAGCTTGCGGACGTTCACGTCGCCTAGGTCTATCCTGACCGCCCCGTGGATCAGCCTGTCGACCATCGCATCCGCCTGGACGCCGCCGCCGAGGCGGCCGTGCCACTCCGCCGGCGCGTACTGCGTGCAGAGCACCGTGGAGTGCGACATGTACCTGCGCTCTATCAGCTCGAACAGGAAGCGGATGGCCACGTCGTCGACGTCCTCGGTCAGCCACTCGTCAATGACCAGCAGCTCGTAGCGGGCGTACTTCCTCAGGATCTTCGCGTCCGAGCGCTCGGTGGCCGCCAGCTCGTCGCGCTCCATGAGAAGGTCGGGCAGCCTGACGTAGCGGGCGCTGCGGCGCATGTTGCAGGCCCGTTTGGCGATGCAGCAGGCGAGGTAGCTCTTGCCCGTGCCGGTGCAGCCCTCGATCACGACGTTGCGCGATTCCGCCATGAACTGGCAGGTGCCGGCCTCGCGGATGAGCACGCCGTCGATGCCGCGCCCCTCGTATTTCATCTCGCCCATGTCGGCGTCGGGGAACCGCAGGTGGGCGCGGCCGACCAGCCTTTTCACGCTGCTGGCGCGCTTCTCCTCGTACGCGTGGTCCACCATCATGCGGAACCTCTCCTCGAACGGCATCGCCATGCACGTCCTGTCGGAGTCCTGCAGGTCGAGCGCGTCCGCCATCTCGCCCATCGACATCTCGCGCAGCTTGCGCCGGGTCTCTTCGTCTATCATCTCCACACCGCCTAATCCCTGTAGTAGTCCGCGCCGCGCACGTGCCCCTTGGGCGCGTCGCCGCCTTCCGGTTTCCTCCCCTGGCCGGCGATGGGTTCCCGCCGGTCGAGGTTCGAGTCGAGTATCGCCTTGAGGTGCCTGTACCTGGGCGACGTCAGGCGGGGCAGCGCATGCGCGCATGCGG
>CABVBR010000079.1 GCA_902496645.1 uncultured Collinsella sp.
GGTTGGTGATGGCGAGCAGGGTCTTGCCGACCAGGTCCTCGGGCTCGTAATAATCGTGAATACCGGAGAGGATGGTGCGGTCGGTGCCGGTGCCGTCATCGAGCGTAAAGTTCAGCAGCTTCTTGGACTTCTTGACGGCCTCGCATGCCTTGACCTTCACGGCGCGGAAGTCGCTCTTGGAGAAGGTATCAAAGTCGACGAACTCCTCAAACAGCGGCTCGACGGCAATCTTGGAGTAGTCGAGCGTGGGCTTGAGCGGCTTGACGAAGGGACTCGCGGTGTTGCCGGCCTCGGCAGCCTTGGCAGCGGCGGCACCGGACTGGAAACCCTTCTCGGGCTTCATGTGCGGGAACAGCAGGACGTCGCGAATGGAAGCCTGGTTGGTGAGCAGCATGACCACGCGGTCGATACCGATGCCGATGCCGCCCGCAGGAGGCATACCGTACTCGAGGGCGCGCACGTAATCCTCGTCGTACTCCATGGCCTCGTCGTCGCCGCCGGCCTTCTCGGCCATCTGGGCAGCGAAGCGCTCGGCCTGGTCGACCGGGTCGTTGAGCTCGGAGAACGCGTTCGCGTACTCGTGGCCGGCGATGACCAGCTCAAAGCGATGGGTCAGGCGCGGGTCATCCTCAAAGCGCTTGGCAAGCGGGCTAACCTCGATGGGGTAATCGCACACGAAGGTGGGGTTGACGATGGTGTCCTCGCCCAGCTCGTCATAGATCTCGGCGATGATCTTGCCGGCGGTCCACTCGGGCTTGATCTCCAGGCCCTTCTCGCGTGCGGCGGCAGCAAGCTCCTCGACCGGCGTGTCGATGGTGACCGGCTTGCCGAGCACGTCGGAGACAATGTCGGTCATGGGACGGCTGGCCCACTCGCCGGAGAGGTCGATGGTCTGGCCCTGGTACTCGATAACCTCGGGGTTGCCGATAGCCTTGTTAGCGGCCTTAATGACACCCTGGGCGAGTGCCTTCATGCCCTCGAGATCGGAGAAGGCGCGGTAGGCCTCCATCGTGGTGAACTCGGGGTTGTGGGTAAGGTCCATGCCCTCGTTGCGGAAGATACGACCGATCTCGAACACGCGCTCAAAGCCGCCGACGATGCAGCGCTTGAGGTGCAGCTCGGTGGCGATACGCAGGTAGCACTCCTGATCGAGCGCGTTGAAGTGCGTGATGAACGGCTTGGCAGTAGCTCCGCCCTGGATGGTCTGCAGGATAGGAGTCTCAACCTCCATGTAGCCATCGGACTCCATAAAGCGGCGGAACGTGGAGAGGATCTGCGAGCGTTTGCGGAAGGTCTCGCGAACGTCGTCGTTGGCGATCAGGTCGACATAGCGCTGACGATAGCGGGTCTCCTTGTCGGAGAGACCGTGGAACTTCTCGGGCAGCGGGCGAACGGCCTTGGACAGCAGCGTCGCGCTCTTGGGGGCAACGGAAAGCTGGCCACGCTTGGTGCGCACGACTACGCCGGTCACGCCCAGGATATCGCCCAGGTCGAGTGCCTTGAGCGTGTTCCAGGCGGCCTCGTCCATATCGTTGATGCGGCAGAACAGCTGGATCTCGCCGGTCGCGTCGCGCACGACGATGAACATGATCTTGCCCTGACCACGCTTGGCGACCACACGGCCGCCGATCTTCACGACATCCTCGGTGTCCTCGCCATCGGCGAGCTCGGCGTACCTAGTCTCGATGTCGACGACGTAGTCCTCAATCTCGGAGTGCTCGGGATACGGGTTCTGGCCCACCTCGAACAGGGAGGCACGCTTGGCCAGGCGGGTGGCGCGCTCGTCGTTGAGCGTCGATGCCTGATCGGCGGCGTTCTGGTTTTCTGCCATAGTTAGCTCCTCAAACTAAAACGCTCCCCAGGATTCGGTCCCAGGGAGCGAAAACATACCTTTACGCGGGACCGTGGTCTAGCGTGCGATCTTGGCGATGGTGTAGACGCGGGTCTTGCCGGAAGGCGTAACGACCTCGACGGAGTCGCCCTCGCCATGACCAATGATGGCGTGGCCGACCGGAGACTCGTTGGAGATCTTGTGCTCGAGCGAGTTGGTCTCGGTAGTACCGACAAGCGTGACCTCGATGAGCTCACCGTTGGGGTCGACCAGGGTAACAGTCGAGCCAATGGAGACGGTCAGGTCGCCCGTGCTGGCAGCGATCTGAGCGTTGGCGAGGATGGCCTGGATCTCGGCGATACGAGCGGCGTTCTGGGCCTGCTTGTCCTTGGCGGCATCGTACTCGGAGTTCTCCGAAAGGTCGCCGAACGCGCGGGCTTCCTTGATGTCCTCGACGATCTCCTTGGCGTAATCGCCCTCACGCCAAGCGAGCTCCTCGACGAGCTTCTGGCGGCCCTCAGCGGTCAGTACGATCTGGCTTGCGTCCATACGGATATCTCCCCAACTATGATGTAACGATCAACTGTCAACAAAAACGAAAAAGACCGGCTAGCCTGCGGGCAAGCCGGTCAGGTGCTCACCCCAAAGGGATGGGACTACTCTGCGTCCGCGTCGCTGTCCTCTGCCTTCTTTTGCTTGGCAGCAGCGAGCTTGGCCTCGAGCTCTGCGATCTCCTTGTCCTCCTTGGACTCCTCGACCACAACGTCCTCGGCCTGCTTGGTTTCGCCCTTATCGTCGCCCTCCATACCCTCGCGGATATTCTTGACGGTAGAGCCGAGGGACTTGCCGAGCTTCGGCAGGTTCTTGGGCCCAAAGATAATCAGGACAACGACGAGAATAATGATGAGCTCAGGAGCCCTCAGTCCAAACATGTAGACCTCCACAATACAGCGAGACAAGCTCGAATGAGTATACCGCGGGTATCGCGGTATCACAACAATAGCTAAAAAAAGGGACCGCAAGAAGCGGTCCCTCCTCATGCTCTGGTCGGGTTGACTGGATTTGAACCAGCGACCCCTGCGTCCCGAACGCAGTGCTCTACCAAACTGAGCCACAACCCGTTAGCTCGACTATAGTAACAAAGATTTCCGTCGTGTGCCAGATAAATTTTTACTTCTTTGGCGCTTCAATGCGAACCGTGTCGGAAACGAGCTCCGTTGCATAAGCCCACCAGCCGTTTTGATGAGCGGCTGCCGAAAGATTGGCTGCCGTGGCGGCGCTATCGCAGAGAGCAAACGAGCAGGCACCCGAACCGCACACGTTTGCGGCAATGGTACCGTCCTGTGAACGGAGCCAGTCGAGCACCGTTTGGATCCGCGGCTCCATCTGCGCGGAAATGACACCCAGGTTGTTGTGAACGAGTGCGTAGGCCGCCTCTGCATCTCCCGAGCGAAGGGCAGATGCAATCGCTCCGGGCTTGTCCGCAGGCGCTGGGGTCTCGTCAAAACGTCGATAGGCTTCAATTGTTGAAACGCTTGCCTCGCGCGGCTTGACCAGCACGACGGGTGTCGCGGGAAGTGCGGGGTACTCGGTTGCCAGCACGTCTCCCCCACCCACGTAAAATGCAGGGCTGGCATGCAAAAAGAAGGGAACGTCGGCGCCAATGCCGCGCGCAATGTTGTCCAGCGCGGAATCGGCACGGTCGATACCCCACAGCTCTGCCAAGGCGACAATGACCGCCGCGGCATCCGTCGAAGGACCGCCCAGGCCGGCACACAACGGGATGCGCTTCTCGATCGTGATGCAGACGTTGGCTTCGCGACCATAATGCTCGGCCATAGCGAGCGCAGCACGATACGCCGTATTCTTTTGCATGGGAAAGTCGGATGTCGGAATCGTCTGGACGGTCAGCGCCTGTGCCGGCGTAACCGTCACGGTATCGACAAGACCGACGGCTGCCATCAGGGAATCGACCTTATGGTAGCCGCGGTCGTCACGCTCGGTATGAACCCCTAGATAGAGGTTGATCTTTGCCGGCGCGGAAAGGGTCAGGGACCAATCGGTCACCGCTAGTGCTCCTCGAGCTGGTTGCCGAGCGGGGTAAAGATATGCTCGCCGCTCTCGGGATCGAACAACTCGACCTGGCCGGTGAGAACATCAATATACTGGTAGGACTGACGCGACTTGCGGCCACGGCGCTCGTCGACCTCGACGATAAAGACTGCCGGATGGACGCTCTTGATGGTGCCCATGCGCTCGACGACGCGGGTGCGGCCCATGTTGGCCTTCACCTTGACGCGATCGCCCACCATATCGGTCAGCTTCTCGTGGATGTCGTCGACGTGATTGACTTCCATCTCTTCCATGAATAGGGCCTCCAGAGGGTGCAATTCAAAAAGGGGATAATACCCCTAAGATAGACAAAACTCTAATACTATAGCACCCTGTTGTGGCCATACGCAAGTAGCTAATTAGCTACTTACAGAGCATCGGTGTCCAGGACGATGGTGAATGGACCGTCGTTGACGAGGTCGACCTTCATGTCGGCGCCGAAGATGCCATGCGCTACGTGCTCGACGTCCTCGCGCACAAGCGTCAGGAAGTACTCGTAGAGCTCGTTGGCGACATCGGGGGCGCCGGCATCCGTAAACGATGGACGGCGGCCGTGACGGCAATCGGCGAACAGCGTGAACTGCGACACCACGAGAACCTCGCCGTCGACATCGGCAAGTGCCAGGTTGGTCTTGCCGTTCTCGTCCTCGTTAATGCGCAAGCCCCGGAGCTTTCCCCACAGCTTATCGGCCTCGGCGCGCGTGTCGCCGTGGCCCACGCCCAGCAGCACCAGATAGCCGCGCCCAATTTTGCCCACGCACTCGCCGTCTACCGTCACGCCGGCGTTGAGCACGCGCTGCACCACCGCACGCACGGCCTACTCCTCGCCCGTCAGTTTGGCGGATAGGTGCTCGAGCGCATGGAATCGATGGCTGATGGCGTTCTTCTCGTCCGCCGTCAGCTCGGCCATGGTCTTGCCCGGCGTGTCGACCGGCAGGAACAGCGGGTCGTAGCCAAAGCCGTGATCGCCGCGGCCCCCGTGCGCGATAACGCCCTCGCAGGCGCCCTCACCATAGGTGACCAAACCGTCCGTGTCGATGAGCGCGACGACGCTCATAAAGCGCGCAGTGCGGTCCTCGTCGGCCACGCCCTCCAGATTCACGAGCAGCTTGGCATTGTTGGCGGCATCGTCGCCGTGAACGCCCGCGTAGCGCGCGCTATACACACCAGGCTCACCGTCCAGCGCGTCGACGACCAGGCCCGAATCGTCGGCAATGGCCATGAGCCCCGTCTCTTCGACGGCAGCCTGCGCCTTGATGATGGCGTTCTCCAAAAACGTCGTGCCGTTTTCCTCGGGGTCCTCAAAATCGCCCAGCTGGCCGAGCGCCACAAAGCGAACCTCGGGCATAACCTTACCCAAAATGGCCTCGATCTCGGTGAGCTTGTGGGCGTTGCCCGTTGCCACGACGATGGTCGCCGCCGGGTCGAGGGTGTCGATGTCGATCTTCTCAAGTGCCATGAGTGGTCTCCTTGTCCGTATAGCAAAGTCACGTAAAAGGGACCGGTCCGTCGGCATCTCCCCTTTCATGTGGCATCAACCTTATCTATCGGCGTTTCCGCAGATAAAACCTGCCAAAATAAACCTGTCCCTTTTTGGCAGGTTAGGCGAGGACTTGGCGCTGGAGCTCGATGAGCTCGGCAATGCCCTTGTCGCCCAAATCGAGCAGGGAATTGAGGCGCTTGCGGTCGAAGGGCGCCTGCTCGCCAGTGCCCTGAAGCTCGATCATCTCACCGGTATCGGTGGCGACAAGGTTCATGTCGACCTCGGCGTGACTGTCCTCGGAATAATCCAGGTCGAGCAGGGTGTTGCCGTCGACAACGCCCATGGAAATCGCGGCGACCTGGCCCGTGAGCGGAATGCGCTCGAGCTTACCCGCCTCGACCCACATGGCAAGGGCATCGTGCAGCGCCACCCAGGCGCCGGTAATGCTCGCCGTACGCGTGCCGCCGTCTGCCTGAATCACGTCACAGTCGACGGTGACGGTGTACTCTCCAAGCGCCTTCATGTTGACGACGGTGCGCAGGCTACGGCCGATGAGGCGCTCAATCTCCATGGAGCGACCCTTGCGGTTGGCGTGCTCGCGCTTGCAGCGCTTGCCGGTCGATGCCGGCAGCATGGCGTACTCCGCCGTTACCCAACCGGCCTTGGCGCCCTTGCGCCAGCCCGGCACGCCCTCCTCGATGGTGGCAGCGCACAGCACGCGCGTATCGCCAAACTCGGCCAGGCACGAACCGTGGGCGTGCTTCATGACACCGCGAGTAAGCTTGATGGGGCGCAGCTCATCGGCGGCGCGGCCGTTGGCGCGATTGACCTGCATATACTCCATAGAAAAATCCTTTCGGCAAAAGGTGAAAGTGAGCCTTTGGTCGGTGACCTTTTATCTATTTCAGTTCGTCGATATCGATATGCTCAATGCTCTTGAGCGGCTGTCCAAAGATAAAACTGCCCGCCACCGCAAACTCGGCAATGTTATCGGCCGTCGTTGCAAAACGATGCTGCGGCTCGGCCGCGTCGCCCGCCAGCTGCTCGCGGCGCGTGAGAATATCGGTCAGCTCGCGCGTGGTCTCCTCGGCGGAGCTCACCACGCGCACTCCGGGACCCAGCGCATGGCGAATAGGCCCCACGAGCAGCGGAAAATGCGTGCAGCCGAGTACCACGGTATCGATGCCGTGGTCGCGCAGCGGTTCAACCGTGGCGCCGACCAGCGCGCGTACGGCAGGCGTATCAAAGATGTCCTCGTTCTCGAGCCACTGCTCTTGCAGATGTGCGCCCGAGGCGAGCTCGTGCTCAACGACCTCGACAAAGCTCGAGGCAGGGCAGCCGTATACGTCGACGCCGGCATCCAGGTCCTGAATGGCACGCGTGTAAGCGCCTGAGCGAATGGTGAGGTTGGTGGCGAGCACGCCCACCCGGCGCGTGCGGGTGCTGTTGATTGCCGCGCGTGCGCCCGGTGCAATCACACCGATGACGGGGACGTCGAGCACCTGCTGGGCCAAACGCAAGGCCGCAGCGGTCGCCGTATTGCAGGCGATGACCATGATCTTGACGTCGTGCTTCGACAGCCAACGGCCCGCCTGCAGTGCAAACGAGCGCACCTCGTCCTCGGTGCGGGTGCCGTAGGGGCAGCGCTTGGTGTCGCCGAAGTAGTAGACGGACTCGTGCGGCAACGCCGTCGCAATCGCGCGCGCAACCGTCAGACCGCCTAGACCCGAGTCGAATACGCCAATGGGGCGTGTGTCGCCAGCCAGATTCTCGATATCGGACATTACCTCACCAGATTCTCTCTCGAAAAGATATGGCTCAGAACGATAGGACCGCACTACGAGCGGGCCGCGACGAGCAGCTCTGCCGTTGCCGCCCAGCCATCGACAATCTTTCCGCGCGTGACGTAGGCGTTATCGCAAACATCCAGGAACTCGGGCGCGCCGGCGCTGGTCAAACCGTTCTCGACCAGGCAGAACGTACCCACGTGGTCAGCCATGTAGAAGTCGGACTCGGAATCGCCGAGCGCCAGCGTCTCCTCGCGCTCGATACCCAGGTGCTCACAGAAACGTGCGATGGCAACGCCCTTGTTGAGGCCGGCGGGATTGATGTTAAACGCGCGGCCGTCCTCGACGCGTTCGAGCTCGAGCATCGTCGGCTTGGACAGATGCGTCAGGTAACCGTTGCAGGCCCAGACCAGGCCGCAGCCGGCCTCGTCCAGGATGGCCTGGACCTCGTCGTCGGGCACATCGCCGCGCATGCCGACGGTGACCTCGCGGTACTTGTAGCCAGTCGACATGTCATTGTGGTACTCGATCTTATGCGGCCAGCGGGCGAGAATCTTCTCGCACACGCCAGTCTGCTCGATCACCTGATGCGGTGTGAGGCCGCAGGCGGGGTCGTAGGGCATGTCGCCGGTCAGATACTCCCAATCGTTGGCCTTGAGATCGTACATGACCAGGCCGCCCATCTCGCCGATATAGGAGTTGAGGCCGAGCACGCGCGCGTCCTCGTGGATCATAGTACGGTTGCGGCCCGAGGTGGGGACCACCTGGATGCCGGCGCGGGCAAGTGCCACGACAGCCTCGACGAGCTTGGTCGAGGGGTTGCCGTCGTTGTCGCGTAGCACGCACGAGCCGGGCGCGAGCATGGTGGCGTCCAGGTCGGTAAAGACGTACTTAACCTTGGCAAGACGCTCGCGCATCTCGCCCGAAAGCTCAGCGACGGTCGGCAGGGTATTGTGGGACATGGTCACTCCATTACGTAGAAGGGGCTTCTGGTCTTAGGCGTCGTACGCCGCAAGGGTGCGCTTGAGAATCGAACCATCGCGCCCACAAGGCTCGGGTCCGTTCTTGCGCAGCATACGCTCTTCCTCGCCCTTACCGGTCACGATGACCACGGCAGGACGGACGGTCTCACGCACGGCAGTCTCGATAGCGGCAACGCGATCAGTCACGATTTGCCAGTTATCATTTCCCTGCGCCTGAACGTTGCGCGCGATCTCGGCGCAAATATCCTCGACATCCTCGGGGCCGGGGTCGTCCTCGGTAATCACGATTCGGTCGGCATACTTGCCAGCGGCGATGCCCATCGTGGTGCGTCGATCGACACCCTTACCGCCCGTAGCGCCAAATACAACCGCCAGCTCGCGCTCGGGATAGTTCTCGCGCAAGTCGCGCAGGAGTGTCTCGAGGCTCATGCCGTTATGTGCAAAATCGACGATACCCAAGATTTTGCCCGATACGGACGGATAGAGCTCCATGCGGCCGGGAACGAAGACGCCCTCAAAGCCGTGGACGATACCCTCTTCGGAAATGCCCAGGGCCTCGGCGCAGGCAATAGCGGCAAGCGCATTGGACACATTGAACTTAACCGGCGTGGGAATCACAATGTCGCGCGTAAAGCGGGGCGTGCGCACCGTTGCCACCACGCCGCAGTCGTCATTGCGAATCGCCAGCGCAAGCACGTCGGCACGCTCATCGGTCAGGGAGAACGTCACCGTACGTTCGCAACGAGATGCCGCCTCGAGCACGCGATCGACCTTATCCATATCGAGATTGACCACGGCAAAACGGCTCTGCGAGAAGATTTTGAGCTTGCTGGCAAAGTAATCCTCGAGCGTCGGATGCTCAATCGGCGAAATGTGATCCTCGCCGATATTGGTAAAGGCGCCGACTTCAAAGTCAATCTTGCCCGTGCGCTCGTATTTGAGGCCCTGACTCGATGCCTCCATAACCAGCCACGGGGCACCCGCCTCCGCAGCATGTGCGATGCGAGACTGCAGCAG
>CABVBR010000080.1 GCA_902496645.1 uncultured Collinsella sp.
GGAAGATCAACCGTGAGAAGGGCGGACGAGACACGTTCTCGGCCGCCCTTTTGTCTGTTGAACACATGGTCGCTACGTCTGCGCCGGGCTCAAACGGTCGGCAATCAACCGTGAACGGTATTTGTTCAAAAAAGAACAAAGATAAACAAATAATGGTTGCACCCGATGTTCGAATGTGTTCAAATAAACATGAACAGTGAAGAACCGCACATTCAGATGCCCGGACCTGAGCGCGATTCAACACTTCCAAACAGAAACTACGCACCTGCGTATCTCTCAAGGAGGATGTCATGAGGGTTGTAATCGCTTCCGATGCCGACGGTATGTCGATGAAGGAGTCCATCAAGGAGATGCTCATCGCCGACGGTCACGAGGTCGTCGACTATTCCGAGACCCCTGCTGCGGACTTTGTCGATTCCGCGACCGCCGTTGCCAAGGACCTGCTGGAGCACAAGGATTCCCAGGGCTTCGCATTCGATAAGTACGGCGTCGGCTCCTATATGGCCGCCGTCAAGATCAAGGGCATGGTCGTCGCCAACATTTCCGACGAGCGTTCCGCCTACATGACCCGCGAGCACAACGGCTCGCGCATGGTCACCATGGGCCCGGGCGTTGTGGGCACCGAGGTCGCCAAGAAGATCGCCCGCGAGTTCCTGCGCGCTCAGTACGCCGGCGGCCGTCACCAGATCCGTGTCGACATGCTCAACAAGATGGCCTAACGAGAGCCACCGAGAACTCGAACTTCTACCTCAACTTGTGAATTCAGACGAAAGGACGTTCTGATGAAGAAGACCATCGCAATCGGTTGCGACCATATCGTTACGGACGAGAAGATCTATCTGGCCGACCGCCTGGAGCAGGCTGGCTACAAGGTGCTCGACTGCGGCACCTACAGCCACACCCGTACGCACTATCCCATCTACGGTAAGGCCGTGGGCGAGGCCGTTGCCAGCGGCAAGGCCGACTTTGGCGTGGCCCTGTGCGGCACCGGCATCGGCATCACCAACGCCGTCAACAAGGTTCCCGGCGCCCGCTGCGCCCTGGTTCGCGACATGACCTCTGCCCTGTATGCCCGTCGCGAGCTCAACGCCAACATCGTGGGCTTTGGCGGCAAGATCACCGGCGAGTTCCTGATGGCCGACATCATGCTTGCCTTCCTGGAGGAGCCCTACGACAAGACCCCCGAGCACGATGCCCTGATCGCCAAGATTGATGCCTGCAACAAGGCCGACGCCGAGGCTCAGGCCGACCCGCACTTCTTTGACGAGTTCCTGGAGAAGTGGGACCGCGGCGAGTACCACGATTAGCGGGTATCCGGCGTAATTAACTAGTCCGTTGACGGCTCGCGTTTCTGTGAGGGGGCGCGGGCCGGTTTGCTATCAGCCCTATTGACTTGGCGGGCTGTCGTAAGAAAGGGAAGGCTCCTATGGAGTTTGTTCTTGATAACGGTTCTATTCGTGTGGCACTGAGCACGGCTGGCGGATCGTTCACTTCGATTAAAGCCAACGGTCGCGAGTACCTGTGGCAGGGCGACCCGGCGGTCTGGTCGGGCCAGGCACCCATTTGCTTCCCGATCTGCGGCGGCCTTCGTGGCGGTCACGCAATGACCATGGGCGGCCGCGAGGTAAAGCTCGCCCGCCACGGTTTTGCGCGCAAGCAGGAGTGGAAGCTCGAGGAACAGAGCGACAACATGGTTGCGCTGAGCCTAAGCTCTGCCGACCATGCCGAGTTGCTCGAGCAGTACCCGTATCCGTTTAAGATCGTTGCTCGTTACACGATCGATTCGGAAAAGGCGGCCGTGTCGTACGAGGTGACCAATGAGGGCACCGAGGACATGCCGTTCTTTGTGGGCGGCCACCCCGGCTTTAAGTGCCCGCTCGACGAGGGCGAGTCCTATGACGACTACGAGCTTCGTTTTGAGCAGCGTGAGGCCACCGAGCTCTGTACTGCCGTTCCCTCGACGGGCCTGATTGATGTTGAGCATCGCAGCAAGAACCCCATGATCGGCCAGAACCTGCCGCTTACCCACGAACTCTTCGACTTCGCGGAGACCATCTTTGACGTGCTCGAGAGCCGCGTGGTTACGTTGACCAAGAAAACCGAGGACAAGGGCGTGCGCCTGACGTTCCCCGATATGCCGTACCTGATTGTGTGGAGCAAGCCCGAGGGCGACTTTGTGGCTGTTGAACCGTGGGGCGGCCTGTCCACCTGCTCCGACGAGGACGATATTCTGGAGCACAAGCGTGGCTGCCTGGTGGCCAAGCCGGGAGAGACCGTCACTCGCGGCTTTGAGATCGAGATCCTTTAACGAGTTATCGTATGTTTGGGGCGGGTTATGCCGCCCCGGAACAGGAGTTCAACATGATTCTGACCGTTACCATGAACCCGTCGATCGATACGCGCTATCAGCTCGACAAGTTGATCATCGACGATGTTAACCGTGTGACGCCCGAAAAGACCGCTGGCGGCAAGGGCCTCAACGTGAGTCGCGTGCTGCTGCAGTTGGGTGACGATGTGCTCGCGACCGGTCTGCTCGGCGGCCACATGGGTGCCTATATGGCCGAGCTTATGGATGCCGATGGCGTCAAGAACGACTTTGTGCCCATCGCCGGTGAGACGCGCATTTGCCTGAATATTCTGCACGAGGGTAATCAGACCGAGCTGCTGGAGAGCGGCCCGCAGATCGCCCCGGCCGAGCTCGAGGCCTTTACGGCCAAGTTCGCCGAGCTCGCAGCGAAGGCGGACGTTGTGACGCTTTCGGGCTCGCTGCCGCGCGGCGTCGATGCCGGCTACTATGCCGAGCTCGTCAAGATCGCCGAGGAGGCGGGCGCCAAGGTGCTGCTCGATACCTCGGGTGCATCGCTGGAGGCCGCGCTGGAGTCCGACGCTAAGCCTGAGCTCGTAAAGCCCAACCTGACCGAGATTAACGGCCTGCTGGGTACGTCCTTTACGACCGATGATGTCGATGCCCTGCGCGAGGCGCTTGCCGCCGATGGCCGCTTTGCCGGTATTCCCTGGGTTGTCGTTTCGATGGGCGCTGCCGGTTCGGTGGGCTTCCATGAGGGCCGCGCGTTCCGCGCCAAGACGCCCGCGATTGCGGCTGTGAACGCAACGGGTTCCGGTGACTCGACCATCGCCG
This sequence comes from uncultured Collinsella sp., assembly GCA_902496645.1. Lineage (GTDB taxonomy): Bacteria > Actinomycetota > Coriobacteriia > Coriobacteriales > Coriobacteriaceae > Collinsella. Next base: position 3,140 of record CABVBR010000080.1, read on the forward strand.
GCTTTGCGCATGCCATTGCAGCTGGTGCCGACGACGTCACGGTGCTCAAGACCGCCAATACCTGCGGCAAGCTCAACGCCATGGATCCCAAGACCGGCCACCTGGTCATGGACCGCTGGGATGAGATCTTCAACAACGTTGAAGTAACGGAGCTGTAGGGTTACGCGGTTTTACCAAACCGCGTAACGGCTCGACGCTGCGCGGGCCGCATTTGGACAATCTGACGTTCAACTTCAAGGGCGCGACCAGAAGGTCAGCGCCCTTTCGTTTCACGTCACCTTGTCTCAAATGCGGCCCGCTCGCTGCCGTTGCCAAAACACCGGCGTTGCCTTGCTTCGGGAATGCGGCAGATAGAGACGTTCCTTTTTTGCCGGCAGTTTGGGACACTCCTTACGGGGCACCCCCTCCACAGCGCCTATGCCAGCTTGTCGATTTGCCCAATCTCCCAGAGCGGAATATTGACGAGCGTGCCTTCGTCTCTATATGCCGCTAACGATGTTCTCACGCAGCGCTCGAGCTTGAACTTCTCGCAGGCAATCCTCAGGCTCTTTGCTTTGAGATTCTCTGCCGCCTTGACCTCGAGCGGAAGCACGGTCCCCGCATGGTCGACGGCAAAGTCAGTCTCTGCATTGCCGGAGGAGGATGACCAATACGCGGGAGTATTGCCTTGGAGCAAAAGCTCCTGTGCGACGTATTGCTCGGTCAGCGAGCCTTTGAACTCCGTAAAAACAGCGGGCCCGTTCAGAACAATGGCTGGCGTGAGGCCGGAGAGTGCTCCGAGGATGCCGGTGTCGATGCAGAACAGCTTGAAGCCCGAGAGATCCTCGTAGCTTGTGAGCGGTGCTCTTAGGGCGGAAACACGTGGTACCTTATGAACGATTCCATAGTCCATGAGCCACTGGAGGCTTTCCTCAAAATCGCGTGCGCGCGCCCCGGGACGAAGCGCGCCGTAGACGAACTTCTTGTTTTCCTTTGCGAGCTGGCCGGGAAGGGATTTCCAAACCAGCCTCATGCGCTCGACGATGCGGGCTGGCGCATGCTTGCCAAAATCGGATTCATAAGCTTCGATGATTTGCTGCTGAAGCCTGCGGGCCTCGATGAAATCGTGGGAGGCGGCGAAAGCGGAGACAACTTCTGGCATGCCACCGACAACGAGGTATTCCTTGAGCAGGCGCTCGAGCTTTTCGGAAACGTTTGTCAGCAGGTCCATGTCTGCGGCAAGGATGGCATCTGCGAGCGGATCGCCATCGACGGCACGAACGAACTCGACAAACCCCATGGGGCGCATGGTGAGCTGGTCGATCTTGCCGACGGGGAACGACTCGTTTTCGCGTCGGAGCGCGAGCCCCATATAGGAGCCGGCTGCCACGATATGGTATTCCGGCGCCAGCTCGTTGAAGTATTTGAGCGAGGTGATGCCACGCGGTGCCTCTTGGATTTCGTCGAAGATGATGAGCGTGTCTGTCGGCGTTATGGTCTGGCCGCGCAGGAGCTCTATCTGGGAGATGATGCGTTTGGGGTCAAGGCTTCCGTCGAACAGCGAACGTGCGCCCGGTTCGAGCATAAAGTCAAAGCGGATGACGTTCTGATACTGCTGGCCTGCGAATTCGTTAAGAAGCCAGGTTTTTCCCGTCTGGCGGGCCCCCTTAAGCAGGAGGGGCTTGCGGTTTGCCCTAGATTTCCAAGCGATGAGTTCGTCCATTAGCTGTCGCTGCATACTGCCTCCTAACTATCATGGTTAGTATAAGACCGTCTTGGTCTTTCCATCGAAAAATGTGGGAGTAAACCACGTTTTTCCATCGAATAATGTGGGAGGCAACCACGTTTTTCCATCGAATAATGTGGGGGTGTAGGTCGGCACCTGGGGGCGTTCCTTCTCTGCCGGCAGTTTGGAACACTCCTTGTTTTTGTGCAAATTAGCTACCCTTGCATCAGAAAACGGCGCCCGTCGGCGATGTTGCCGGCGGGCGCCGTTGTCGTGTAGGTGGCTATGTCGTGCGGGCTGCTGTTGAACGTTCGGGCCCGTGCTCTACAGCGAGTCGATAAAGCGCTGCTGGGCGGCGCGTCCTGCCTCGTCCCATTTAAAGACGCCGGCGTTGTCGAGCACGTGGCCAAACACCACGCCGACCTCCTCGTGCAGGATATCGATGGCGTTGTCGGCCGTAAGCTCGTCGGCGCGGCGGGCAAAGACGTCTTCGGCCCACGCGGCATGGCTGCGGCAAAGGTCGTCGCCCTCGAGCGCGCCAGCAAGGTCGTAGCTGGCATCGGCCTTGGCTGCCAGCAAGTGCTCACGGACAGCGCCGAGCTCGGGAACCAAGCGCGGCGGCAAAATGGCCAGGCCCATGACCTCGATCAGGCCGATGTTCTCCTTTTTAATATGGTGATACTCGGCATGCGGGTGGAATACGCCCAGCGGATGCTCGTCGGTCGTGATGTTGCAGCGAAGCGCCAGGTAGGCCTCGTAGATCTCGCCGCCGGCATTGCCGCGGGAATCGACGCGGCGGATGACGGGCGTCACGGTGTTGTGGGCCACGCCGTCGGCCGTGTGTGCGATGACGCCTACAGACTCATCGGTCCATTCGCGCCATGCCAGGATAATCTTCTCGGCAGCGTCGAGCAGCTGGGCGCGGTCGTGCGAGCGCAGGCGCAGCACCGAGAGCGGCCACTGCAGCACGGTACCGCTGACCTGGTCAAAACCGGGCACGCTAAACTGCGAGACCTCGGCGGCATGCATCATGGGGAACTCGTGCGCGCCGCCCTGGAAGTGGTCGTGCGACAAGATCGAGCCGCCCACGATGGGCAGGTCGGCGTTGGAGCCGATGAAGTAATGCGGGAACAGGTCCACAAAATCGAGCAGGCAGGTCAGACCCTTGCGGTCGACGTGCATCGGACGATGCTCGGAGCTCATGGCAATGCAGTGCTCGTTAAAGTACGCGTACGGGCTGTACTGGAAACCCCAGCGCTCGCCATCGAGCTCAATGGGAATAACGCGCAGGTTCTGGCGAGCGGGGTGGGCACCGCCGTCGGCTGCGGCGGAGCGTCCGGGATACCCCTCGTTTTCGATGCAGAGCTGACAGGCGGGATACTTCTCGCCCGTGTTCTTTGCGGCGCCGGCCGCGGCAATGTCGCGCGGATCCTTTTCGGGCTTTGACAGGTTGATGGTGATCTCCAGGTCGCCCCAGTTGGTGGGGGTGCTCCATTTGATGTTGCGCGCGATAGCGGCACGACGCACGTAGCCGGCGTCGCAGCACAGACCGTAGAACCAGTCCGTCGCGGCGCGGGGCTCGTTGACGCCCATGCGGCCGTTGAATTCCTCGTTTACAACCGAAGGCCTCGGCATCAGCACGCCCATGATGCGCATGGCGATGCGGTCGCGGCCCGATGCCGTGTCCTCGGCGGCACCGTTGACAACGGCGGCCTCGGAAAGCGCGGCAAGCGTGCCCTCCAGGTCAAAATCGGGGAGCGTATCGGGGTGCAAGAGCGAGAGCTTCTCGTTTTGCAGCGCCCAGGCCATGTCGAGCGCCGGGCCCGTAGCACCGATGCACTCCAGAATGGTGTTGTATGCCCAGATGCGGTCGTCCTGGCGGATCATCGATCGGTGGATGGCGTACTCGATCAGGTTCTGTGCGGCCTCGCGCACGTCAGTCATTACAGCCATGCCGCGTAAGCCCCCTTGTCAGAGATGGCGTAGTGACGGGCAGAGCCCTCGCCCAGCCAGCCGTTCATCTTGGCAATGAAGGTGTCGACCAGGTCGAGCGGCACGAAGGCCTGGATGGTGCCACCAAAGCCGCCACCGTGGATACGGACGGCGCCGCGGCCGTCGAGCACGTGCTCGGCCAGTGCCAGGGCATACATCGAGGGCTGCTCGGAGCCCAGCTTGGCAACGACATTCTGTAGGTACATGGCAGAGCTGGCGCCGGACTCGCGCGTCAGGACCAGGAACTGGTCGATGTCGCCGGCGTTCAGAGCTGCCCAGCGCTTGTCGACCAGGCCGTTCTCGTACCAGTAGTGAACGGCGCGCAGGCAGGCACGGTCACCCAGCTTGGCGCGCAGCTCGGGGAGCTTGGCGTCAAAGTCGGCAACGTCGACCTCGCATAGGCGCGCCTTGCCAAACTCGGCGGCAACGTCCTGCATCTCGCGCGGAACGGCGGCGTAGTCGTCGGTGGCGGCCACGTGGTCGGTGCCCACTTTAACGAGCACAAGCGCATAACCGTGATCCTCAAAGTTGAGCTCGAGCTTCTGGGTCTTAGGCTGAGCCTGGTCCTCAAAGTCCATGTAGGCGAGGCCACCCAGGCACACGGCGGCCTGGTCCATCAGACCGCAGGGCTTGCCGTAGTAGTTGTTCTCGGTGCGCTGGCTCATCTGGGCGAGCGCGACGGGCTCGATGGCGGGTGCGCCCCAGAGCGTCTCCATGGCGCGACCGTATGCCGCCTCGACAGCAGCAGAGCTCGAAAGGCCGCCGCCCGAGGGGACAGAGCAGGTGAAGGCGAAGTCGAAGCCCTGGGGCTCAACGCCCAGAGCAGCGATTTCGTGGGCCATGCCGCGGACGAGGCTCGCGGACGTGCCCTTCTCGGACTCCTGAACATCCAGCGTGTCGAGCGTGATCTCAAAGGTGGGGTAGCCCTCGTCGGCAACGCGGACCTTGTTGGTGTCGGTTGCCACGGCAATGCCGTCGACGGCGACATCGAGCGAGCCGGCGATGACGTGGCCGCCTTCGTGGTCGGTGTGGTTTCCGCTGATCTCGGAACGGCCGGGCGCGTGAACGTAGAGCACCTGGCGGTCGCCGATGGGGCCAAACTCCTCCTCAAACAGCTTGGTGAGCGTGGCGAGCGTCTTTTCGTCGGGGGCGGTCATGAGGGTCCTTTCCTTGGCGCGTACGGGTAAGTTTTGCGTCGTTATGAGTACGTTAACAATTTGAAGCGGCGTGAATTCAGCATTCACGATGCCGCACGTTAAGGGCTATGTTAACGTACTCATAACACAATGCATATCACTTTTTGAGAATCTGGTAATCGGTCGAAATTTGGCCGTGAACGGTAGCGCCGTATGGACTTATAAAGCAGAAGGGCTGCAGCTAGAAAAAGTAGAGTACGTTAACATGCGTCCGACGATAGCGGCCCTCCGCGCGGGCTCTATTCCTGCGCGGGCCGGTATGTACGCTCTTTTGATCTCGCAAGGGTGAAGGTGATCTTGTGGCAAGGCGCCCCTCCAACGATACAGGCTCGCGTCCGGTTTCCATGGCCGACGTCGCCCGCGCTGCTGGCGTTTCGCAGCAGACGGTCTCGCGCGTCGCCAACGGCCTGCCCAATGTGAACGAGCAGACGCGCCAGCGCGTACAGGCCGCCATGCAAGAGCTCGGCTTTCGTCCGAGCTATGCTGGCCGTTCGCTGCGCGACGGTCGCTACCATTCGGTCGGTCTATGCGTCAACGATGTCACCAAGTTTGGGAACTTGACGATGATCGACGGTATCGCCAGCGCCGCCCGCGAGCACGCTTGTGCCATCACGCTGGTCGAGATGTCCAAGTCCGAGGAGTTTTCGCTTGCCGAGGCCACGCGTCGCATGGCGGCGCTGCCGGTCGATGGCATCATCATCGGCATGAGCCGCATGGCGCCCGACTTTGAGACGTTTGACCCGCTGCCGGGAATCGGCACGGTTATCGTCACCATGTATGCGCATCCGCGCGTGACCACGGTCGATTCTGACCATTACGGCTGCTCGCTGCTGCTTATGGACCATCTGTTTGAGCTTGGCCACGAGCAGATTCGATATATCGGCGGCCCGTCCTTCTCGGTGGACGAGCAGTTTCGCCGCGCCGGTTGGCAAGACGCGCTCGAGCGCAGGCATATCGAGCCGGTGGAGCCGCTCGAGGGCGACTGGTCTGCCAATAGCGGCTACGAGGCCGGCAGGTACCTGGCCGAGCACGATCACACCATGACGGCGATCTATGCGGCAAACGATCAGATGGCAAATGGCGCGATTGCCGCGCTGCGTGATAGCGGCCTGCGCGTGCCCGAGGACGTGAGCGTGGTGGGCGTCGACGA
>CABVBR010000081.1 GCA_902496645.1 uncultured Collinsella sp.
CCAGGACAGGTGCTCGGCGTTCTGGCTCATCTCCAGGCCGGACACGAGCACGCCACCGGCGTTGGCAGCCTTACCAGGCATAAAGGCGACGCCGTTCTCCTGGAAGTAGGTCGTGGCCTCGATGGTCGTGGGCATGTTCGCGCCCTCGCCGACCACCTTGCAGCCGTTGGCGACGAGTGCCTGGGCGTCCTCGAGCAGCAGCGTGTTCTCGCGAGCGCAGGGCAGCGCGATATCGCAGGGAAGCTGCCACACGCCGCGGCCGTCGCCCTCGTGCCACACGGCGTTGGGCTTCTCGTCAACGTACATAGCGAGCGTGACGCCCTTGTCGTGGCCGGAGCGCTTCTGGTTGTAGACGTGCTCGAGCACGGTGAAGTCGATGCCGTCGGGATCCTCGACCCAGCCGTGAGTGTCGGAGCAGGCCAGCACTTTGCCGCCGAGCTGGGAGACCTTCTGGACCGCGTAGATAGCGACGTTACCGGAGCCGTGAACGACAACGTTCTTGCCCTCGAAGGACTCGCCGCGGCTCTTGAGGTACTCGTCCACAAAGTAGACCAGGCCGTAGCCGGTGGCCTCGGTACGGGCGAGCGAGCCGCCAAAGGAGAGGCCCTTGCCGGTGAGGACGCCGGTCCACTCGTTGGTCAGGCGCTTGTACTGACCGAACATGTAGGCAACCTCACGGCCGCCAACGCCCAGGTCGCCAGCGGGAACGTCGGTGTTGGGGCCGATGTGGCGATAGAGCTCGGTCATGAAGGACTGGCAGAAGTGCATGATCTCGTTGTTGGACTTGCCCTTGGGGTCAAAGTCGGAGCCGCCCTTGCCGCCGCCCATGGGAAGGGTGGTCAGGCTGTTCTTGAGGATTTGCTCCAGGCCCAGGAACTTGAGCATGCCCAGGGTGACCGTCGGGTTAAAGCGCAGGCCGCCCTTGTAGGGTCCAATGGCAGAGTTGAACTCGACGCGGTAACCGCGGTTGACCTGAACCTTGCCCTGGTCGTCGACCCAGGGGACACGGAACATAACAATGCGCTCGGGCTCGACGAGGCGCTCAAGCAGGGCGGCCTCCTCGTACTCGGGGTGGGCGTCGAGCGCCGGCTGGATGGTGCCGAGGATCTCGGTCGCGGCCTGGATGAACTCAGGCTGCTCGGGATAGCGGGCCTTGAGCTCGTCGAGAACTTTCTGCGTGTAGCTCATGCTTCCTCCAATTGATGGATAAGAAAGGTGTCGTTCGCGGCGCCCTATGCGCCGTGAGCTTTATCGAGTATGGATAATATCGCACTGTTGCAGCAAAGTTACGCATAAGCCGACGAGCGGATGTTTCGTTTTGATTACGATGCAGGTAGATGCGTTTTTGAGTACCTGACGCGCAAAATCCGTGTTTCGAAGCTGTTTCGTCCACATGGACTAAAACCACCACAAAGGTGCCTGTCCCCAATGTGGTGGTTTTGGTGGTTAGAGGACGAGCTGGTGGTAGTCGGCGGGGGTTATATGGCCTTCGGTGGCGGCGCGGAAGGCGGCGAGTGCGTCACCCGAGAACGGCATGGCCCAGCACAGGCCGCAGCCGGCGGTGATGGAACCGGGCAGCGGCATAATGCGCCCAGGCACACCGGCGGCAAGGCACAACTGCTCGCACTCCATCACATCAAAGGTGCTATCGAACGATACGATAATCTTGCGTTCGTGGTCGAGGGCATCGCCGGACGGGACCTCGCGATGCGACTCGCGGTACGCTGCCGCCGCGGCCTCTTCCTCGGCCGTATGCCCGCAGCCGCCACAGCCGCAGGTGCAGGGCTCAGAGCCGTCACAAGTGCAAGGTTCCCCGGTGTCGGGACAGATATCGTGAGACATGGCAACTCCCATCGTCTAGGCGAGCAGCTCGGCTGCCGCAAATTCTTCGGGCGTATTGACGTTTTCGAAGCAGAGTGTGGAGCCGGCGGCCTCGATAATCTGCGGCTCGTCTAGATAGCTGGCGTTCACTCGGTCGATTAGACAACGAATGCGTTGGCGATCGCCGGCGAGGAGCTCGCGAGCCACCGGGACGCATGCTTCGCGACGCCACACGGCGCACAGCGGCTCAATTCCCCGCTCCTCACGCGGAACGCACACGTCGAGCGGCCCCTCCTTGACCCGATCCGCAAGCGCCCCGATCAGCTCAGGCGAAACGAACGGCATGTCGCAGGCGACGATCGCCACGAGGGGCAGCCGAGCAGCAGCCAGCGAGCTCGCAATGCCACGCATGGCACCGGCGGGGCCGTCGATATCCATCACCACGCGCGGCACCAGACCATCAAACTCGCATTCCTCAAGATAGGCGAGCTCCTCGGGGCGCGAAGTCGTCACGACCAACTCGCTACCGACCAGGGCGAGCCGCTCCAGCACGCGCTCGATCAGGGGTTTGCCGCAAAACGGCATGCGTGCCTTGTCGCAACCCATGCGCGACGACAGCCCGCCAGCCTGAACGACGCAAGAAAGATCGGCCCGTCTTACGGTAGTCATACGGCAAAACACCCCCATCGGCTTGCTCGAAACCCGAAGCACGAAGCTAAATACCGTCACCGAAATAGCGGCGTTATGACAAGCTCGTGCAAAAACAAAACAGCGCCTTTGCGGCACGCAGCAAGACCGCGAGCACAAAAGCGCTGGTAGCGTATGGCGGGAACGTATGTGAATCGAACACATCCAAGACGTTTTGCACGCCTCGCAACGGTTTTGAGGACCGCGGAGCCCACCGGAGCCCATCCGTTCCCAAGTGCGGTGGTATTTTACCAAACCGAAAAGGTCCCATCCCAAAAAGACGAGCAAGAGGTTGCGGTGGAATAGTTCCTGGTTTGACGTTAGATGCTGAAAACAGGAACTATTTCACCGCAACTGATAAGGGTGGCCTAGCGCAGGGAGCGCAGGCCGCCGGCATCCTTGTCGAGCACCGTAAAGCGCACGGCATCTAGGTGTTCCAAGATGCTGATGGCGCGTTTGCGTGACACACCAAGGGCCTCGCGCAGCACGCTCGTGGTGGCAGCGCCGCCGGCTGTCTCAATGGCGGCGGCGACGAGCTCACGCGCATAGGCCTCGGCGGCAGCAGACAGGGCCACATCACGCTCGATCTTTACGATGGAGCGGTTGAGCGAAAGCTCGCGCAGGGCACGCGTCATGGTATCGCGATCGAGCTGTAGTTGCTCGCCTACCTCTGGCAGCGTCGGCGCATCGAGGCCAGCTTCGTCCAGCAAGGAAACGATGCGCTCGCAAGCCTCGTGCACCACACGCGCCGCGGCGGCAGCGGAGTGCGGATCGAATACCTCGGCGCCCTCGGCGGCGCATACGCCACGCGAGCAGCCCTCGGCAATCAGAGCCGCGGCAACGCCTTCGTCAGCGGCAGGCCACGCAGCATGGGCAACGGCGCCGGGCGTAAAGCCCGTCTCCTTGGGAGCCGCCGCATGCATGGCTGACAGAGTCGCCGCCAGTGCATCCATCGCGGCGTCGAGCACGGAAGCATCTGCATACAGCGAGCCATCCGAGCCAGCAAGCACGCGAGCAGCGCCCTTCGCCACCAACCCGCGCAGTGCGGCATCGACCTCGCCGACACCAAGATCCAAAGCCTCGGCAACATCAACCGCCGTAACCGGCAGCGTCTGCAGCGCCAGCCAAGCGCCCACACCGCCCGCGATATCGCCGGACTCGAGCGCCGCATACAGCGCACGCTCTCCTTCGGCAAGCTCGCGCGAGCGACGGCAGCGCGAAAGCAGCACGCGCCCGCCGCCAATGAGCATGACCGGCGAATACGACAGTACCACGGCATGGTCACCGGCGCACAACGGCAGCGGGTCCTCAAGACGCACTTGCGCGGTACGGGTCTCGCCCACTGCCATGGGGGCCTCGCCCTCCATGAACATAATGCGGCCGACAACCTCGGCCGTACCCGCCATCACGTGCACACGCGCACCCGACTCGAGCACACGCGGCTTGGCTCCCTCGCGACCCAGGTAGGTGAACGTCATCATAAAGCGCAACGTCTGACCAAAGCGGCCCGCCACGCCGAGCATCTCACCGCGATCGAGCGTGGCGACGGCATCGCCCACCAAGTTGAGCGCCACACGCTGACCGGGCAACGCCCGCGGCGTATCGCCATGCACCTGAATCCCGCGCACGCGACAGGCCGTACGTGACGGCAAAGCCATCAGCTCGTCGCCCACCGCGACGGGTGCATCGTGCAACGTGCCCGTCACCACGGTACCGGCGCCCTTGATCGTAAAGCAGCGGTCGATGGGCAGACGCGGTGCGGCATCGGTGAGCTCGGCACGGGCTCGGCAGGCACCCCAGCAAGCGGCAACCTGCTCGTCGAGCGCAGCCAGCAGGTCATCGATTCCCGCGCCGGTCTTGGACGACACAGGCACAATCGGCGCGTCCGCAAACACGGTACCCGACAAAAAGTCATCGACGTCGAGCTCGGCAAGCTCGGTCATCTCGGCATCGGCCAGGTCGCACATAGTAAGTGCCACCACCATATGCATGACACCCAGCAACTCCAGCACGTGCACGTGCTCGCGCGTCTGCGGCATTACGCCCTCGACGGCAGAGACCACCAACACGGCAACGTCGATGCCCGTGGCACCCTGCACCATGGCGCGCAGGTAGTGCGCATGCCCCGGCGCGTCGACCAGGCCCACGATCTTGCCACTCGGCAGCGCCAGCTCGCCAAAGCCAAGCTCCACCGTCATGCCGCGACGACGCTCGACCTCCAGGCGATCGGGATTCTTGCCGGTCAGCGCCTCGATCAGCGCCGACTTACCGTGGTCGACGTGGCCCGCCGTACCAACGATAACGGGACACTCCACCAGCGCTTGAACCTCACTCATCGAGCAATCGCCTTCTCAACGCATGCGGCAAGCGTCGACGCCGCTGTCTCGATATCGCGGTCGCCCACGAGTGTGCGCACATCAAACAAAATGCGATCGTGAGAGGTTCGCGTGACAACCGGAGTGTCGAAGTCCTGGACGAGCGAGCGCTTGAGCGCGTCGACCGTCAGGCGCTCGTCAACAAGACGCACGGCCACGCACATCGTGGGCAGCTCCACGGTAGGCAGTGAGCCGCCGCCGGGAGTCGACGACTCCTCGACAATCTCCAACGCAACGGCACACGGGCAACCGGCCTTATCGAGCCCGGCGACCATACGATCGCGCAGCTTGCGGGCACGTCGCTCCAGATGAGCCTGCGGAAGCGTGAGCATGCTAAGCACCGGAATATCGCGATGGGCAACATCGGCGCCGTCCATGTAAATTCGCAGCGTGGCCTCGAGCGCCGACAGAGCCAGTTTGCCCGGACGCAGAGCGCGCATGAGCGGATGCGACCCGCAGGCCTGGACCAGATCGCGACGGCCCATGATAATGCCCGCCTGCGCGGCACCGAGCAGTTTATCGCCCGAACACGACACCAGATCGAGCCCTGCCGAAACCGAAGCCGGCGTGGTTTCTTCGCCGCCGCGAACCAGGATGTCGTCAGGCAACAGTGCGCCCGACCCCTGGTCTTCATAGAACAGCAGGCCGTGCTTATGGGCCAGTGCGGCGAGCTCCCTTGAGCTCACTTCCTCGTGAAAACCCTCGATGCGATAGTTGGAAGGATGAACCTTCAGGATCATGGCCGTTTCGGGCGTGATGGCGCGCTCGTAGTCGCCCAGATGCGTGCGGTTGGTGGCGCCGACCTCGACGAGTTTGGCGCCCGAAGCCGCCATAACGTCGGGAATACGGAAGCTGCCACCGATCTCGACAAGCTCGCCGCGGCTGACGATAACCTCTTTGCCCGCGGCATGAGTCGCCAGCACCAGCAGCACGGCGGCGGCGTTGTTGTTGACGACCAGCGCATCCTCGGCTCCGGTGAGTGAGCGGATCAGCTGCGCGGCATGCTCCTTGCGCGACCCGCGCGAGCAGGTGTCGACGCTGTACTCGAGCGTGCTATACCCGCGCGCGACCTCGGCCACGGCTTTGGCAGCTGATTCCGCGAGCGGGGCGCGACCCAAGTTGGTATGGATAACCACACCCGTGGCGTTGACGGCGGGACGCAGGCTCGGCAGCGCGGAGCGATGCGCACGCCACTCGATGGCCGAGGCCAGCTCTCGCTTGGAGCGAGGATCGACACCGGCGCGAATGGCGGCGCGTTCCTCGTCGAGCTCGGCCGTGACGGCGGCATGCACCACCGCGTCGCAGGTCTCCCCCGCCGCCTTCACCACCGGCCACTCGGCAAGCAGCTCGTTGACTGAAGGAATGGCGCGCAGGCGGGCGCGCACCTCATCGGACATGTTCTGGCTATCGCTCATGTGCGGCCTTTCAAAAGAAACGTGGATCAGTCGAATACATCAGCTGAGTCAATTACTCGTCATTATCCCCGCGCGCGACAATCTTTTCCACGCGAACGGCGTTTTCCTGGGTGAGCGCGGCACCCGTCAACGGGTCCCAACGTAACGGCGTATGGTCGAGCGGGCCCACGCCCAAGGCTTGAGCGCCACCGGCATCGGCGCCAAACGAACGCCCACCGGGGGCGGCCGAGGTGAAGATGCACGTCGGATGCAGATACGGCGTCGTCTCCACGCGCACGCGGTCGCGGCCCATATCGCTCACGAGTTCGACGATCTCGCCGCCGGCGATGCCCATGTGCGCAGCAGCATCGGCATTCATCTGCACGGCATCCAGGTCCGACCCAGCCTCGGCGGCACCTTGGGCCGCGAGCCTTCGCGAGGTATGCGACTCAAAGGGACGGTTACCGCTAATGAGGCGAAACATCCCCGGGCCAGGCTCCACCATGGGAGCGATCCAGTTGGGTACACGACCCAGGCCGGCTCGTTCCCATACGTCGCTTGCCAGCGCAATTTTGCCGCCATCCAAGGGAATCGCTGGCTCGCCCGTACGCGACGGCAACGCAACGCCCGTGTCGGCCCAGCCGCGCTCCTTGAGCTCGTCCAGATTGATCCCAAAAGGCGCCACCTGAGCAGCCGCCAGATCGTCAGACGTAAACTGGAAGTACTCGCCCACGCCACACGCCTGCGCCAAACCGGCAAAGATCTCCCGACCGGGACGCGTGTCGTTATGCAACACGGGCAGCACGGCGTTGCGGTAGAACACGCGCGAATCATTGGCGCCCACGACCGTGCCCACGCCACGGTCGGCCTCCAGATACGTCACGTCGGGCAGCACGAAGTCAGAAGCACGCGCTGTCTCGGACCAGCGAATATCAATTGTCACGAGCAGGTCGAGCTGTTCCAGAATCGATAGCCACGCCCCGGCGTTGCCATAGCCCGCACCGGGGTTACTGGCATAGACGATGAGCCCACGCAAATCGCCGGCAAGAATCGACTGACCGATGGTCGTGCACAGGCCGCGCACCGGATCGACCAGTGGATAGCGCTCGGACCCAAGCTTGGGCTCGCGCGGCACCGGCGGCGTCGCAAAGCGTGCGGGATCGAGGTCGCCCAACACAAGCGGCGTGGGCGGGTTGAGGGCACCGCCCGCGTGCCCGATGCAGCCCAGCAGCACATCGACCAGGCAGATAGCGCGCGCCGTCTGGATGCTGTTGGCATACGCGATACCGATGCCGCCATGAAAGCCCGCATCCACCACAGCGGCAGGCGCGGCGGCAGCGAGATCGCGCGCCGTGGCGACAATCTCTGCGGCCGGCACGTCGCACATCGACTCGGCCCACTCGGGCGTCCAAGCACGGGCCGCCTGCGCCAGCTCGTCAAAACCCGTGGTATAGCGGGTCACGAACTCGTGGTCATACAGGTCCTCGGCAATCAAGACATGCGCAATGCCCAGCAGCAAGGCCAGGTCGCAGCCCGGACGCACGCACAGCCAGCGGTCGGCAAGCGCGGCCGAGCCGCTGCGCCGGGGGTCGACCACGATAATCTTCGCCCCACGGCGACGGGCATCGTTGAGCGCATCAACAGCCCCCATCGTCGACGAATCGACGATGGAACGCCCCAGATACATGATGCAATCGGTATGCGCCAGGTCGGAGGCGGGGCTGTAACCCAGGCTGTGCTCCCAGCCGGTGAGACGGCTTACCTCGCAGGCACCGTCGGCACCGTATACGTTGGGCGAGCCCAGCGCATGCATAAAGCGATAGGCCCAGTAGCGGTCGAACGAAGGCACGCCGAGCGTCATGCCCAGCGCACGGGGGCCACGTTCGTCAACAATCCCCAAAAGACGCTCGGCAATCTGGGCAAACGCTTCGTCCCACGAAATCGCATCGAACCCCGAGCCATCAGCTCGTCGGCGCATGGGGTGCACAATGCGATCGCGCTCGTCAAACGGCATAGACAGGCGATGCCGACCGCGGGCGCACAGGGCACGCGCCGCGCACGGATGCCCCACAACCGGCAGCTCGGCCACCACGCGACCGTCCTCAACGCGTGCCGCAAAGGCGCAATCGGCATAGCATCCCCCGCATGTAGTCACCACGGCGCGACCGTCACGCTTCACAGCAGATGCCATCTCGATTACCCCTTTCATCAGCCAAACACAACAGGCCAAAAGCCCGGCAACGAGTCCCAGGCCAAAAAAGCCTCCCGCACGGCAACGCCCCGCGGGAGGCCCAACGTCAAACAGACGGTACCTTACGCCTCGGACTTCTTGGCGTAGATAAACCAGTAGCCAAGCGCGACCAGAACCGCGCCGCCCACGATGTTGCCCAGCGTGGCGGCAGACAGGTTAAACGCGATGCCCGCGACGTTGAGGGCATCGGCGCCGGCAACATCGGCACCATAGCCGCACGCGTGCATCACGGCACCCATGGGCAAAAAGTACATGTTGGCAACGCAGTGCTCAAAACCGCAGGCCACAAAGGCAGAGATGGGCAGCAGAATACCCACGACCTTATCGACCACGGTCTTGCCGGCGGTACCGATCCACACGGCCAGGCACACAAAGATGTTGCACAGGATGCCGCGGAAGAAGATCGTCACCCAGTCGATCGTCACCTTGCCGGCGGCAACGCTCACCATGGAATTGGCGACTGCCTCGCCGTTGAGCTTGTAGATGCCGGCCATGTACACCAAAAAGACGATGAACAGGGCACCGACAAAGTTACCGACCCAAACGACAAGCCATGCCTTGAGCATTTGTGCCAGCGTGATCTTATTGCTCTTGAGCGCGCAGACCATGAGCGAGTTGCCGGTAAAGAGCTCGGCGCCG
>CABVBR010000082.1 GCA_902496645.1 uncultured Collinsella sp.
GGGGTGGGGGAAGGGGTGGGGAAAGGTGTTGAAAAATGGGGCGGTTCCCCATATTATTGATGACGTCGACAGGCGGGGTGGTTCCCCGCGTACGTGCCATCTGAGTAGCCGAGGGGAGGGCGCACATGGGAATGACGGGTGCATACGAGCGCAATCTCGATGCAAAAGGTCGTCTATCCCTGCCTGCACCCCTTCGCGAGGAGCTTGGAGAGCACGTTCGCGTGTTCAAAGCCCTGGATGTCGATGCTCTGTACGTGTTCTCTGCCGAGGCCTTCGATAAGTGGGTCGAAGGACTCTTCGCGGGTCGTGAGGGCCACGAGGGTTTTAACCCGCGTGACATCAACGACCAGAAGCTCATGAGGGCGATCAACAAGCGCACCACGTCGATGGATGTGGACAGCGCGGGTCGTATCGGTCTTTCTGAGTCTCTCCGCAAGCAGGCGAACCTCGACCGCGAGGTCACGGTTGTGGGCAACTACGACCACCTTGAGGTTTGGGACCGCGCTACGGCCGATGAGGACGATGATGACGAGGCCCTGCTGGACCTCTTCTTCTCGTAAGGGCAAGGCACGAGTAACGGATGGAGCGTGGGATCTTGACACAAGAATATCGGCATGAACCTGTCATGCTCGGCGAAGTGCTTGAGTCGCTGCAGCTCAAGAGCGGCTCCGTCGTCTGCGACTGCACCCTTGGCGGTGCCGGCCATTCGGTAAAGATGGCCGCGCAGGTGGGGGAGACCGGCCTTTTGCTCGGCGTCGATCAGGACGACATGGCCCTCGAGGCCGCTGGCGCCCGTCTGGACCGCGAGGTTCCCGGCGTACCGCACCAGCTGCTGAAGGGCAACTTCGGCGACTTGGACGAGCTGCTTTGCTCGGCCGAGGTGCCCGGGGTCGATGGCTTCCTGTTCGACTTGGGCGTTTCGTCGCCGCAACTCGATATCCCTGGCAGGGGCTTTTCGTACAACGAGGACGCCCCATTGGACATGCGGATGGATCCGGGTAACAACACCTTAAACGCAGCTGAGGTCATCAACACCTATAACGAACACGACCTCGCCCGGATTCTACGCGTCTATGGCGAAGAGAAGTTCGCCTCGCAGATCGCGCGTGAGATCGTGCGCCGCCGCGAGCATGAGCCGATCGAAACCACCGGTCAGTTTGTCGAGATCATCAAGGCTGGTATCCCCGCTGCCGCTCGTCGGCATGGCGGACACCCAGCCAAGAAAAGTTTCCAGGCCATTCGCATCGAGGTCAATCACGAACTCGATGTGCTCGAGCGAGGGCTTGACGCCGCCACAAGGTGGCTCAACCCGGGCGGACGCATCTGCGTCATCTCGTATCACTCGCTCGAGGACCGTATCGTAAAGAACCACTTTAAGGAGATGAGCCAGGGGTGCACGTGTCCGCCGGAGATTCCGGTGTGCGTGTGCGGCAACGTGCCGATACTCAAGGTCATCACCCGCAAACCCCTGGTTGCCCAACCCGATGAGGTTGCGCGCAACCCTCGGGCGAGATCAGCCAAGATCCGCGTGGCGCAGCGTCTGTAGACGCGACCGCGCGATATTGGACCTCCCGCTCGTACCACAAACGAAGCTTAAACACACTACCAACGTACTCGGGATGGGAGGCGGCATATCATGGGCTACAACACCTCAAACGCAGCACTCGCCTATGATATGAACGCCATGCCCGCCTATCGTGAGGCACCGCAGGCCCCCGTTGCTCCCCGCGAGCAGCGCACGCCGCGCTTTGATGTCTACACGGGCGCGGGCCGTCAGGCAAACCAGGCGGTAAGCCCGGTTTTCATGAGCGTTCTTAAAACGTTTTGCATCATTGCGGCCATCTTCATGACGATCGGTGTCGCCCGTGTGGCGCTCGCCGGCGTTACGGCCCAGGTGCTCAACAGCAACGCCGCGCTTTCCAACACGCTCGAGAAGGCGACCGACGAGAGCTCCGACCTGGAGGTCATGCATTCGGTCTATGGTGCCGACACGCGCATTCGCGACCTTGCGGGCGCTTATGGCATGGTGGAGCCCAGTGAGAGCGTTACACTTGATTTTTCGCAGGATGCAGCCGCGGGCGCCAGCTCGACCGCGACCGCTCAGTAACAAGACGGTAGCTGAGTATGACAAATGACTATCGCCGCGGCTCCGACGGGGGTCGCGGTTCTGGACGTCCCTCATCGCGGGGACGTTCTGGTTATCAAGGAACGGGTCGGCCATCTTACAACGCGAGGCCGTCCTATGGCAACGACCCCGCGTCGCGTCTCCGTGGCTCGAGTGGTCCTCAAATGCATAACACCAGACCGCGCAAGAGCTCGTCGACCGAATGGCTCACGGGCACGCCGCTGCCCCGTCGCAAAGCCGTCATGGGCTTTATCGGGCTTGGCTTGGGTTTAGGCGTCCTTCGCCTTGCCGACTATCAAATCGTGGAAGCCGATAAGTTACGCGACCGCGCCGATGCACGTCGCTTGCTCGCGCAGACGCTATATGCCAAGCGCGGTACCATCTACGACCGAAACGGCAACGTGCTGACGTCGTCGGTCGAATGCCGCAACATCGCCGTGAATCCTCAGCTTATCGAGGACGTTGACAAGACGGTATCGGCACTGGTCAAAGCTACGGGCATCGATAAAAAGACCTGTCGCGAGCTCGTTGAGTCGGATGGCACCTGGGTGTATATCAAACGTCAGGTGGACGAGGATGATGTCGCGGCGCTGGAGAAGAAGAACCTGCCAGGCGTGCTCTTTGAGCAGGCCATGAAGCGCGTGTACCCCTACGGCAACCTGGCATCGCAGGTGCTTGGCGTGGTAAACGTGGACAACGACGGTCTGACGGGCCTCGAAAAACAGTACAACAAGCTTTTGACCGGAACCAACGGTTCGCTGGTGCGCGAGCGGGCGAGGGACGGTAGCTATATCGCGGGCGGCGCCTATAAGAAGGTTGCCGCGGTGGACGGCGTGGACATCGTGACGACGCTCGATGTCAATATCCAGCGTGCCGCCGAGGACGCCCTGGCCGAGGCGGTCGAAAAGACCAAGGCCAAGAATGGCTCGGCCCTGGTCACCGATCCCACGACGGGCGAGATTCTGGCGGCATGCTCGTATCCGACATATGACCAGACCGATCTGGAAAACGCCAAGACCGAAGACATGAACTTGCGCCTGGTTACCGATGCCTACGAGCCCGGCTCGGTCTTTAAGACGCTCGTGGCCGGTGCCGGCTTCGATTTGGGCGCCGTGCGTTCGAGCACGTCGTTTGAGGTGCCGGCGAGCATTAAGGTTGGCGACGACACCGTTACCGACGCCGATAAGCGCGACTACACCATGACCATGGACGTGCGCGAGATGATGCGCCGTTCGTCCAATGTGGGCTTTGTCCTGGTGGGACGCAAGATCGGTGCCGATGATTTTGCCACCTATGTGGACAAGTGGGGTATCGGTCATAGCTCCGGTGTCGATTTTCCAGGTGAGAGTCTGGGCATCGTCAAGGAGCGCGACCAGTACGACGGCGCCACGCTGGGCTCGATGAGCTTTGGCCAAGCGCTGTCCGTCTCGCCGATTGAGGTCGCACGTGCCGTGGGCGGCATCGCGAACGGCGGCGTGATGATGACGCCGCACTTCTATAAGTCCAGCAAGGGCGATGAGAAGGACTGGGGTGAAGGCGAGCGTGCGATTTCGGAGGACGCTGCCGCCCAGGTGACATCGTGCATGCAGACGGTCGTGTCCGAAGGCACGGGCGTCGGCGGTGCGGTCGATGGCTATGACGTGGCGGGCAAGACCGGTACGGCCGAGCGTGCTGACGAGAACGGCGGTTACCTCAAGGAGAACTACATGTCGTCCTTTATGGGCTTTGCGCCGGCACAATCGCCCAAGGTGCTGTGCTATATCACACTCGATGGAACGCCGAGCGGCTCGGATGCCGCCGCGGTGCCATTCCAGTCCATTATGGCCAACGCGCTCGACGTGCTGGGTATCCCGCGCACGAAGTAGGGGGTTACAATCTTGAGCGTGGTCTGCCGTTTGATCTGAAGGGTGTTCACATGCCCTGCACCACGCGCGCATGGCACTGGGATACAATACGCCGATAGCATTATTAGGTTTACAGGGGAGCTGCAATGATAGAGATCGCCGTCAACAACCTCGTGGCCTCAACGGGGGCCCGAACCGTGACGGAAGAAGTCGATCGGGTATGCCGCGGGTGCGTTATCGACTCGCGTCAGGTCGAGGAGGGGACGATTTTCGTCGCCTTTCCCGGTGAAAACGTCGACGGCAATGATTTTGCTTCCCGTGCCGTCCAGTCGGGTGCCGGCGCCGTCGTGATGACGCGTGAGCCCGAGGCCGAGCTGGTCTCGCTGGCGCAGGACAGGGGCTGTGCCATCTTGCTGACCGATGATCCCGAGGAGTTTCTGCTGCGTTTGGCGCACACGTATCGCCTGGAGCTTGGCTGCCTGGTCGTTGGCATTACCGGTTCCATCGGCAAGACGACGACCAAGGACGTGCTCGCCGCCGTACTCGCCAAACGTTATCGCGTCTGGGCCACGAAGGGCAATTTCAACAACCTGATCGGCATGCCGCTCACGGTGCTTTCCGCTCCGGCCGATACCGAGGTCCTGGTGCTCGAGATGGGCATGAACCATTTTCATGAGATTGAGCGCCTGTCCCAGTCTGCCAACCCCAATCTTGCCATCGTGAGCAAGATCGGAACCTCCCACATCGGTATTCTGGGCAGCCGCGAGAACATCGCCCGCGCCAAGTCCGAGATTGTCCAGGGCATGTGCGCCGCCGGCGACTTCTCGCCGTTGCTGGTGTTGGGCGGTGAGGACGACTTTACGCCGTTCATTCGCGATACGTTCGCCCAGCCTGCGGGTATTGACGTGATGCTGGCCGGTGTCTCGGACGACGACGAGGTCCGCGCACGTGACATTCGCGTCGACGACGAGGGGCATCCGGTCTTTACGCTCGACTTTGGTCAGGGCGACACGGTCGATACCATGCTGGCCATTCCCGGCGTGCAGTCCGTGCCCAATGCCGTCAAGGCCGCCGCGGTCGCCTATCGTCTGGGCGTGACGCCCGAGCAGATCGATGCTGCCTTTAGGGGCCTTACGATCACCGGTCACCGTCAGGAGATCAAGCGCGCCAAGAGCGGAGCACGCATCATCGACGACTCCTATAACGCCAGTGCCGAGTCTATGGCTGCCGGCCTCGATTTGCTGTGCTCGCTCATCTGTGACGGTTCGCGCATGGCGATCTTGGGCGAGATGGGCGAGATGGGCGACGAGGCTCCCCGCATGCATGAGCTCGTGGGCGCCTATGCCGCCGCCAAGAAGCTCGACATGCTCGCGTGCGTTGGCGGCGAGCTGGCTCAGCTCATGGCCGATGCCGCACGTATGATGGGTATGGATGAGGACCGCATCCAGGTGTTCTCCGATTATCAGCAGGTGCTCGACCGCATGGGCGGCGCGCTTGAAAATCATGATGTTGTACTGGTCAAGGGTTCCCGTTTTGTTGAGCTCGACCGCTTTGTGGAAGGTGTGTGCTAGCCCATGTTCGGCAATCCCTCGTATCCAACGTATCAGGCTTTTTTGGGGCTTGGCATCGCCGCTGCCATTGCGCTGCTGCTCATGCCGTGGTGGATCAAGCTGCTCAAGGTCGAGGGTATCGGCCAGCAGGTTCGTGCCGACGGCCCCAAGCGTCATTTGATTAAACAGGGTACGCCCACCATGGGCGGCGTCGTCATTCTTGTCGCGATCTCGCTGACCTGCCTGCTGATGGGCAAGCTCACCACCGAGCTCGTGCTCGTGCTGCTTGCCACGCTGGCCACCGGCGTTCTGGGTCTCATCGACGACCTGACCTCTGTCACGCATGGTCGCTCGCTCGGCCTGACGCCTCACGCCAAGATGATCGGTCTGACCATCATCTGCGTCACTTTTACCGTGCTCGCCGTCAATTGGTGCGGCGTCGCCCCCGAGATTCGTTTTCCCGGCGGCCTGACGATTGACCTCGGTGTTCTTTCGACCACCATCTGCGGCCTTTCGTTCCCGTGGCTCTACATTGTATTCTGCTGGCTGATGATCGCTGGTCTTTCCAATGCCGTGAACCTGACCGATGGTCTGGACGGCCTTGCCGGCGGCACTTCCATGATCGCCATGCTCGCCATGGCCGCCATGGCGTTTTTGCACGGTGACGTGAACCTGTCCATCTTCTGCACGGCGTGCGCCGGTGCCTGCCTGGGCTTTTTGTGGTTCAACTGTTACCCGGCGAGCATCTTTATGGGCGATACCGGTTCGCTTGCCCTGGGTGCCGCTTTTGCCTGCACCTCCATCATGACCAACACCGAAGTCGTTTCCCTCATCATCGGCGGTCTGTTTATCGTCGAGACCCTGTCGGTCATGATCCAGGTTGTCTATTTCCACTTTACGCACAAGCGCGTCTTCCTTATGGCGCCCATTCATCATCATTTCGAAAAGAAGGGCTGGGCCGAGACCAAGGTCGTTATCCGTTTTTGGATTATCGCCGCGGCCTTTGGCGCCGTTGGCCTCGCCCTGTTCTTCCAGTTGGGATAGTGGTCTTTCATGCCTCTTGCTGATGTCTTTAGCCTGCTTGTTTTGGGGCAGGGTAAATCCGGTCTCGATGTCGCCCGTTGGGCGTTGGCTCACCCCGAGCGCGTGAGCGCCACGACCGTGTATGGCGGCGGTAGCTCCGAGCCCAATGACGCCACGCGTGCGCTCGAGGCGCAGGGCGCGTCGTTTGTCTACGGCACCGAGCAGGTCGAGGATGCCTATGACGTGTGCGTGACATGCCCTGGTATCTCGGAGTTTTCGGCCTTCTTTAAGGCTGGGCGTGAGCATGCCGCTCAGATTATGGGCGAGCCCGAGTTTGCCTATCGCCTGTCTCCCCAAAATTGGATCGCCATCACGGGCACCAACGGCAAGACAACTACCACGTCGCTGACAGATTATCTGCTCAAGGCCGCCGGTGAAGCCAGCGTGGCCGTCGGCAATATCGGCGAGCCGCCGGTGAACGAGATCGACGGCCGCGCACACAATGAGTGGTTTGTGGCCGAGCTGTCGAGTTATCAGATTGCTACGACCGCCGAGCTTCATCCTCGCGTGGCGGTGCTGCTCAACATCACGCCCGACCACCTGGGCTGGCACAAGAGCCACAAGAACTATGCGCTTGCCAAGATCAAGTTGTTCGAGAATATGGTCGATGACGACCTCGTGGTTATCGACGTTGAGGATGCCGGCATCCATGAGTTCGATGAGTACATCTACACACCGGGTCGCCGCATCTGCAAGGTCGCTTTTGACGAGCCCAAGGGTGCAGACGCCGCCTTTGTGCGCGACGGCAAGATGGTCGTTCGCCTGAAGGGCGTCGAGACTCAGCTTGTCGCCACGTCCGAGCTCAAGATTTCGGGCCACCACAATGTCATCAATGCCCTATGTGCCGCCACGGCTGCTCTGGCCGTCGGTGCCGATCCCGAGGGCATTTGCCGCGGTTTGGCATCGTTCCAGCCGCTCGAACACCGCGTTGAGCCCTGTGGCGAGATCGATGGCGTGCGCTACGTCAACGATTCCAAGGCAACGAACACCGATGCGGTCGAAAAGGCCCTGACGGCGTTTCCCGACGACGATGTGATCTTGCTGCTCGGCGGCCACGATAAGGGTACGCCGCTTGCGGACTTTGCCCGCGTCGTTATGGACAACGTGCGCTCGGTCGTTTGCTTTGGCGATGCGCGCGAGCGCTTTACCGCCGCCATGGACGAGGCCGATGTCGATGGTGACGTGGATATCGCCCAGGCCGATGATCTGCGCGATGCCGTTGACGTTGCCCGCTCGCTCTCGAGCCGCGGCGACGTGATCCTGCTTTCGCCCGCCTGCTCTTCGTTCGACGAGTTCTCGGGCTACGAGGAGCGCGGTCGCGTGTTCAAGGACTACGTGGCCCAGCTTGCCGCAGCAGCGAAATCGCAAACGGAATAGGGGTTGCCGGTGAGAGAGGAGAGCCCCCGAAGTGATATGAGGAGGCCCGACTCGGACCGTGCTTCCTCGCTGCGTAGCACGACGCGTTCCGGACGCGGCGGGCAGACGTTCGGTGAGCGCTATATTGCCGGCGTCCCCGCCCGCATCATGCGCCCCCGTTTGATATTTATGGCCTGCCTGTTTAGCTTGGTTTGCTTCGGCTTGCTGATGGTGTACTCGGCATCTTCGGTCGAGGCGCTGCACGAGAACGGTTCGGCGACGTTTTTCCTGTTTCGACAGGCCGCGTTTGCCGGAGTTGGCGTGCTGGCTATGGTTGCCATCGTGCGCATCTTGCCGGACAGTTGGTTTGGGGAAGACGTGCTCAGGATCTTTCTCATGGGCATGATAGGGCTACTGGTTCTGGTGTTCTTTATGGGCAGCGGCAGTCGTGGCGCCACGCGTTGGCTCAACATCGCCGGTATTCAGTTCCAGCCGTCTGAGTTTTTAAAGCCGTTCGCCATCGCGTATTCGGCCATCATGCTCGACCGCATCTTTTCGCCCGGCGGCAACATCAACGAGTTTCTTCGCAAGATGGGTGTCTACCTGGGCATTTCGCTCTTCCTGATTTTTGTTCAGCCCGATTTTGGCACCGTTCTGATCATCTTGCTGACCCTCATGTGCATGGCGTTGTTTGCGGGATTGGACCCCAAATATATCGTGTGGACGGTCGTTGCCGGCATCGCCGTCATTGCAATCGCCCTTATCGCCGAGCCGTATCGTATGACTCGTGTCCAGGTTGCTTGGAATCCTTGGGCAGACGAATATGGTGACGGCTATCAGGCTACGCTTGCCATCATGGCGTTTGCCTCGGGCGGCCTGTTCGGTCGCGGTATCGGCAACTCCACCATGAAGTACTCGTATTTGCCCGAGGCGCATAACGACTACATCTTGGCTATTATCGGCGAGGAAGTTGGCTTTATCGGAACCGTGCTGTTCATTTTGGTGTTTGCGATGCTGATCTACTCGGCGTTTCGCATTGCCGAGCAGGCGACCGACCGTCGCGGAGCACTTATGGCATCGGGTTCCGCGGTCATTCTTGCGGTGCAGTTTTTGATCAACGCGCTGGGCATTCTCAATGTGTTTCCCATGACGGGCAAGCCACTGCCGTTTATCAGTTACGGCGGCTC
>CABVBR010000083.1 GCA_902496645.1 uncultured Collinsella sp.
CCGTATGGCTCGCGGCGCCGGCGTTCCCGAGAAGGTCGTCGTCGGCATCAACGTTCTTCGCAATGCGCTGATCACCCCGGTCACCACCCTCGGTCTTAAGATCGGTTACCTCATGGGCGGCGCCGTCGTCATCGAGGTTATCTTCAACCTCCCCGGCATGGGCACCGCGATTCTGCAGGGCGTTCAGGGCAACGAGGCGAACCTGGTTCAGGGCGTCGTTATCGTCGTTGCTCTTGCCTTCATCATCATCAACATCGTGGTTGACATGCTCTACCTGCTCATCAACCCGCGCATCAGGACGGTGTAGATTATGGTAAAGATTCGAGAGAAGCAAACCGAGCAGCTCGAGAAGGCTGCCTCCAAGGGGCTCAAGCTCGGTGGCTGGAAGAAGATGACGCTGTCTTCTAAGATTGCCGCCGTCGTGCTGGCGCTGGTCGCCCTGACCGCGATTCTGGCGCCCCTTCTTGCCCCCTATAGCCCGGTCGAGATCTTTACGGCTCGCCAGGCTCCCGGCAACGGATTTATCTTCGGTACCGACGATAAGGGTCGCGACATTCTGTCGCGCATGCTCTACGGTGGTCGTTACTCGCTGATTATCGGCTTTGGCGCCACTGCCATGGCTCTGGTCTGCGGCTCGGTCGTGGGCGCCCTTGCGGCGGTTTCGCGCAAGGCCGTTTCCGAGACGATCATGCGTATCCTGGACATCATCATGTCTATCCCGGGCATCGCCCTCGCGGCCGTCTTCGTCTCCATCCTGGGCAACTCCGTGCCGTCGATCATCTTCGCCATCGGCTTTATGTACACTCCGCAGATTGCCCGTATCGTGCGCGCCAACATCGTGTCCGAGTACGGAGAGGACTATGTCCGCGCGGTCATCGTTTCCGGCGCCAAGGCTCCGTGGATTTTGATCAAGCATGTTCTGCGTAACTGCATCGCCCCGATCATGGTCTTCACCGTTACCCTGGTCGCCGACGCCATCATCTTCGAGGCCTCGCTGACCTTCATCGGCGCTGGTATCCAGGAGCCCACCGCTACCTGGGGCAACATCCTCGCCGACGCCCGCGGCGGCGTGCTCGCCGGCCGTTGGTGGCAGGCGCTGTTCCCGGGCTTGGCCATCATGATCACCTGCCTGGCGCTCAACATCCTCTCCGAGGGCATTACCGACGCCATGGCCGCTGCTCCCTCCGCCGCCCTGGATCCGACCGATTCCTCCAAGCGTCGCGAGGCCGACCTGCTGGTCTCCGACCCCGTTCGCGCCTACAAGGAGCAGGCCCAGTCCCTCTCCGCTCGCCTTGGCGCCCTGCGCGATGTCGAGCTCAAGCGTGACGATCGCCATGTGCCTGACGAGTCTGTCGAACCGATTCTCTCGGTCCGTGACTTCTGCATTCAGTTTGAGCACCACGGCGATATCAACGTCGTCGACCACGTCAACTTTGACGTCCGTCCTGGTCAGACCATGGGCCTGGTGGGCGAGTCCGGTTGCGGTAAGTCCATCACCACGCTGGCCATCATGGGCCTGACCGACGATGACGAGCACCTTTCCGGCGAGGTCCTCTGGGAGGGCCGCGACCTGCTCAAGATGAGCAAGAAGGAGTGGTTCGGCCTGCGCGGTACCGATATCGCTATGGTCTATCAGGACGCCCTGTCCTCGCTCAACCCCTCCATGCTCATCTCTGCCCAGATGAAGCAGCTCACCAAGCGCGGCGGCACCCGCAGCGCCGAGGAACTCTTGGAGCTCGTGGGCCTCGACCCCAAGCGTACGCTCGAGAGCTACCCGCATGAGCTTTCCGGTGGCCAGCGTCAGCGTGTTCTGATCGCTATGGCCCTTACCCGCGACCCCAAGCTGGTCATCTGCGACGAGCCCACGACCGCTCTGGACGTTACCGTCCAGAAGCAGGTCATCAAGCTGCTCAACGACCTTCAGGCCAAGCTCGGCTTTGCCATGATCTTCGTCTCGCATGACCTGGCGCTGGTCGCCGAGGTCGCCCATAACATCACGGTTATGTATGCCGGTCAGGTCATCGAGCAGGCGCCCACCAAGGAGCTGCTCACCAACCCGATTCACGAGTACACCCGCGGTCTTCTGGGTTCCGTTCTGTCCATCGAGAGCGGTTCGGGCCGCCTTCACCAGGTGCCCGGCGCCGTTCCGAGCCCGCGCGATTTCCCCAAGGGCGATCGCTTCGCGCCCCGCTCGAGCCATCCGCGTATTGGCCTGGACACCCGTCCGGTCTTCAAGCGCGTGCCCGGCACCGAGCACTTCTATTCCGAGCTCCCCGACGAGGTGCTCAAGGCAAATGGTTTGACCCCTCACGCGGAGGTGATGTAGATGAGCGAGACCGCAGTCAACGGCGTCGAGCCGATCATCTTCCTTGATGACGTCCACGTCACCTTTAGGACCCGTACCGGCTCGATTCTGCACCCCAACCTGGTTCACGCCGTCCAGGGTGTAACGATTAAGCTCATGCCCGGTCAGACGATCGGCATCGTCGGCGAGTCCGGTTGCGGTAAGTCCACCACCGCCAACGTCATGTGCGGCCTGCAGGCCCCCACGAGCGGCAAGGTCTACTTTAAGGGCAAGGACGTTACCAAGCGTACCGCCGAGGACCGTCGCCACATGGGTCGCGTCATCTCGGTCGTGTTCCAGAACCCGGCCACGGCGCTCAACCCCCGCATGGTCGTTCGCGAACAGCTGCTCGACCCCATGCGCGTCCACAATCTGGGCACCGAAGCCGAGCAGGAGAAGCGCGTCAAGGAACTCCTGGAGCTCACCGGTCTGCCCAGCTCCGCCGCCGAGGTTCTTCCCGGCCAGCTTTCGGGCGGCCAGCGCCAGCGCGTCGCAATTGCCCGTGCCCTGTCGCTGAACCCCGATGCCATCATCGCCGACGAGCCCACCTCGGCTCTGGACGTTTCGGTCCGCGCGCAGATTCTGAACCTGCTGACCGACCTTAAGAAGGAGCTCGGCCTGGCCATGGTGTTCATCAGCCATGACATCCAGACGGTCCGCTATATCTCTGACGACATCATCGTTATGAATGGCGGCAAGATCGTCGAGCAGGGCGAGGCCAAGCAGGTCTTCCAGCATCCCCAGGACCCCTACACCAAGATGCTGCTCGGCGCTGCGCCGTCGCTGCTGCATCCCAAGCTCGGCGAGTAGTCTCGCTTTCCCTCCCGTGCGCCCGGTTCCCTTGCCGGGCGCACCTCCGTTGCGATTTCGAAAGGTTGGGTTCACGAGCCATGCCAAGTGCTCAGGAGCTACAACATCAATTTGGTGAATATCGAGGCGCCATGCCCCGTCCATCAGATTTCGATCTCTTTTGGAAGGACCGCATGGCCGAGGCCGACGCCGTCGGGCTTGACTATGCGATCGAGACGGCATCGGTCACCGATGCCGTGACCTGCCAGCTTTTCGACCTCTGGTATACCGGCATGTGTGGCGCTCGCCTGCATGCCAAGTACCTTAAACCCGTCTCGGACGAGCCCGTGCCATTGGTACTTCAGTTCCATGGATATCCGGGTGCAAGCCGCAGCTGGTTTGAGCAGGCGTCGTTTGCGGGCATGGGCATGGCACTCATCGCCCTCGACTGCCCCGGTCAAGGAGGTCCCTCCGAGGACATTGGTGGATTTGAGGGCACAACGGTCGCGGGCCATATCGTCGCCGGTATCGACGGCGACCCGGCCAACCTCTACTATGTCCGCTTGCACCAAGATATTCGCATCCTGTGCCGCATCGTTCGCGAGCTTGAGGGCATCGATCTTGCCCACGTATTTGTGAACGGCGCGTCGCAGGGCGGCGGTTTGGGCATTGCGACCTGTGCGCTTAACGGCGAGCTTATCAATCGCGCCGCCATCCTCTATCCCTTCCTGTCGGATTTCCGCCTGGTCTGGGATTTGGACGCCGACGATATTGCCTACGAGGGTCTGCGCTATTGGTCGCGTTGGTTTGACGAGGACTCGACTCGTATCGAGGAAGCCTATGCCAAGCTGGCGTACTTCGATTCCAAGAATTTTGCCCCCATGGTCAAGTGCCCCGTGCTGTTTGGCACGGGCACGGCCGATACCGTCTGTCCGCCGGCAACGCAGTTTGCGGTGTACAACAACCTGTCCTGCGATAAGCGTCATGAGTTCTTTGAGGGCTTTGGCCACGAGGAGATTCAGGATTTTGACGATCTGATCATTCCGTTTTTCTGTGAGGGAGGGGAGGCTCATGTCTAAGTGCGAGAGCAATGTTGACGAGCTGATAGTCCCCGGGCTCGTGGGAATTCCCGGAACGGTTTCATCAAGGCTCGCAGAATATCGGGACTGGCACGGCGATGTCCAAGCAGATGTTTCTGATTTAGAGACATGCGCTTCGAATCTTGAGATTCAAGGCCAGGCCATTACGGCGATTGACTTTGTTAACCCCTGCGCTCGTTACTCGGAGATTTCCTTTGAGCTCGGTGACGATGCGGTCCACGCTCGCTTGATTGAGCCTGTTGGTCGTGCCCGAGTATCTAAGCGCGTGCCGCTGTGCCTGATGTTCCACGACATCGATCGGCCTGTGCGCGGCTGGCATCACATGACGAGATTTGCCGCCATGGGGTATGCCGTCCTCGCGCTGGATGACGATGTCGCTGGTGCGGACGACCTGCAGCGGGGGATTGCTTCGCCCGCTTTTGTCAAGCGCGTCCGTTGGGGTTGCGCGATGGCGAAGGTGGCGCGCAATCTTGATGGCATGGACCCCGACCGCATCTTTGCATGGGGCGAGGGTCTTGGCGGCGGAGTCGCGCTGGCGGTTTCTGCTCTGGACGAGCGGGGCCTCGCCTGCACGGCGGTTGCCAATCCGCTTCCTGGCGGCCTCGAGGCGCTGTCGTCTCGGGTGCGCGGATCGGTGCTCATGGGCACATCGCTTATGGATACCGTGAGCGATCCCAAGGATCAGTTTGCCGTATTCAACGGTCTTGAGTGTGACCGGAGGCATATCATCTATGCCAAATACGCTCATGAGCGTATCAATGCGTTCGAAAACGAAGTCGTCGACTTCTTTAATCAAACGTTCTACCCGTGTTCTTTGGCCTAGACGGCCTGGACACTGCCAACAAGAGTGGGTGGCATAGGGCCGCCCGCCAGACAACTAAGGAGATTCTTGTGGCAACTCAGAAATTCACCGGCGTTATCCCTCCCGTCGTTGTTCCCGATACCGAAGACCACCAGCTCGACGTTGCCTCCTTTGAGCGCAGCATCAACCGCATGATCGATGCCGGCGTCGATGGCCTGTTCTTCCTGGGCTCTTCGGGCGAGGTCGTTTTCTCCACCGATGAGCGTCGTCGCCAGATCATCGCCGAGGCCGTTCGTATCGTCGACCACCGCGTGCCCGTCCTGGTCGGCATCATCGATACCGAGACCGAGCGCATGATCGAGCACGGTAAGGTCGCTCAGGAGCTGGGCGCCGATGCGCTTGTCGCCACCTGCCCGTTCTATGCCCTGCAGGGCATGACCGAGGTCGAGGAGCACTTCCGCATCCTGCACGAGGAGCTCGACCTGCCCATCTTTGCCTATGACATTCCCGTCTGCGTTCACACCAAGCTCCCCTGGAAGCTCCTTGCCAAGCTCGGCGCCGAGGGCGTCCTTGCTGGCGTCAAGGATTCCTCGGGTGATGACATCTCGTTCCGCTATCTCGTTCAGGAGAACGAGAAGAACGGCCATCCGATGAGCATCCTCACCGGTCACGAGGTTGTTGTCGACGGCGCTTACCTCGGTGGCGCCGACGGTTCTGTCCCGGGCCTTGCCAACGTTGAGCCCGAGGGCTACGTGCGCCAGTGGAAGGCCGCTCAGGCCGGTGACTGGGCTACCGTCAAGGCCGAGCAGGATCGCCTCAACGAGATCTCCCACATCTGGGATGTCACCTCGGGCGTCCAGGGCTATGCCGGTGGCGTCGGCGCCTTCAAGACCGCTATGAACCTCATGGGCATCTTCGACAGCCCGACCATGCCGCGCCCGGTGAAGGCCATGACTGGCGAGAACGTCGAGGCTATTAAGAAGGTCCTCCAGGACAACGGTCTCCTGTAAAGCTTTCCCAGGCACCCGACCTCGCCGTTCAACCGTGTGGCCATGACCCGTTAGGTCAATGGCCACACGGTTTCTCGGCGATCTCGGGCACCTGGATAACCTTTACTGCGCTGTGACGGCTAGCCTGACGGCGCATTTCCTGTAGTTGTTTTTATCTCCGAAGGAGAGCGACATGGAGAACAAGTACGTCTGCTCTGTCGATATCGGCGGAACTAAGATCGCGACTGCCATCATGGAGTACCCGGCTGATGGCAGCGTGCCCCATCCGGTCTTTGAAGCTGAGGTTCCCACCGAGGCCCAAGAGGGCGGTGAGGCCGTCTTCCAGCGTATCGAGGCGTCCGTCAAGGCTGCTCTCGAGGCGAATCCCGATGTCGAGGTCCTTGGCGTCGGTATCGGTGCCGCCGGCGTCGTCGATCCCAAGACGGGCGCCATCGCGTATGCCAATGAGATCATGCCCGGCTGGTCCGGCGTTCAGTTGGGGCCGCGTCTGCGCGAGGATCTCGGTCTTCCCGTTGCCGTTGTAGGCGACGTGCAGGCTCATGCTCTGGGCGAGGCCCACTGGGGCGTCGGCAAGGGCAAGTTCTCCGTCTTGTGTCTTGGCATCGGTACGGGCATCGGCGGCGCATATGTCGAGAACGGCCGCGTAATGCAGGGCTTCCATGGTGCTGCCGGCCATATGGGCCACATCGAGTGCTCGGCTGCCGCCGGCATTCCCTGCGCCTGCGGGCGTTCTGGTCATCTTGAGTCGGTAGCCTCGGGCACCTCGATTGGCCGTATGTACGACGAGCGCTTCGGTCGAGTTGACCCCAGCCGTCCTTCGGTCGGTCGCGACGTGAACGACCTGTGCCGTGCTGGCGACGCAAAGGCGACCGAGGTCATCCATGACGCTGGCTTTGCGCTGGGCGCCAGCTTGGGCTCGCTCGCCAATATCCTTGACCCGGAGGTCATCGTGCTTTCGGGCGGTGTGATTCACCAGGGTCCCGATTGGCGCTCGCAGACGTGGAAGGACTCGGTGCACGAGGGCTATGCCAGCCAGGCGCTCGACCCGCTTCAGGACACGCCGATCCTCATCGGTTCTCTGGAGGGCGACGCGCCGCTCATCGGTGCCGCCGAACACCTTCTTGCGTCGTTGAAGTAAGCATAACTACCAAGTGCGCCTTCTGAGGTGCCGCAGATTGACGTGAAAGAGGAGCGAAGCGTACTTCGGTACGCGAGCGACGGTTTGAACGTCAAGGTGCGGTGTCTCAGAAGGCTATTTTGAGAAAGGTTGAGTCGAACATGACCGTTGATCCTTTGATTCAATCCCTGAAGGGCAAGCTCGTCGTGAGCGTTCAGGCCTATATGGGCGAGCCGCTTCGTACGCCCGAAACCATGGCTCAGATGTCTCGCGCCTGCGAGCTTGGCGGCGCCGCCGCTATTCGCTGCCAGGGTCTTGCTGACATCGCCGCCATTAAGGGCCGCTGCGAGGTTCCCGTCATCGGCTTGTGGAAGGATGGACACGAGGGCGTCTACATCACGCCGACGCTGCGTCATGCTCGCGCCTGCGTTGCCGCCGGTGCCGACATCGTGGCAATTGACGCCACTGATCGCCCGCGTCCCGATGGCAAGACCGTCGAGGACACCTTCCGTCCGCTGCACGAGGAGGGCGTGCTCCTGATGGCCGACTGTGCCACCATCGAGGATATTCGTCGTGCTGTCGACATGGGCTTCGACCTGGTGTCCACCACGCTTTCCCATGGTGTTGCCGCTATCGATTGCACCATGGCCGACGGTCCCGATCTGCCTCTCCTGCGCCAGGCGACCGAGGAGTTTCCCGGCCTTCCCATCATCTGCGAGGGCCGCGTGCACACGCCCGAGGAGGCCCGCGCCGCAATTGATGCGGGCGCTTGGGCAGTTGTCGTGGGCACTGCCATCACGCACCCCACGAGTATTACGAGTTGGTTCAAAGCCGCGCTTGAGGCGTAAGACGGACCTTGTATCCGCTCAGGGCGGTATACTCATTAAAGGCAATTGACCGCGCGGGATCCGGGTTGCTGGGTCCCGCGCTTGTTTTTAGGAGGCAGCACATGCAAAAGGGAGATGCCATGGATGCGGCGGAGCGCTCGGAGCGCATACCCGACATCGTCATCATCACCGGAATGTCCGGATCGGGCCGCACACAGGCCATGCACGTGTTCGAGGACATGGGCTATTTTTGCATCGATAACCTGCCTCCGCGTCTCATCGCCCAGCTTGCCGAGCTCGTCGGCATCAATACGGGCGTGGGCAGGCATCTTGCCGTCACCTGCGATTTGCGTAGCCAGGGACTGTTTGACGAGTTGCTCGATGCGGTCGCCGCTCTCGAGGAGCGCGAGATGAGCTGCGACATCGTGTTCTTGGAGGCTTCTGACGAGGTGCTGATTCGTCGCTACAGCGAAAATCGCCGCCGTCATCCCATTGCCAAGCCGGGGGAGACTACGGCCGATGCCATTCAGCGCGAGCGACTGCAGCTGCAGGGCGTTCGCGATCGAGCCGATATGATCATCGACACGAGCCGCCTGCGTACCTCTGCTCTGCGCAACAAATTGCGCATGGCGTTCTCCGAGTTGTCCGACCAGCAGCTCATGGACGTCCACGTGTTCTCGTTTGGCTTTAAGCACGGCATGCCCGTCGAGGCGGACATTATGATTGACGTCCGCTTCCTGCCCAATCCGTTCTACGATCCCGAGATGCGCACCATGACCGGTCTCGATAAAAAGGTCTCCGATTTTGTT
>CABVBR010000084.1 GCA_902496645.1 uncultured Collinsella sp.
TGAGCCGCCCCTCCACCAAGCGCTCGTATAGACGCCGCGTCTCGGGCTCGGGAACGCCATTGACCTGCTCCCTCAGGTGGTGCATATGACCGCTGTACAGCTCGACGATATCGCGCCGCCGCCCCGCCGCACTGTAGACGCGCATGGCGCAGCGCACCATATCCTCACGCGCCGTTTCCTGCCGAAGCCCCGACTCCGCCAGCCAAATCGCCGACTGCAGGTCGTTTTCTTCTAGAGCGGCATTTGCTCCCTTAATCATGCAATCGATGTACTTTGACTGCATAATGCGTCGCATACGCAAAAAGTAGGTGGGGTTACAGCCATTGGGAACATACAACGGGCCGGCATAAAGCTGCTCAATCTTAAGGCACAGCTCAACTAAATGGGGCCCGCGCGCACCCGTGCGATTTCCCAAAACCTCGCGGCTTATCTGGTCAAACAGCCGTACATCGGTCTTGACGTAGTCGCCGTTGAGTCCGATGCATTCATTTTGGATGAGCACACACGATTTGCCATCCGGCGTCGGTCCCAAAGCCGACCGCAAGCGCGATATCGTCGAGTACAGGTTGTTGCGGGCGCTATTGAACTCGGCATGGGGCCACAGCTCCATGGCCAGCGTCTCACGATCGACGAGCGCATCCATGCCCAGCGCAAGCCGCTCGGCAAGTGTCGCCGCCTTCTTGCGGCGCCACATTTTGTCCGTGATGGGAAACCCGTCGCGCTCGGCGCGAAACGCCCCAAACATGCGAATCTCGATATGGCCAATCACATCGACACCCTCGGCATCGCCGGCCTGGAACAGACGCTCGCCTTCGCCCTCAAAGTCGTCACGCAGCGAATACCGCGACAGCTCGCGCACCGGGAGCTTCTTTCGAATTCTAGCAGCCGGCTCACCCAGACAATGCATCGCAAGACGCGCAAACAGCCGATACGACGGATCCAAAATCCCTGGGCGGTTCATGGACATCCAGGCTGCAAGGTCGCTATCGCGGCCAGCGGAGGCCAAATGCAGCGCCACCATCCAAGCCTCGGCACCACCGACCTGCGTCCGACTCAAATCGAGCAGCTCCGCCTCTTCGCGCACCGATACCATCGATGTATTGCGTAAGTACGCCGCGCGCTCTAGCAGCAGTGCGTTGTCGCGTATGTATCCAATCGATTCCTCGGCAAGCCTGAGCACCTGCACCGCACGGAATTTGGCATTGACCGGACGCCCCTCAGCCAGCGACTGCCAGCCTTCCAGTATCAAGCCAAACAACTGAACCTGATTGTCACGCACGCGCACGGCAAAACGGTCGAGCTCATTGAATGCCTGCTCGTCGGTCACCGGCATGCCGGCGAGCAGGCGCCGCGCCGATAACACCATGCGCACCCAGATGGCGAGCGCTCGGATTCCACGCGCTTCGAGCGCCTCGAGCGTCAGGGCCATCTCGTCATCACGCTCGTCAGTCCCTGCATACGACCCATCAAATAGCTCCGTCAACATGCGGTCCGCCCGCACAAACGTCCCCGCGATATCGAGCTCGCAATCATAGGCCTTATCCGTTTTGAGCCCCGCGAGGATCTCACCACCCTTCGTCCGCTCGGTCAGCCCATGCTTTATCTCGACATGTGCGGACAGCATGTCGAGTGCGGCACAAGACGCCTCACTTTCCAGCGCTGTATGGCTTGCCGGAAGCCCCAGGCCACCATCTCCATAACAGGCAGCCGTAAACGCGTGCGCCACCTTCCACGACACGGGATCGAGCTCGCAAATCGCTTGCTCGCCCGCATGCTCGATAATTGAGGCCATATACCGCGCGAGCTTTGTATTGGAGACGCTCACCGCCGCCAGATAGATGCCGAGCGCCTCGTCAGGCGTCGGCTCCGATGCCCGGCCATCTGCCTCGGTCTTTCCCAGCGCCGCGCGGCAGATATCCCCTCCATGCCCCGTCAGGGCCAGATCGACCCCATACTGTCCGGCAAGCTCCAACACCGCACTGCGGTCCAAAAACGCGTCGGCGAGGTCCATCGCGGTATCGCAGCGACCCGCTTTAATCAATATACGCGCCGCCCGCACAACGAGTTCGGGGCGAATTTCGGCGACCAGCTTGCGCAATCGCAGACGCGCGTTGTCCTCGGTACCCAAGCAGGTAAAGCTCCGGTCTGCCGGATCAACGCCAAAAATGGGATAATCGCGGACAAGATAGGACTGGTCAATCGCCGAAAGCCTAACGCCGCAAGCCTCGAGCTCCGAAATATTGCCCTCACCCATTAAGACCATCAAGCATGCCACACTAAACAGGGCGTTGTTCTCGAGCGACGCCAGATCAACAAGTGCCGCACCGTAGATATTGACGATCTCGTTTTCGAGCATCTGGGCAACGTCTCCCTGCCCGTATAGTCCCGACTGCATAGCCGAGACGAGCTCGGGCACGCCCTGCGTAAGTTGATAGAAGTCGAGCGATGTGCTGATCGAAAACGCAGATGCCCACGCCGAATACTCATAGGCATGCACCTTGAGCATCTGCGCGTTGACTTTAATCGAATCGCCCAGTCCATGAATCAGCTGGCGATTCGAAGGACGGCAGCTCATAAAGACCCCAACCCCCATAGCACGCAGGCTTCGGATTCGGTCGATCAGCTCCTCGGTCTCGCCCTGGCTGAGGTTAGGCACGTTATCGATTGCAATCAGGGAGTGCGGCTTGCCCTTAAGCTCTTCGGTAACGACCTCGAGCTGCATAAACACCTCGCGCCCAATGGCGCGGTCTGCCTCAATGATCCGCACGGGACCTCGCGTCGGATCGTTTTTAACCTCTTGGGCATACTGCAGCAGCACCGAGGTTTTCCCAAAGCCATCAGGCGCGTAGAGGACTACGATGCCGGCCTTTCGGCCCTTGGCGATAAGTTCGTTCATCAAGCGATCGCGCCGCACCGTATAACTACTGCCCAGCGGCATAAGCTCGAGGTCGTCCATATTGCCCAAATCGTTAACCATGCCCGCTCCTCAACTCGACCACATGGACACCGTAACGCTAGACCATATGTATCGCTAGATGAATAGAGCGATACTACGGTTTAGGATGTTTGTTGGTACGCAAATGGCAAGTTTTTGTTCAGCGTGGTCCGATTGAAACTTATCCCCCAACCAATCAGTCTTTGCGCAGGTCAATGCGCTTGCCAGCTTGTCCCATCCTTTGGCAGTGTACCTCAAATGAGCGCTGTTCAATTGTGTTGCGCAACTCACCTAACGCTAGCTACCGTCTGCGACCTTTTCATAGCATTTATGCATAGTATCTGTTATGGAATGAATCATGCTGCACCAGACGCACCCGTCAAGTTCGCGGCAAGATTTTCGTCAAGCACACGGCGCGCGCTCAGCAAAAAGGCCCCCGCAAAGCGGAGGCCTTCGGCAAAGCTATGTCGAGGTGATAGGCTTTCGCTACTCGCAGAGCGAAAGGGCGGCCTCGTCGGCAACGACAACGCAGTTGGTGTGCAGTTGCAGGATCGAGGCAGGGCACTCGGGCGTAACCGGACCATAGCACATGTCATGCACGGCCTGCGCCTTGGCCTCGCCGTTAGCGACGACCAGGATCATGCGGGCATACATGATGGTCTGGGTACCCATGGTGTAGGCCTGACGGGGCACGTCGTCGATGCTGTCGAACAGGCGGCTGTTGGCCTGAATGGTGCTCTCGGTAAGGTCGACACAGTGCGTACCCTTGGAGAAGTGGTCATCGGGCTCGTTGAAGCCAATGTGACCGTTGTTACCGATGCCGAGCAGCTGCAGATCAGGGTAACCGGCAGCAGCGACGATCTTGTCGTACTCAGAGCAGGCAGCGGCAGCGTCGGGATTGGAGCCATCGGGCACATGCGTGTTGTTCAGGTCGATGTTGATGTGATCGAAGAAGTTCTCACGCATAAAGTAGTGGTAGCTCTGGGGATCGTCGTGCGAAAGACCACGATACTCGTCGAGGTTGTAGGTGCTGACCTCGGCAAAGTCGACGTCACCCTTCTCGTACCAAGCGGCGAGCTGCTTGTAGGCGCCAATCGGGGTGGAGCCGGTGGCAAGACCCAGCACGCAATCGGGTTTGAGGATAACCTGGGCCGAGATGATATTAGCGGCCTTGCGGCTCATATCCTCGTAGTCTTTAGCTTTAATGATCTTCATTACGCATCCTTTCTCGTACAAGAGAGGCAAGGCTCCCTTACAAGCACTTGCCCGCGGCCCGCGTCGGCCGCAACCAACGTGTGCGGCCACCAGGGCGAGGTCGCGTAATGTATGTGTCTCGTGTCTAGCCGCGTCGAGGCCCCTGCCCGTCCACGGTGACCCAAAGCTGTTTAGCTTCGGACAAATCCCATCTTGCCACGGAGGGCGTCCTCCGTAAACGTGTTTGAATTGTAGGCTAAAGGCCGAGCGCGCTCACTAGCGCTCGCGAGCGACGATGAGTTGGTCCATCTCCTCGACATGCTCGCCAATAGAGCCCTTGATGCTCGAGAACTCAACGGAGTTGCACACCAAGATAGGAACCGTCACATCGTAGCCCTCGGCAGCGATTGCCTCGCGATCGAACTCTATGAGCACATCGCCCTTATGGACGATGTCGCCCACTTGCGCATGCACGGTAAAGTGCTTGCCCTCAAGCTGAACAGTGTCCAAACCAACGTGGATGAGCACGTCTAGGCCATCGACCGTGTTGAGCGCAACGGCGTGTCCAGTGGGAAAAATGGCCTCGACCTTGGCGTCTGCCGGCGCAATCACGCGCGTGCCAGTAGGCTGAATCGCCACGCCCTGGCCCAAAAGGCCGGTGGCAAACGTCTGGTCATTGACCTCGGACAACGGAATGACATCGCCCGAGATGGGAGCATCCAGCGTAAGGACTCGACCACGCATACCAAAAGACCTTAGGACTTTAGTGAACATGCTCCCCCTCGGACATACCAATCAATCAAAATAACCTTGTCAGTTTACCACTTGGCACCCGTTTTTGGCCATTAGGGAAGTTCGCGCTTGACAACCTCGACGATATCGTCAACAACGCGCTGGGTCAGCTCATGCGTCTCCGCCTCGGCCATAACGCGAACCAGCGGCTCGGTACCGCTCGGGCGCACCAAGATGCGGCCGCGACCGTTAAGCTCCTTCTCGGCGGCAGCGACGGCGTCCCAAATGGGCTGGCAATCGTCCAGGCCGGCCTTGTTGTCCGAATGCACGTTGACGAGCACCTGCGGGTACTTCTTCATGATGCCGGCAAGGTCGGTAAGGGTGCGGCCGGTGCGCTTGAGCACGGCCAGCAGCTGCAGAGCCGTCACCAGACCGTCGCCGGTGGTGTTGTGCTCCAGGAAGATGATGTGGCCGGACTGCTCGCCACCGATAACAGCACCGTCCTCGAGCATGCGCTCAAGAACATAGCGGTCGCCCACGGCGGTCTGGACCATCTCAAAGCCCTGCTCCTTCATTGCGATGGAGAAGCCCAGGTTGCACATGACGGTCGAGACGATCTCGGAGTTGGCGAGCTTGCCGCGAGCAGCAAGGTCGGAGCCGCAGATAGCCAAGATGTAGTCGCCATCGATCTCGTTACCCTCGCTGTCCACGAACAGCACGCGATCGGCGTCGCCGTCGTGGGCAAGGCCGATATCGGCGTGGGTGCGCAGCACGAGCTCGCGCAGGGGCTCAAGGTGCGTGGAGCCGCACTCGACGTTAATGTCGGTACCGCAGTAGTCAGTGTTGATGGCGTGGACCGTGGCGCCCAGGCGCTGCAGCGCGGCAGGCGTGGTCTGGCAGGAAGCACCGTGGCCGCAGTCGACGGCAACAACCAGGCCGTCGAGCTTAAGGCCGTCGAGCGTGCTGATGGCATGATCGACATATGCCTTGCGGGCGTCCTTCATCTTGATGATGTGACCCACACCGGCGCCGGTCGGCAGCGTGTCGGCAGCCATGGCCTCCTCGGACATGACCCAGGCGCCGATCTCTTCCTCAACCGCGTCGGGAAGCTTCATGCCCTTGCGGCTAAAGAACTTGATGCCGTTGAACTCCGGCGGATTATGCGAAGCAGAAATGACGATGCCGCCATCGAGCTCGTTTTGGACGGTGAGCAGCGCCACGGCCGGCGTAGGGATAACGCCGCAGCAGTGCGGGCGGCCGCCCTCGGCCATAATGCCGGCGGTCAGAGCACTCTCGAGCATGGTGCCCGAAAGACGCGTGTCGCGGCCGATGCAAATGTCCGGACCAAGGAACTTGGTCGCCGCACGGCCAAGGCGAAATGCGAGGTCGCACGAAAGGTCGGCGTTGGCGACGCCACGGACGCCGTCGGTACCGAAGATGTTCTGGGGCATAGGATCGCTCCTTCCCAAGTGGGCAAAACGCAGTCGCCCACCCTAGTCGAAAAAGAAAAGCGGGACCCGCCGAGCAATCGGCAGGCCCCGCTTGTACATTGTATCTCGTAAGGAGATAAAACCTTAGCGCTTGGAGAACTGGGGAGCGCGGCGGGCCTTCTTGAGGCCGTACTTCTTGCGCTCGACCACGCGAGCATCGCGCGTAAGGAAACCGGCCTTCTTGAGGTCAGCACGGTAATCGCCAGCGTTCAGAAGAGCGCGAGCGATGCCCAGGCGCAGAGCGCCGGACTGACCGGAGATGCCGCCGCCATCGCACAGAGCGATAACGTCGAACTGACCGGCGGTGTCGGTCACCTTGAAGGGAGCAAGGGCGTTCTCAACGAGCTGATGACGGCCGAAATACTGCTCGGCGTCACGCTTGTTGATGGTCACCTTGCCGGTGCCGGGGACGAGACGGACGCGGGCGACGGCGTTCTTACGACGGCCGGTACCCTGGTAGACAACGGTGTTCTCAGCCATCTTTAAGCCTCCAGCTCAATCTTCGTGGGGTTCTGGGCAGCGTGCGGATGCTCGGCACCAGCGTAGACCTTAAGCTTGGTCATCTGGGCACGGCCGAGGGTGGTCTTGGGCAGCATACCGCGAACGGCGCGCTCGATGACCTTCTCCGGGTGCTTCTCCATAGCCTGGCGGAAGCTCTCAGCCTTGAGGCCGCCGTTGTAGCCGCTGTGGCGATAATAGGTCTTCGTGTCGGCCTTGTTACCGGTAAGCTGGACCTTATCGGCGTTGATGACGACAACGAAGTCGCCGCAGTCACTGTTGGGCGTGAACTGGGGCTTGTTCTTACCGCGCAGGATCATTGCGATCTGGGTGGCAAGACGGCCCAGGACAGCACCATCGGCGTCGACGAGAACCCAGTTGCGCTGGACCTCGCCCTGCTTGGCGTAGTGAGTCGATTTCGAAATCACTTAGACTCCTCCATGTACAGTACGTGTTGTTACAGAGATTCACGGGGCTCTGCAAGTAACCCGTCCATATTACCCCGCTCGCCGCCCGAGTCAACAGGTATTTTGGCTCCGACCAGAGTTTCTGCACATGTCGTCCATGGGTCATGACGTTGCGACACTAGCGCTCGACAAATGCCTCGATATCACTCAATAGACGCTTTGCCTCCTGGCGGCCCTGAATATACAGGTCGAGCAGCTTTGCCGGATCGTGCTCAACGTGGCCGACCTCGACCGGCTTTTGCGGAGCAACGACCAGCGCGCGACCCTCGCGCTCATACTTCCACAGATGCATGCGCTGGATGTTGTAGCGGTCGTGGCGCGTCTCGATAGCCTCGAGCAGGTAGGGGTAGTCGGCATAGCGAGCGCGTGCGGCTGGCATAAACTCGTAGGGCTTTTTCTCGTACGAGCGGTCCTGCGTGACAATGACAACTGCGCGATCGAAGCCCGCCTCCTCCAGCACGTGCTCGATGGGGACCGAATCGGCTACGCCGCCGTCGACGTATTTGTGCCCATCGATCTCGACCGGCGGCGTCACCAGCGGCAGCGACGTCGATGCGCGCACGGCGTCGAGGTCAAGTACGGCGCTTTTGACCGGCAGGCACGCGGCAGTTCCAAAGAGCATGTCCGTCGCGACGGCGTACATCTCGATGGGGCTTGCGTCGAACGTCTCGTTGTCAAAGGGGTCCAGGCGGTCCTGGACATCGTTGAAAATAAAGTCGTAACCCACAATAGAGCCCGTGGACGCAAACGATGCGGCGCCCATGAAGCGGCTGTCGTTGCAGAAAGCCAGGTTGATGCGGTTGGCACGGCCGATCTGGTGCGACTTGTAGTTCACGCCGTTGAGGGCGCCGGCCGATACGCCATATACCGCCGGAATCTCGACGCCGGCCTCCATGAGAACGTCGAGCACGCCGGCGGTAAATTGCCCGCGGAAGCTGCCGCCCTCCAGAACGAGCGCGACCTTGCCGGCGTTCTTTGCCTTATCTTCTGCAGTCATATTGACCTCCTGCGATTGCGTTTTGGCTTTCTTCTACCCAGTTTTGGGATGGCGAGCGCGCAGGTTTTGGAGTTAAGGGGTCGGGGCAGCCAGGCCAACCCCCAGAGCATGAGTTGCCGCCGGGAAACTGCATCCCATTCCGAATGAGGATTCCGGGATGTACTTTCCGCTTGATGTGTCATCCGGAAACTACGTCCCAGTCTGAGTGCGGATTCCGGGATGCGCTTTCCGCCTGGGCCGCCATTGGGAAAACGCGTCCCACCCTGCGTCACTGAAGCGTTTTCTTTACGCTCGCGCCCTGCACAGAGTTCGATTCTCCGCGGTACGGGGGATCCGTTGATGCGGGGCTTGGCCAGCTGAAATTCGATAAACATCGCATCCGTTTTGAGTCGAAAGTTTGCGCGGAGAATCCGCGTGTTCGCCTCGCGAACCCGC
>CABVBR010000085.1 GCA_902496645.1 uncultured Collinsella sp.
CCCGCCTGCTTATAATCCTTAACGCGAATAAACGCCGCCTTACGCTGCTCGTTGAACTCCTCAAACGTGCGCGGCAACGGCTGC
Source organism: uncultured Collinsella sp. (assembly GCA_902496645.1). Taxonomy (GTDB): domain Bacteria; phylum Actinomycetota; class Coriobacteriia; order Coriobacteriales; family Coriobacteriaceae; genus Collinsella. Next base: position 85 of record CABVBR010000085.1, read on the forward strand.
TCATTAACTACAGGCATATAACTCCTCAAAAACAAAAACCCAACCAAGGAAACGGCTTTCCCAGGTGCCGCAGATTCCGAGCGACAAGCCCGACGCCGCGTACTTTGGTACGCAAGGAGGGTTGGAGCCGGAAGGTGCGGTGCCTGGGGAAGCCGCGCAGCTTAGATCGTCTCTAAGAAGGCCTCAATGCGGGTTTGCAGCTGGCCTGCGTCCTCGCCGGCGTAGTCGGTCGTGATGTGCATAAACGGAATGCCGGCCTCCTCGGCGGCCTTCTCCACGGCAAACGACTCCATCTCGTAGAGCGTGCAGAACTGCAGGGCCACGTCGACAATGCCGTCGGCATGCAGGTCCTTGGCCATCTGGACAATGTCCTTCATACGCTGGTCGTTGGGCGTAAAGACGGCACAATTGATCTTAAAGTAGCGCTCGGCGATAGCATCGAGCATCTCGTCAACCGTCTCGCCGGACTCATCGACCCAGTCCTTGTAATAGCGCGAACCCGTGCAGGACTCCTCGCCCACCACAACGCCGCCGGCCTTCTCGATGAGGTTGAACAGCTTCCAGTTGGGCACGGCCATGGGCGTGCCGGTGTACAGGATGCGCTTGGCCCCCTTGGGCGCCACGCCCTCTCCGGCCTCGACACGCTGCTCGCACTCGGCCGCCATATCGTTGATGGCGGCGGTCAGACGCGGTGTGTCGTCCATAAAGGCGGCCTGAACGGTCAGCAGGCTGTCGAGACCGCTGATGGGCGCTGGGTCGGCAGCGCGCGTGGCAGCGAGGCGCTGCAGGGCACGACGCTTCTCATTGACGGCGCGGATGGCGGCCTTCAGACGCTCAGGCGTAATCGTGACGCCACACTCTTCCTCAATCTTGGCGGCGAGCTTTTTAACCTCGGCCTTCCAGGTCACGAGCGTCGACTCGTCGTGCACGTTGGGAATATCCATGACGTACATGTTCTTTTGCGTGGCAAAAAACTCGTAGGCCTTCTTCTTGCCATCGCAGGTGTTCTCGCCTACCACCAAGTCACTCGACTCAATGTAGGGGCAGACCTCACCCAGCTTAAAGCCGGCAAAGCTCTTGATAAGCGGACAAGTGTTGCGCGGCAAGTGCTCCTCGACCTTGTCCGTTGCCCAATCGGCACCTGAGCACAGACCAACGGGAATGCCGTCACAGGCAAGCACGATCTCCTCGGGCACGTACACGCAGTACGAGCCCACGATTTTGGTGGCCTCGCCAGCCTCCTTCTTGTCGAGCATCTCCTTAATGCGGCCGCTGTGGATGTTGGTGGCCACAAAGTCCAAGTAGGACGTGGACTTGGGGCGATTGTTCTGCGCCAGGAACATATCGCCGTACATCTGGCCCACGGCGCCCAGCAGCATATCGTGGTCGGCAAGATTCATGCCGAGGCTCTCCCACATCGGATGGAAATCAAATTCTTCAGCCATGACGGTTCCCCTCTCGAACCAAAATTGAATAGCTACGGTATTGCTGCACGGTGGGTGGCGAAAACCCGGCCGCGCCTAAACCCGGAATTTTAGGGAGCCTGCTTTTCGGTCGATTATTTAGTTGTGCGTCGTCTCTCCCGGAGCCGTGAACATACCTGCTCATATGCGACTCCGAGCCATATACAGGGCGCGCGCGGCAACGCGGCGAATATATGTCGTCTGCGGCATGTGCGCACCCTCCTTTACAAGTTGAGGTCAACTATATCAACGGTCATCGACCATGCGAACACCGCTGACATTCGTACGACAGCGTCGAGTGCCGTCGTTTAATAAATAATTATCTTGATTGATAAGAGTTTGTCATTCCTCATTCGGCGAACGGCAAAAACAAAGCCGCCGAGGCTTATATTCCCCGACGGCATTACCCGGCGCTATCGACAAACCAAATGGATCCTGCTGGCATCAAAATGCATGCGCAGCGTCTCGCCTGCTTGCGGCAGCTTGTCGACAGGCATGCGCACTTTGTTGACCTTCCACTGCAGGCGCGTCGGCGCGTCGGCGCGCGGCACGTCCAGCAGCACCAGGCGCTCAAAACGTGAATCGCTCACGCGGGCCACATGCAAGTCGTAGCTGTTGCGACCCCGCTCAGCACGGTTGTCCACATGGAAGTAGCTCGCACGAATACCCAGGTACGCCACGTTATCGGGAACCTCACGGCCCACGTTGAAGGTCATGCCCCAGTCGAGGGCCTCAACTTCTTCGTCGCCGATCTTGCGCGCGCGGCTCGTATTCTTGCAGCCCGTCAAGCGCAGCGCGGCCAACGTCTGCGGATGACGGACCACGTCCTCGACGGAGCCGATCTCCTCAACATGCCCGTTGTGCATCACGCAGATGCGCTCGCACAGACGGCACGCTTCGTCGATGTCGTGGCTCACGTAGAGCACGGTTCGGTTGCATACATCGAACAGATCGAGCATGTTTTGCTCAAGCGCGCTCTTGAGATACGCGTCGAGCGCGCTCATGGGCTCATCGAACATAAAGATGCCCGGATGCGCCGCCACCATGCGCGCAAGCGCCACGCGTTGCTGCTGACCGCCCGAGAGGCGCACGGGGTAGCGGTCGACAAAGTCGGCCAGACCGAAAATGCCCAGATAACGCTCGGCGAGCTTTTTGCGCGCGGCGGCGTCACCCGCATCCTTAACACCGGCGCATACGTTATCGGCCACCGTCATGTTGGGAAACAGCTGATAGTTTTGGAACAGCAGGGCGCATTTTCGCTCCTGGGGCGACAGGTTGATACCCGCCGCCGAGTCAAAAAAGGTCACGCCGTTGACGACGATCTTGCCCTCGTCGGGTGTCTCCACGCCGGCAATGCAGCGCAACGTGCAGCTCTTGCCGCAACCCGAGGCGCCCAGCAGCGCCACACGCTCCTCGCCGGCATCGAGCTGAATGTCGAGGGTAAAGCCCGGATAGCGCTTTTTGATATCCAGAACGAGCGACATGGCTTATCGACCTCCCTTTGCGACCGTGCCATCGCGCATAAGCTCGGCCAGTGCCTCGCGATCGATACGCAAGGCATCACCGCCCACCGGGTCGAGCGAATCGCCCTGTCCGGCGAGCTCTTTGGCCTGCTTGCGCTCCGCACGGGAGAGACCGCGCTCGCGATACTTTTGAGAATGCGCCGTGTACATGTTGATGAATAGGATGACCAGGAAGCTGAACGCTATTACGACCACGACCCAAAAGAGAGCCACCGACGTATTGCCGCCCATCCACTCAAAGTAAATCGCAATGGGAATGGTCTGCGTAATGCCGGCGTAGTTGCCCGCAAAGAACAGTGTGCAGCCAAACTCGCCCATCGCGCGAGCGAAGGCGAGCACCGTGCCCGCCGCGATTGAGGGCCAGCCGAGCGGCATCATGAGCTTGGCAAAGATGCGACGTTCGGACCACCCCAAAGTTCGCGCGGCGTCGAGCATCTGCGTGTCGAGGCTCTCGAAGGCTCCGAGCGCCGTGCGGTAGACCAGCGGAAACGACACAACGACAGCCGAAATGACCGCCGCGGGCCAGGTAAAGACGATCGAGATGCCGTGCGCGATGAGCCATTGGCCCACCCCGGTCGAGCGGCCAAACAGCATGAGGAGCAGAAAGCCGCAGACCGTGGGCGGCAGCACCATAGGAATCGTAAAGACCGAATCGAGCAGGCCCTTGATGCGACTCGAGGTACCCATAGTCTTCCACGCGGCGAACAGGCCCAGCGCAAAGGAGATCAGCAGGGCAAGGCCGCTCGTTTTAATGGACACCCAAAACGGGCGATAGTCGATGTCGCACAAAAAGGAGGCCAGAGAGGTCAAGGGCCCCTGCTCATCCCGCAACACGACAGACGATGCCTCTACCATTTGAGCGCTATCAAGCCAACGCGCGCCGCCCTTGGCATCACCCGAGGCCGATGCAATCACCACATAGCGGTCCCCATCCGCGCCGCGCTCGTCAAAGCCATAGGTATACCCGCCGGCATCAAACGTTGTTTCCGCCGTGACATACCAAGGAAGATCCACGTCCCCTAGCTGCGCACCTCCCATGCAGTTTGCGCTGTCGAGCTTACAGACGAGGGCCTTGAGACCCGATACGCACTCGTTGTCCTGCGGATCCAATCCATACTTCTCGGCCGCCTTGGGCGATATCCACACCACAACGCGATCGGCAGCAGGCGCCACTACAAGGTCCACGTCCTCGTCAACGGGAAACCGGTAGCCCTCAGGCTGGCCCTCCATGGCACGAGCAGTCCCCTTGGCCAACCGCTCAAAACCCTCGATCCCATAGGAAAGCCCATGAGCGGTCGCAGCAACCTGGGCCCCGTCCTCAGCGTCCCCAGCAACCGCAAATCCCGGCACCCAGCAAAGCACGAGGGTCAAAGCACAGGCGACAAGCATGCGGAATCTATTAAGCACGAAAAGCTCCAAGCGAATACAAGGACGGAGTGAAACACAAAACGATGGAATTATCGCGCCAAGCCGCACTACGCGGAAAGCTCAAAGCCGTACTTAGCCCAAATCTTCTGAGCCTTCTTGTTGGACAGGCAAAAGTCGATGAACGCCTTAGCCTCGTCGGCATGCTCGGAGCTATCGGCGACAGCACCGGGATACACGATGGGCTTGTGCGAGTCCTCGGGGCACACGAAGGCCTCCTCGATGCCGTTGTAGCGGTAGATGTCAGAGCTGTAGACAAAACCGGCAACGCAGTCGCCTGTGGACACATAGGCGGCGGCGGTACCAACTTTGTCTGCCAGTGCGACCTTGTCGGCGATCTCGGGCGCATACTCGCCGTCGTCGCCCTCGGTGCCGGTATAGAGGCCCACAGAAGCCAGCGCCTGGTTGGCGTACTTGCCGGCGGGAACGGTCTTGGCGTCGCCAATGGCGATCTTGCCGTCCAGATTCGCGACGTCGGCGATGGCCTCGACGTTGGTGTCGGAGCCCTCGGCGCGAATGATCACAAGGTCGTTGACGAACATGTCCTCACGCGTGTTGGCATCGACGAGCTCGGCGGTCTCAGCGTCATCCATGGTGCCCTTGGAAGCGGTGATGAGCACGTCGACGGCAGCGCCGGCCTTCATCTGCTCAACCAGATCGCCAGAGGCCTTGAACTGCGTGTCGGCAAAGGTGGTACCGGTCTGGTCGGTGTAGAGCTCCTGAACCTCGGGCAGGGCCTTCTCGAGGGAGTTGGCGGCGAAGATCTGCAGCTCGACGGCCTTCTTCTTAGAGGAAGACCTGGCAGAACCGGCGTCGGAACCAGCAGGCTTGGATGCCTTGTTACCCGAGCAGCCAGCAAGGCCGAGGCCGGCGGCAGCGGCGGCAGAAAGCGAGACGAAACCGCGGCGAGAAACCTTATCGAACATATTGAACCCTTTCGGACGTTTTGCCCGGGTACCCCACCGCGGGCTATATTCTGTACTCAGATTATACTTCAGCGCGAATAATGGCAGTGAGAAATTATTCTCGCCTGAGAATATATTTTCAAACTGGCTTGCAAAACGCTGTCCCTTAAGGCATAAACAAAAAGGCGGAGCAACCGTTCAGGTCGCTCCGCCGCAGGTGAAACACTTATTTAGCGTGTCCGCCGCCCGCCGTCATCTGGGCTGCATGCTCCAGCTGATCGGCGATTGCCTCCCAGCTTTCGCGGGCCGCCTTGGTTGATCCGGGAAAGTTTACGACAATTGTAAGACCGCGTTGCATGCACACGGCGCGCGAAAGCATGGCACGGCGCGTCTTAGTCATCGAGTACGCGCGAATCGCCTCGGCAATGCCCGGCACATCGCGGTCGCAGACAGCACGCGTCGCCTCGGGCGTCACGTCGCGCATCGAAAGCCCCGTGCCGCCGCAGGTAAGCACGACGTGGGCATGGCGCTCGTCGGCAGCGTCCACGATAGCCGCGCCAATCTCGTCGACGTCGTCGCGCACGACAACATGTGACGCGACCGTCCAGCCCTGCGCCGCAATAAGCTCCTCGAGCGCGGCTCCGGCCTCGTCCTGGGCAAGATCGCGCGTGTCAGAACACGTCACGATCGAAATCTTTAACTCCATAGCGCTCCTCCTACAGCACCGTTCCCTCGGGCAGATCGACACGGACGACATCCACGACATCGCCCGTCTCGAACTCGCACGGGCCCTCGTTAATGCGCAGCAGGCAGTTCGCCCGCTGCATCGTGCCGAGCAATGCCGAGTTTTGGCTCTTGGCCTCGGTCACCATAAGCTCGCCGGTCTGTGCATCACGCGTAACCGTGGCGCGGTCATAAAAGCGACGGTCCTGGCGCTTCTTCACGCCATGCGTCAACGTGGCCTGTTGCACAGGACGAGCGTCCTCGACAAACCCGCGCATCTTGCGAATCGCCGGGCGCGCGAGCATCTCAAAGCCCACGTATGCCGCAGCCGGATTGCCCGAAAGCCCCAGGTACGGTTTGCTGCCGAGCAGGCCAAACGTGATGGCCTTACCGGGACGCATCGAGATGCGATCGAACAGGACCTCGCCTTCGTGCTGGACCAGCGCCGTCACGTAATCGTAGTCTCCGGCCGAGGCACCACCGCTCGTAATGACAAAATCGCACTCGCGCACCGCGCGGTGTACGAGCTCGGATATCGCCTGCTCGTCGTCGGGCGCGATGCCGTAGAACACGGGCTCGGCACCGGCATCGAGCGCCTCGGCCATCAGCGCCGAGGAGTTGGAATCGCGAATCTGGCCACGCGCGGGCACCTCACCTGGCGAAACCAGTTCCGTACCCAGCGAGATGATGCCCACGCGCGGGGCAGCGTGTACTTTCACGCTCGCGTATCCGGCACTTGCCAGCAGACCCGCACCCGCCGGCGCCACAATCTCGCCGGCGTGCAGCACGACGTCTCCGGCATGGGCCTCCTCGGCGGCAGAGCGAACATTCTCCCCCACCTTGGCCGGTGCCGAGAAGCGGACGTGCGAGCCCTCATTGCCATCGCCGTCAAGAACCTCGACGATCTCGTACTTCACCACGGCGTCGGCGCTCTCTGGCACCGGCGCGCCCGTCATGATGCGCACCGTCTCGCCCACGCCGATCGTGCCTTCAAACACATGACCAGCCGCCTCGTGGCCAACAACGGAAAGCGTCACCGGCGTATCTGCTGACGCCGCGGCGAGATCAGCGGCGCGAACGGCATATCCGTCCATAGCGCTGTTGGCAAATGGCGAGATGTCGATATCGGCCACAGCATCCTCGGCCAAGGGAAGGCCGGCCGCCTGCCATACGGGAATCTCGACAACCCCGGTCGGACTCACATGTGACAAGACAATTGCCTGCGCGTCCTCCAACGGAATGAGCTTCTCTGCCATATGCACCTCTTACAGATCGCGGCGCGCAAGAGCGTCGCCGATTCTTTATGTTTGATTCAGTATAATCCCCAGCCGCCATGTCGAAACTTGTTCTACAGCCGTGCATACACCTGTCGGCTACGGGCCGCGAAACGCAAGCCAAAACCAACCCACCGGCTCGACATGGTTGCCACGCTCTATAATGCTCGTGTTGCAACCACAAACAGAGGACACCATGGCTTTTACCGACACATCAGACAGCGAAAGCGAAGAGCAGGACAACTCCCTGACGCTCGATGAGGGAGGCTTCTTCTCCCTGAATGACGTCATCATGGCCGGCAGGCATCAGCTCACCCGCTCCGAGCATCTCTTGGCCGCCGACACGCGCCGCAACGCCCGCAATCTGCTCGCGAGCGCCAACCTGCTCGTGCTCGTCGTGATCGTCTCGCTCGCCATGGGTGTTGCCGCCTGGGCATTTTTAGCCTCGCTGAACATCGCGACCGACTATCGCGAGCACCATGCGTGGATCTACGCCCTGCTCCCCGCCGTGGGTGTCGCTACCGCATGGGTGTATAAGAACCACGGCCTTGCCGCCAAACGTGGCAACAACCTGGTCATCGACTCTGCCCTGGGTACCCGCCTCATCCATGCCCGCATGGCCATCCTCACCTTTGTCTGCTCCACGCTCACGCACCTGACAGGCGGCTCGGCCGGACGCGAGGGCGCTGCGGTGCAGATCGGCGGCACCATCGCCAGCAACATCTCAAACCTGGCGCATCTCAAAAAGCACGACCATCACGATCTTATGCTCGCCGGCATCTCGTCTGCCTTTGGCGCCGTATTCGGCTCGCCTCTCGCCGGCGCTTTCTTTGGCATGGAGATGTGCTTTATCGGCAAGATCGACTACACCGCCGGTATTTACTGCCTCGTCGCCTCGTTTACCGGCTACTTTACGTCGCTTGCCCTGGGCACCGAGTACGAGACGAACGTCATCGCCAGCGTCCCCGATATGACGCCCCGAACGGTTGCCATCGTCGTCGTCAGCGCCATTGTCTTTGGACTGACTGCGCGACTCTTTGCCTGGTCGGTTCGAACCGTCAAGAGCCTCTACGGCCACTTTATCACCAACTACCTTGTCCGCGCACTCGTAGGTGCACTCGTGGTGCTCGCGGCTTACGCGGCACTCGATGCCTGGAAGTACGCCGGCCTTGCCACCTGGCTCTCGGGCGCCGGTTTCGCCGGCAACACGACCCTCGCCGACGCGGCCATCAAGCTCGTCGTGACGGCGCTCACCCTGGGCGCAGGCTTCCAGGGCGGCGAGGTCACGCCCCTGTTTGGCATCGGAGCTGCGCTTGGCGGCTGGATCGGCTGCCTTGCCGGCATCGACCCC
>CABVBR010000086.1 GCA_902496645.1 uncultured Collinsella sp.
ACCTTCTCGTCCATCTTGCAATTCTCGACGGTCAGGATTGCGGTCATGACCTTGGTGATCGAGGCAATCTTGACCTGCTCATCGGCGCCGCGCCCATAGTAGACGGTGCCGTCTTTGCCCATGACGAGGGCATTGGTCGCATCGATATCGGGCAGGTTTTCGGCCGTGATGCCGCGCGCATCGGCGGTTTTGCCGCAAACATTGTCGGTCGTGAGCACTTGGGCGCCGGCGACGGTGGGCACGCCAGCGGCAAGGGCGATAGCGCAGACAAAGCTGGCGGCAAGCTGGGCTGAGCGCTTTGCAAAAGGGGTGAGGGACTTCACGGATTTCGCTTTCGACGGGATGGTCTCTTCTGGAACTAGAGTATATCGTTTGCCGGCGTCGGCGATCATCGCGTGCGTGCGTGGCCCACATCCGCTCCCGAACGGGCACAAGGGCGCTTAAGGCCGACTTAATCACCCACGCTTGTTGTGTGTGGCGTGCGTCGCCTCGGGCATAATGGAGCGCGAGAGGAGCACGCATGAACGAGCGCATACTGGTAGTTGATGACGAGAAGGCCATCGCCGACCTGGTTGGCATCTACCTTACAAAGGAGGGCTTTGACGTCCAGATCGCCTACAGCGGGGCCGATGCGGCCAAGGCAATTCTGGAGCAAGAGTTTGACCTGGCGCTGCTCGATGTCATGCTGCCCGATATCGACGGCTTTGAGCTGCTGCGTACCATCCGTGCCAGCCATACTTATCCCGTAATTATGTTGACGGCACGCGATGCCCAGCAGGATAAGATCGAAGGCCTTTCTCTTGGCGCGGACGATTACGTGGTCAAGCCGTTCCGCCCGCTGGAGCTCATCGCGCGCGTTCATGCTCAGTTGCGTCGCTACACCAGCTACGGCAGCCGCGCGCAGGCGACCGAGTCGCCGACCCTCCAGCTCGACGGCCTCGAGATCAACCGTGACGCTCGTTCCGTGACGGTGGACGGTGCGCCGGTGCGCCTCACGCCCATCGAGTATTCCATCTTGCTGTATCTGGCCGAGCATCGCGGCAGCGTGGTGCCCGTGGAGGACCTGTTCCGCGCGGTGTGGAACGAGGACTTTATGCCCGGCTCCAACAATACGGTGATGGTACACATTCGTCACCTGCGCGAAAAGATCGGTGACGACGCTCAGAAGCCGCGTTTTATTAAAAACGTTTGGGGCGTCGGCTATATCATCGAATAACGCCTTTGTTTGCGAGGACATGGACATGACAAAAGACGATAAGCAGGTGTTCGAGGTGCCCGATCGACTCTTTGAATACGTGAGGGCGGTCGTCGATAATCGCGCGCTTGCGACGGTGCTGCTCTTTTTGCTGAGTCTGCTGCTGATCGGCACTGATAACATCGCCGGTATCTTAGCGGTGCTACTCATCGGCTTCTTGTTGATCGATCGCTTTGAAATCGTGTGTCGTTGCGTGGTGATCGGCGGTGCCGCGTGGGTCATGACGCTGGCGATCGGCGCCATGGCACTCGGTGGCATTGAGGGACCGGTGCTGTTCGATGCCGGCTTTGTATTCAACATGCTTGGCTTTGTCTTGGCGCTCGCCGTGTGCGTCCTGTTCTTTTGCGGCCGCGCTCTGTACTACCAGGGCTATGAGCAGGGTGAGCAGCATTCCGACCGCGTGCTTGCCGCCCGTATTCAGGACCGTCTGATCGATCATCCCGACGCGTGGGACAACATCGACGGCGACTTCCTGGAGGTCGAGGGTGTGCTCAACCGTGTGCGCGACCGCGAGCACAAAGTCCAGCAAGCCCTGCGTGACGAGTCACACCGCAAGGACGATTTGGTCACATACTTGGCGCATGACCTGCGCACGCCGCTTGCCAGCGTGGTGGGCTACCTCTCGCTGTTGCAGGAGGCACCCGACCTGCCGGTTGAGCAGCGCGCGCACTTTACGGGCGTGGCGCTCGACAAGGCGCACCGACTCGACGCGCTTATTGAGGAGTTCTTTGATATCACGCGCTTCGACTTCCACGATATTGTGCTCACGCGCGGCTACGTCGACCTGGGATTGCTGCTGGCGCAGGTGGCCGATGAGTTCTATCCCATTCTCAACGAGCAGCACAAAGATGTCCAAGTTGATGTGCGTGAGGACTTGACGGTGCTCGTGGATGGCGACAAGATGGCTCGCGTGTTCAACAACATCATGAAAAACGCCATCGCCTATAGCTACGAAGGATCGACCATCACGATTGAGGCTGGGCGCCAAGATGACGGTGGCGTGCGAATTCGCTTTATCAATCAGGGTGATCCGATTCCGGCGGCTAAGCTCAAGGTGATCTTTGAGAAGTTCTATCGCCTGGACGCGGCACGTGCGACCAATCGCGGTGGCGCCGGCCTGGGTCTTGCCATCGCCAAGGAGATTGTCGCGGCACACGGCGGCACCATTGCGTGCGAATCGACGCCCGAACACACGGTGTTTACCATTGCACTGCCCGCTGCATAACCAGCGTGCCCTTACAAACACTTGACAATGCGCTCACGTGCGTATGAGCCGCGATTTCTACTATCGATACTGCTGAATTGATATCGATATGGAGGTATGCGGTATGACGGCTGCTGCGGCGATGGAGCCTACGGAGCTTGAGGAACTCATGGAGGCGCAGGCCGAGGCCGCGCACGAGCGCGAAGTTGGGGATGCGACTCGCCCCACGGCGCAGGACCTTGCCGCCTCGCCGACGCGCATCGATGTTGAGGGCCTTGACCTGTTTTACGGCGACCATCATGCGCTCAAGGATGTGAACATCAAGATTCGCGACAAGCAGATTACCTCGTTTATCGGTCCTTCGGGCTGCGGCAAGTCGACGTTGCTGCGTTGCTTTAACCGCATGAACGACGGCATCAAGGACTGCCGCATCGAGGGCAAGATCGCGCTCGACGGCCAAGATATCCTGGGCGATTACGATATCTGCCGTCTGCGCCAGCGCGTGGGCATGGTGTTCCAGCGCCCCAATCCGTTTCCCATGAGCATCTACGACAACGTTGCCTATGGCCCTCGCGGCATGGGCGTGCGCGACCGCGCCATGCTCGAAGAGCTGGTTGAGGACTCCCTGCGCCGTGCTGCCCTGTGGGATGAGGTCAAAGACAAGCTCAAGGAATCGGGCTTGGGTCTTTCGGGTGGCCAGCAGCAGCGTCTGTGCATCGCCCGTGCGCTGGCCGTGCAGCCCGACATTCTGCTGATGGATGAGCCGACCTCGGCGCTCGACCCCGTATCGACGCTGGTGGTGGAGCAGCTGGCCTGCGAGCTCAAGGAGACCTGCACGCTGGTGGTCGTTACGCACAACATGCAGCAGGCTGCGCGCATCTCCGACTCGGTCGCGTTCTTTTTGCTGGGCGAGCTGGTGGAACATGCGCCCACCGCTCAGCTCTTCAAAAACCCGACCGATCCGCGCACGGCGGATTATTTGACGGGCCGTTTTGGCTGATACTATCTAGTGCAAGCGCCTTTAGGGTTAAGATGCGGTCATGCCGGCCGCAAAGGGGTTCAACATGATTTATTACGTCGAGGACGATGACAACATCAGGGATCTGACGGTCTATGCGCTGCGCAAGCAGGGGATTGAGGCCGAGGGCTTTTCGTGTGATGGCGAGTTTAAGGCTGCCGTGGCGCGACGGGTGCCCGATGCCGTGCTGCTCGACATCATGCTGCCCGATACCGACGGCTTGGCGATTATGCGTCGCCTGCGCGCCGATCGCCTGACGGCGACGGTGCCCATCATGATGCTCACCGCCAAGGACACCGAGCTCGACAAGGTCATGGCGCTCGATGGCGGTGCCGACGATTACCTGACCAAGCCGTTTTCGCTCATGGAGCTCGCCAGCCGCTGTCGTGCGCTGCTGCGCCGCGGCGGCATGGTCAAGCAGGCGAGCGATGTGCTCAGCGTGGGCGATATCGTGCTTTCGCCCAGTCACCGCGAGGTGACCGTTGCCGGCGAGCCGCTCAAGCTCACCCTGCGCGAGTTCGATTTGCTCGAGTACCTTATGCGCAAGCCCGGCGTGGTCTTTACCCGCGAGTCGCTGCTGCAGAGCGTGTGGGGCTGGGACTTCGACGGCGGTTCGCGCACCGTCGACGTGCACGTGCAGACGCTCCGCCAAAAGCTCGGCGAGCATGCGAGCGCCATCGAGACCGTGCGCGGTGTGGGCTATCGCCTGGCCGAGCCTTCTGCTGGTGACGATGTCGAAGAAGCCGGTAGCGCGGCTAGCGCATCGGAGGAGTAGCTCGTGGTCTTCGCCCCCCAGGGAAAACGCACCCTATCGCATCGCGTGTTTGCGACGATTTTTGTCTGTGCAATGGCGGTTATCGTGGCATTTACGGTGCTGGGTGCGTTCTTTGTGCAAAACACCTTGGCGGATGCCACGAGTGCCAATCTGGCGCAGGAAACCGAGCTCATTGCCGCCGCGCTTGACGAGCAGCAGGAGCCCATTGCATTCTTGCGCAGCCTCGATCGCGAGGACTTGCGTATCACGCTGATTAACAAAGACGGGTCGGTTGCCTACGACAACGAGGCATCGCCTTCCACGCTGCCCAATCACGGCGATCGCCCTGAGGTCGCCGAGGCTTTCGAGAGCGGCTCGGGTTCTGCGGAGCGCGCAAGCTCAACGCTCGACGAGATCATGTTGTATCGCGCCGTTCGGCTCGATAACGGCCAGGTTGTCCGCTTGGCACAAGCTCAGCCCGGTGTAGCGGCGATTTTGCTCTCGCTCGTGGCGCCGATGCTGCTTATCGCGGCAGCCGGCGCGGTACTCTCGTTTTTCCTGGCACGCCGCGAGTCCCGTGCCATTATTGCGCCGTTGCAAGAGGTTGATCTGGACCATCCACGCCGCAGCTACGAGCATGCTTATGCCGAGATGGTTCCCATGCTCGAGCGCATTGAGTCGCAACGCCAAGAGCTCAAGCGCCAGATGGCGGTGCTGGCGGACAACGACCGTATGCGCCGCGAGTTCACGGCCAATATCACCCATGAGCTCAAGACCCCGCTTACGGCAATCTCAGGCTATGCTGAGCTCATTGCGAACGGCATGGTCGAGGGTGAGGACGATCTGCGCACCTTTGGCGGCCGCATCTACCGTGAGGCAGGCCGGTTGGCGGCGCTCGTCAACGATATCCTCACGCTTTCGAACTTGGATGAGGCCGAGCGTGCGAGCGATGGCGAGGCGGTGCCCATTGGCTCAACGGAGCCCATTGAGCTTTCGCGTGCTATCTACGCGGTCGAGCAGCGTCTTGAGCAGGTCGCTCGCCAGGCAAATGTGACGATAGGCCATGAGACCAAGCCTGTGGTCGTCGAAGGCGTATCGCGTCTGATCGATGAGCTCATCTATAACCTGGCGAGCAACGCCATTCGCTACAACCGGCCCGGCGGTACGGTGACGTTGCGGTGCGGAACCAACGACGACGGGCGCCCGTATCTGTCGGTTGCCGATACTGGCATTGGCATTGCGCCCGAGGAGCAGGGCAAGGTATTCGAGCGTTTCTATCGCGTTGACAAGAGCCGTTCTAAAGCGCGCGGTGGAACGGGTCTGGGTCTGGCCATCGTCAAGCATGCCGCCCTGTATCATCACGCCTCGCTCGATCTGTCAAGCGAGTTGGGGGTGGGGACCACCATCACGGTGACGTTTCCCGTGCAACAGGACGAGCAGTTCGTGTAGCGGTTCTGCAAACATGTGAATTTCACGCCGCATCGGGGCTGCCGGTGCGGCGTTAATGTTGCGCAACAATGGTGTAAGCGCTGTATCTTATGTATAGAGTTCGGACATGGCAAAAAGATGCGATATCATACGAGCAGTTTTGTCGATATGAACTAGGGAAATGAAAGGCAAGCTGCATGACCCTTCTCGAACTGTTCCAGCTGCTTAAAAAGCACCTTAAGCTGGTCATCGCCCTCCCGGTGGTCTGCGCGATCGCCATGGGCGTCGTCTCCTTCACTATGATGGACAACACCTACACCGCCACGACGAGCATGTACATTCTCGCCAAGACCGATGGCAGCCAGACGAGCTACTACAACGACCTGTCGGCGAGCCAGATGCTCTCCAACGATATCGCGACGCTGCTCGATAGCGACAGCGTCAAGAGCGGTGCTGCTAAGGAGCTGGGTCTTTCCAACTTGGATGATTACAAGGTGAGCGTTACGAGCGAGACCACGACTCGTGTCATTTCGCTGTCCGTGACCGGCGACAGCCCCGACGGTGCCGCCGCTGTCGCTAACGCCATTGCCAATTCGGTGTCTACCGTGGCTCAGGACGTTGACGCCGCTCAGGCCGTTAACGTGATCGATAAGGCAAAGATTCCCAACCAGCCCAGCGGCCCCAACCGCAAGCTCTACATCGCGGTCGCCGCTCTGGCCGGCCTGTTCGTCGCCGTTGCAATTGTCGTGTTGCTCGACATGCTCAATACCCGCGTCCGCTCCGTTGACGATGCCGTCGAGCTGCTCGGTGTACCCGTTATCGGCCGTTTCCCCGTTGTGAAGGGCGGTAAGTAATTCATGGCCCGTAAAAAGAAAACCAGCGATACCCTCGCCTTTAGCAACGCAGCCAAGACGCTGCTGGCAAACATTCGCTTTGCGAGTGTCGATACGCCGATCAAGTCCATTACCGTGACGTCCTCCATCCCTAACGAGGGCAAGTCCACCATTGCGGTCAACCTGGCTCAGGCCATTGCGACCAGCGGCAAGAGCGTCCTTCTCGTCGAGTGCGACATGCGTCACCGTACGCTTGCCAACCTGCTGGGCCTCCGTCATTCCGGTGGCCTGTACGCTGTCCTTTCCGACCAGATGTCGATTGACGAGGCTGTCGTCGAAACCGGTCAGCCCAACTTCTTCTTCCTCGATGCCGAGCCGCGCATTCCCAACCCGGCTGACATTATCGCCTCGCGCCGCTTTGCCAAGCTGGTTGCCGCGCTGGAGGAGAAGTACCAGTACGTCATTTTCGATACGCCGCCCGTGGGCACCTTTGTCGATGCCGCCGAGGTCGCCGCGATTACCGACGGCACCATCTACGTTATCCGTGAGGACTTCGCCAAGCGCAACGAGATCCTTGCCGCCTTTGACCAGCTCAACAAGGCCGAGGTTAACGTAATTGGCACGGTCATGAACTGCTGTGAGACCTCGAGCCATGACTACTATTACTCTTACTATGGCGAGGACAAGGGCCAGAACAACGCTGTTGCCGGAGTTAACCCTGCTGTTGGCGGTGCCGCTGCAACGGGTACCCCTGCGAAGGCGAAGCGTTTTAAGAAATAGCAACGACGCAGATAAGAGGGCGATATGAGAGACATCCACTGCCATATCCTGCCCGGTGTTGACGACGGCGCGGCGAACCTCGAGCAAAGCTTGGCGATGCTCGAGGCGGCCCGCGCCGTCGGCGTTACGCACATGGTGTGTACGCCACACTGCCGGGACCCGTATTTTGACTTCGAAAAAATGTGGGAGGCGTATCGACTGCTTTGCGCGCATGCGGGCGATATGCATTTGCAGATGGGCTTTGAGGTCAATCATGCCAAGCTCATGGATTTGGGCATCGAATGGGCCGATCGCCTGCATTTCGATGGCTCAAACGAGTTTTTGCTTGAGCTCTCGACGCGTGCTGATTCGTATGACTTTGAGGAATACGAGAACACGATCTACGACTTGCAGTGTCGCGGTTACCAGGTGATTATTGCCCATCCCGAGCGCTATCGTGCGATTCAAAAGGATGTGGGCGTGGCTGAACGCCTGGTCGACCTGGGCTGCAAACTGCAGGCTTCGGCGGACTTTATCGCAGGCGGACGATTCGGTCACGAAAAGAAGCCGGCGCAGCGCCTGTTTAAGCAGGGCCTGTACAGCTATATCGCGAGCGATGCCCACAACGTGGGCCACTACGATTGCCTGGCAAAAGCACGCGCGAGGTTTAGCGTGGGAGCTCATTTCCGCTAAAATTTTCCCCCAACGTTCGCATCGAATGAAGGGGCTGCTATGGATATCCAACTTAAGACGGGTTGCTTTGATGACGCGGCGCTGGTGCGCCGCGCCGTTTTTATGGACGAGCAAGGCTACGAGAGCGAATTCGACGCTATCGATGAGGCGCAGACTTGCATCCATGTGACGCTTTACGTGGACGGCGAGCTCACCGGCTGCTCGCGCGTGTTTCCCGAGGAACTGGAGCGCGCGGCAGATGCAGAGGCTCCGGTTTCGCCGGCGTGCGATATGGACAAAGGCGTCGCAGCGGGGGAGACCTATATTATGGGTCGCGTCGCCGTGCTGTCCACCATGCGCCGTCGCGGTCTGGCAAGCAAGATTGTCGAAGCCAGCGAAGCTGCTGCGCGCGATGCCGGCGCCAAGCTCATAAAGTTGCATGCACAGGAGTACGTGCTGCCGCTCTACACCAAGGCGGGCTACACGCAGATCGCGCCGGTGGACTATGAGGACGAAGGCCAGCCCCATGCCTGGATGGCCAAACTGCTGGGCGACAGATAGGGACGTTCCTTTTCTGCCGGCAGCTGGGGACACTCCTTGGCAATCGACGCATGGGTGTTCCAACATACAGTTTTTCGATTCCGTATGTATATATGCGCGCTAATAGGTTATAAAATCTAAGTCTGAACATAGCAGGTCTGCGATGCGGCTCGGGCAACCGGGCCGTTTTTGCGGGCAGGGGTAGCGCGAAAGGACTGCACATGCGTCAATTTAAGACCGAGAGCAAAAA
>CABVBR010000087.1 GCA_902496645.1 uncultured Collinsella sp.
AGCGCGGGTTTGAGTTTGTGGGCACGACGCTCGCCGTCTCGCCGTACCAGTTGTTCGAAACCTGCAATGATGTGTTGGAGCGTCTGGCTGCCGCCCGCGGTCTCACTCCGGTGATTCGCGATTTTCGTCCGTATTACCCCGAGGCGACACGCCGTTCGCGCGAGCTGGGCATGTATCGGCAGAACTACTGTGGTTGCCGCTTCTCGGCCGTCGAGGCGGCCATGGACCGCGCCCGCATCCGCGACGAGCGCAAAGCTGCCAAAAAGTAGTTCATTTGGGACGTTAGCCTGCTAGGATGTAGAGCGGACTTTAGCTATATAAGGAGAATCCGACGTGTCTATGCGTACCGATGATTTTGACTATAACCTTCCTGAGGAACTGATTGCCCAGGCTCCTGCCGAGCCGCGTGACTCCTGCCGCCTGCTGGTGGTGGATCGCAAAGGCTCCCAGGCAGGAACGCCGCTGGAGCATGGCGGCACCGTCGAGCACCGCATCTTCCGCGACATCATCGACTATATCGAGCCGGGCGATGTGCTCGTCATCAACAAGACGCGCGTGATGCCGGCCCGCCTGATCGGTCGCAAAGCCGGCTCGGGTGGCGTGGTCGAGACGCTGCTGCTCAAGCGTCGCGAGGATGTTGACCCGCTGGGTCACGTTTGGGAGTGTCTGGTCAAGCCGGGCAAGCGTCTGAAGCCCGGTGCTCAGATTGAGTATCGAGCCGGTGGCGCCCATGCGCCCGAGGGGGCTCCCGTGGTGCTGACGGCCGAGGTCATCGACTTTGTCACCGATAGCCGTGGTGGCCGTCTGGTGCGCTTTGAGCCGGCCGGTTGCAATGCCGCCGGCGAGCCGCGTACGCTCGACGAGGCTATCCACGCCGCCGGCCATGTGCCGTTGCCGCCCTATATTACCGACTACGAGGGTGACCCCGAGAAGTACCAGACCGTGTACGCCATGAAGGAGGAGCACTCGGCTGCTGCCCCCACGGCGGGCCTGCACTTCACGCCCGAGCTTATGGCTGCCATCGAGGCCAAGGGCGCAAAGTTTGCCGCCGTCGAGCTCGAGGTCGGCATCGATACCTTCCGCTTGGTGGAGGAGGACGACCCCACGCAGCACGTGATGCACACCGAGCGCTACCACGTGTCGCAAGAGGTGGTCGACGCCGTGCACAAGGCCAAGGCCGAGGGGCATCGCGTGATTGCCGTCGGCACCACCGCGGTGCGCTCGCTCGAGAGTGCGTTTGGCGCGGACGCGCCGGTGTTCGACCCGTCCGTGACGGCGCGCTACTTTGAGGGCCGCGAGGACGGTGCCGACACGCTCGGCCGCGGTGACATCGTGGTACGCGAGAACGCGACGACGCAGCTCTACCTCATGCCCGGCTCGACCTATCACGTGGTCGACGCGCTGATCACGAACTTCCATGTGCCGCGCTCCACGCTCATGATGCTCGTGAGCGCGCTTGCCACCCGCGACCAGATCATGGATGCCTACGCCGCCGCCATCGAGGAACGCTACCGCTTCTTCAGCTTCGGCGACGCAATGCTCATCCAGTAGGTTACGGCGTTTTCCAAACGCCGTAACCGGCCGACGCTGCAAACCCGCCAGAGCGGCAATCTGCCTTTCAGCTTCGGCGGCATGACCAGAAGGTCAATGCTGCCTCGCTTCAAGGCACCTTGCTCGCTCTGGCGGGTTTTCGCTGTCCTTGCCAAAGCATCGGCGTTCCCTTGGTTGGCACTTGGGGACGTTCCTTTTCTGCCGGCACTTGGGGACAGTCCTAGTTTTGGCGCATTGGGCAAAGTAGTCGTTGGGGACGTTCTTGTTTGACTAGTCGTTTAAGAACGTCCCCAATGACTTCCAAAAAAGTTGCGGTGAGATAGTTCTTGGATTGGCCTTTTGAGGGCTAGACAGGAACTATCTCACCGCAACTGCGTTGGGGCGTATTTGATGTCTGGCTTACTTGCTTGCGAACAGCCAGACCAGGATGACCACCAAGATCATGGCGATGATGCAGACGATGGCACCGGTGAATTTGACGCGTGAGTCGCGGGTACGTTCGCGCACGTCGTCCTCGGCGGCCTCGAGCTGGGCGACTTCACGCTCGGTCTCGGCGTGTTCGGCCTTGTCGCGCGCCAACGAGCCGGCGAGCGATTCGGTGATCTCGGGGTGGTCGTGTACCTCAGTCGCCTGCTCGATAATCGACTGCGCATGTGCGGCGTCTGCCTGGGCGTTGGCGATAGCCTGCTCTTGCTCGCGGCGCGCCTTGTCTTCGGCAGCGACCTTCTCGCGCAGTTCGCGCTGTCGCGTCGCGGCGGCAGTTTTTGCGGACTGCAACTCGTCGCGCGCGGCGTCTGCTTCGGTTGTCACGGCCTGGTGGGCGCGCTTGGCGTCGGCGATGGGGGCCTGCGCCTGCTCGACGGCTTGCTCGGCGGCGGCGAGCGAATGCTCAAGGTCGGCGGTGATGCGTGGGACATCTTCCTCGGCTTTGCGCAGGGCATCGGCCGTGTCGGAGATCTGCATCGAAAGCTCGCTGGTGCGCACCGTATAGTTGGCGGGATTTGCCGAAGGATTGCGCTGCAGCTCGGCGTACTCGCGGCGCAGCGTCTCGAGCTGGGCGCGCGTGGCGTCGACGGTTTGCTGCGCGGCGGCGACACCGGCGTCGCACTCAGCCTTCACTTTGTCGCGGATGCGCTTGGAATCCTCAAGGCGACGAACGAGGCGGTTGCCGGTCTCGCGCGAGCTCGCCTCGCGGGCTTCCACGGCGTCGAGTGCAGCCTTCAGGCGGAGCTCGGTCGCATCATCTTCTTCCTTCATTTGCTCGAGCTGGCCCTTGAGCTCAGTCGCTTTGGCGGCATGGGCATCACGGTTAATTTCAGCTGCCGCAGCGGTCTTTTGTGCCGCGGCAATCGCCTGGCGTTGATCGGCGATGATCTGATCGTAGCGGCCTGCGATGTCCCGGCGCGTCTCGAGTTCCTCTGCCTGGTCGGCGATGCGCTGCTCAAGCTCGGCTAAATGGGCGCGGGCATCGGCGAGTGCCTTCTTGGCGGCGTTCATCTCGCGCATGGCCGAAGCGCCCTGGGCGATAAAAGTGCCCACGGCGTTAGCGGTGTTTGAGACGGCGCTCCCCAGGTCGCGACTCGTGGCGGAAGCATGCGAGGTGGTCGGGTGCGCGGCCTCGGCGGCATTCGTATCGGCAGTCTGCGGCGCGGCGATATTGCCGGTGCCGCCTTCGATCACGGAAAAGCCCGCTGCATGCGGGTCGACCGCGTCGGCGCCGATCGTGGGGTGCTCGAGTTGCAGGAACGAGGGCATGGTGCTGCCCTGGTCGGCAACCGGGGTCTCGCCGGGCACAAACGTCGAGGCAGCCTCGGCGGCTTCCTCTTCCTCGGCGTCGACATCGGCATCGGCGACAGCGTCCTTCATCGCTTTGACGGCATCCATCATGGAATCCATGACAGCGTCGAGCTCTTCTTCCGAAGACACCTCGATGGGGCCCGCTGATTGCTGCGGGGTTGCGTCCTTTTTGGGGGCGTCGTCCTGAGCGGCCGAATCGTCGTTTTGCTCGTCGGCATCTGCGGCCGCAGGGGTCTCCGTTGCAGCGCCGTTATCCAAAGTGGCGTCGTCGACGTCGGTATCATTGCAGGTCACAGCGTCAGTATCTGCGGCGACGTCTGCGGAATCATCAATATGCTGTTGAGTCTGGGGGTCCAGCTCGTCTGTCATAGGCATGTGCTCCTCATCGTTGTTTGTCACCCTATGATAAAGTCTCGCGCCGACATCCCGCGCGCCGCAGCAAAGTTCCAAAACGTGTTCGATGGCTTGTGTCGATAGCAAAAACTCGGCCACTTTATCCAGTTTGTACTTGACAATCCCTTCGCCGAAAGACGTTGCGCCGTTCGCCTGCCATGGGCTTTATTTCTCACTTGAAGAAGCTAAAGTTGCATATCAGCTTTTGGCGCGTTTATTTTGGATGCGCGCAGTCGGCGGGCGTGCCCGTCGCGATTTTGAAAGGACTTCGTATGGGACTTTTCACTGGTAAGACCGTGATCGTCACCGGCGGCGGCAAGGCCACGCTCAAGGACGGCTCTGCTGGCTCCATCGGCTACGGCGTCGATATCGCTTTTGCCAAGGAGGGCGCGAACCTCGTCATCACCGGCCGTAACGTCGCCAAGCTCGAGGCTGCCAAGGAGTCTCTTGAGGCCGAGTACGGCGTCAAGGTTCTCCCTGTTCAGGCCGATGTCTCCGCCGGCCAGGACAACGAGGCCGTCGTGCAGAACGTTATCGACAAGGCCATCGAGGAGTTCGGTCGCATCGACGCCGTCGTCAACAACGCCCAGGCCAGTGCCTCGGGCGTGACCATCGCCGACCACACCATGGACCAGTTTAACCTGGCTATTTACTCTGGCCTGTATGCCACCTACCTGTACATGCAGAAGGCCTATCCGCACCTGAAGGAGACCAAGGGCTCCGTGGTCAACTTTGCTTCGGGCGCCGGCCTGTTTGGCAACTATGGCCAGTGCAGCTATGCTGCCGCCAAGGAGGGCATCCGCGGCCTGACCCGCGTCGCCGCCAACGAGTGGGGCAAGGACGGCATCAACGTCAACATCGTGTGCCCGCTTGCCTGGACTGCTGCGCTCGAGAACTTCCAGGATGCCTATCCCGAGGCGTTCAAGGCCAACGTCCACATGCCGCCGGCGGGCCATTACGGCGATGTCGAGAAGGAGATCGGCCGCGTGGTCGTTCAGCTTTGCGGCCCCGACTTTAAGTACATGAACGGCGAGACCGTTACCCTCGAGGGTGGCATGGGCCAGCGGCCTTAGGGGTTACGCGGTTTTACCAAACCGCGTAACCAGTTGACGCTGCAAACCCGCCAGAGCGGCAATCTGCCTTTCAACTTCGGCGGCATGATCAAAAGATCAATGCCGCCTTGTTTCAAGGCACCTTGCTCGCTCTGGCGGGTTTTCGCTGTCGGTGCCATAGCATCGGCGTTTGTGTTGTTGACAGAAGGCCTCTCATGGGTAGTCGTTGGGGATGTTCTTAAATGACTAGTCGAAAGGGACACTCTTGTCGGCACTTGGGGACAGTCCCTGAGTGCCGGCAGATTGGGACACTCCTTTGCAAGATGGCTGCGAAGGCTGTCCCCAACGACTAGTCGTTTAATGCACCAGTTTCTGTCGAGTCGGTGCTTCTTGCGGGTTGCCCGTATAATGGTTTGCGTATGAACCGCAACCAAGGAGTTCCAGTTTATGGACCAGAGCCTTTTTAAATTCGACCTGATCGCCGAGGACCCGACGACGCACGCGCGCGCCGGCGTGCTGCACACCCCGCACGGCGACATCGAGACGCCGATCTTTATGCCCGTGGGCACCAAGGCAAACGTCAAGGGCATTCCTACCGAGACTGTCAAGAAGCTCGGCGCCCAGATCGTGCTCGCCAATACCTATCATCTGTCCATGCGTCCCGGCGAGGATACCATCGCCGAGCTGGGCGGCCTGCACAAGTTCATGAACTGGCACGGCCCCATCCTCACCGACTCGGGCGGTTTCCAGGTCTTCAGCCACAACGATGCCGTCAAGCTCACCGATGAGGGCGTGCGCTTTATTGTCAACGATTACGACGGCCGCCACGTGTTTTGGACGCCCGAGGACAACATGGAAATCGCCATGAAACTCGGCTCCGATATCTGCATGCAGCTCGACCAGTGCCCGGGCTATCCCGCCACGCGCGCCTACGTTGAGCGCGCCGTTGAGCTGTCGAGCATGTGGGCAGAGCGCTGCTACAAGGCGCATACCCGCGATGACCAGGCGCTCTTTGGCATCGTTCAGGGCGGCATGCACCTGGATCTGCGCCTGCGTTCGCTGCGCCATCTGGAGGAGTGCGGCGACTTCCCGGGCTATGGTATCGGTGGCTATTCGGTGGGCGAGGATCACGAGACCATGTTCGAGACCCTGGCGCCGCTCGTGAGCGAGTACATGCCCAAGCATAAGCCGCGCTACCTGATGGGTGTCGGCAACCCGACCACGCTCGTGCGCGGCGTTGGCGTGGGCATCGACATGTTTGACTGCGTGCTGCCGACGCGCACCGGCCGTATGGGCACGGCATTCTCCAGCGAGGGTCGCCTCAACTTCCGCAACGCTCGCTTTGCGCACGACGACGGTCCCATCGATCCCACCTGCACCTGCCCGGTGTGCACGGGCGGTTACAGCCGTGCGCTCATCCGTCACATGGTCACGCAGAAGGAGATGCTCGGCGGCATTCTGCTTTCGATGCACAACATCTACTACCTGCTCAACCTTATGCAGCGTGCCCGTCAGGCCATTATCGAGGGCCGCTACGGCGCGTTTGTGAGCGACTGGATGAACAGCCCTGCGGCGGTGGACTACTAAGAGCGGCGCGGGCGCTTGCAAAGCGCGGGCAACGGCAAGGGACGAGCGCCGGCTGGTCATCACGTTCGCTAACACCGTCTGCGCGACCGATGACCGATAGCTTGCAAGCACTTGATGCATCGTGGGTACCATACCGAATAGTTGATGTTCGGGCGGGTGTTTGGCGCATGGCGTCGACCCCGCCCGTTTTTCTTTTTCTCGATAGGAGTACCCATGATTAAGAATGAAAACGTCGAGGGCGAGCCTGCCTACGACGAGACGTACCGCCGCGGCCCCGTGGTCATGCGCGGCCCCATGATTCCTAAGGACAACACCTATGCCAACTTGCTGGCGCCCGAGGAGTCGACCGACTGGCTGCATGCCGATCCGTGGCGCGTGCTGCGCATTCAGGCAGAGTTTGTCGATGGTTTTGGCGCGCTTGCCGAGCTTGGTCCTGCAGTGACCATCTTCGGCAGCGCCCGCACGCCCAAGACCGATCCGCTCTACAAGGCCGCGCGCACGGTCGGTCGCAAGATCGCCCAGCGCGGTGTGGCGGTTATCACCGGCGGCGGTCCCGGCGTCATGGAGGCGGCCAACAGGGGAGCGGCGAGTGTCAACGGCAAGTCGGTCGGCTTGGGTATCGAGCTTCCGCACGAGCACGGGCTCAACAAATACGTGAACCTTGGCATGGACTTCCGTTACTTCTTTGTGCGCAAGACTATGTTCGTCAAATACAG
This sequence comes from uncultured Collinsella sp., assembly GCA_902496645.1. Lineage (GTDB taxonomy): Bacteria > Actinomycetota > Coriobacteriia > Coriobacteriales > Coriobacteriaceae > Collinsella. The sequence goes on from CABVBR010000087.1 coordinate 7,097, forward strand.
CTCGGGCGCTATTGTGTTTCCCGGCGGGTTTGGCACGCTCGACGAGATGTTCGAGGTGCTCACGCTGGTGCAGACGCACAAGGTAAAGCGCATGCCGCTCGTGCTGGTGGGCACCGAGTACTGGCAGGGTCTGTTCGACTGGCTCAACGGCCCGGTGATGGACGCCGATATGATTAGCCCGCTCGATCCGGAGCTTGTGCACATCACCGACGACCTCAACGAGGCCGTCGACATTGCCCTGAGCGGGCTGATGTAGGGTGCTGTGACTGTTGTTATAGTAATGTGAACGGCATACTGATGCTATTTAACATCAGTATGCCATCTAAACTGGGTATACTGATGCAAAAGACGAGGCGAGGAGGTCGCGTATGTCTACTGCAACGGTTAAGCCTACGACGGTTCGCATCGAAGAGGGGCTCAAGGAACAGGCGACTGAGTTCTTGGATACGGTTGGTCTGAGTCTCAATTCGTATCTCAACCTTGCTGTTCGGCAGCTGGTAAATCAACGAAAGATTCCTTTTGAGATCGTAGGAAGGGCGGAGGTGCCCAACGAAGCGACGAGACGCGCCATGGTGATTGCCGAGGCTCATGAGTTGGGGATTCTGCCAGACGACAGCCCGTCATTCAATAACGCTGATGAGCTCATATCATTCCTCGATGAGGACTAGCGATGTTCGAGATTAAAGTCGAGGCTCAGTTTAAGGCGGATTACAAACGGACGATGCGCATCCATCCGCAACTAAAAACCGAGTTTAAGGCGGCAGTCGCAGAGCTTGCAGCTCATGGCTCGCTTCCCGCGGAATATGGTGCCCACGAGCTTTCAAACCCGGGCGGCAATTACAACGGCCACATCGATTTCCATCTATCCGATGGCTTGGTCGATGTGGTCGTTCTTTACTTGCCGCATAAGACTAATCCTGTGATCCGGCTGGTCAGAATGGGCTCGCATGAGGAATTATTCCAGGGCCCGCAGGGCTGATTGCCGATTTCTAAGTTGCGGTGAAATAGGGACTGATTGGCGGCTGATAAGCCAAAAACAGCCCCTATTCCACCGCAAGTGGTAAAGGTGCCCCTAGTGGATGGGTTGGTAGCGGGGGCAGTAGCTGATGGCGATGGCGTCGACGCCTACGTGGGTGGCGATGGTGCAGCCGATGGGGCCGGTGCCGGCGTCTACGTAGTTCTGGCCTGCGAGCGCCTGGTTGACGAGCTCGTGCTCCTCGGCGGCGCCGGTCGTGAGCACGCGCACGCTGGAGCCCGGATGCTCGGCCAAAAATGCGAGGCAGTCGGCCATGGTGTTGGCGACGATGCGCTTGGCGCCGCGACCCTTTTTGATGGCCTTGATCTCGCCCGATTTCCACTCCGGTGAAACGGCCAGGCGAATGTTGAGCATCTGCGTCAGCTGGCCGGCGAGCTTGGGCGCGCGGCCGTTCTTAACGAGGTTCTCGAGCGTGCGGGGAATCAGCAGCAGGCGGGCGTCGGGCAGCGTCGCGCGGATCTGCGCCTCGGTCTCGTCCAGGCTGCGGCCGTCCTCGCGCATGGCGAGCGCGTACTCCACCAGCAGGCCCTCGGCGCCCGAGCCAGTGCGCGAATCGATGC
>CABVBR010000088.1 GCA_902496645.1 uncultured Collinsella sp.
ACTTCATTAAGCAACGGCTCTGCCCAGCTCTCTACAACTTGGGCTGCCGTCGGCACCATTTTACCCTCCTGACGAGGAATTCGTCCATATTTCAAAAATCAAATTGTGCCTGCGTTGTCATCCTGCTATCGAAGCCTTGATTCTCATTTTCATTGCAACAGCCTCAGGACTCAGCGCAACGCGTTGCGCTCGGTGTCCCTATTTTCATGAAAGGCCCAGCAGTAGGACGCAAACAAAGTGGGCCTTTTATCTGCAGTTATATGGTGTTCAATGATGCTTGATGAATAGTAGGGGTAGCATTAAATCATATCTCCTAAAGCGGGTGCCGACGGTTCGAATCCGCCCGGGGGCACCAGAGATTGATCGAGCCCGGTACCGCCATGGTGCCGGGCTCCTCTGGTTTCAAGTCGCGTTCATCCATGGGCGGCAATCCCGCGTCAAAAGAAAAGCGCCCGCTTGCTGGGGGAGCAAGCGGGCGCTTCTGAGCGAATGTGTTTGCGGTCTAAGCCGCTCGAAGCAACAAGCGATCGACGTTAGTTGCTAGACTCGGAGTCGTCGCCGGAACCGGAGATGGAAACCGTCAGCGTAATCGTGCTGTCGGTGGACTGCTTACCAGTGGGGGAGACGCCCGTAACGGTGGCATTCTCGTTGCCGCTCACAGGGTTGCCGTTCTGGTCGCAGAATGCGATGTTGTAGAAACCGGCGTTGTTGAGCGCGGTGACGGCGGCGGAGATGCTCTTGCCGTACAGGTTGCCCGGGACGCTGGCCTTGCCGGACTTCTTGGCGATGACGACAGTGATCGTGGCACCGGGCTTCTGCTTGCCGCTGGGGTTCCAGCTAATTACGGTGCCCTCGGTAACCGAGTCGTTTTCCTGGTAGCTCACGTCGACGCCAAAGCCAGCCATGTCGAGGGCGTTGCGCGCCTGGGCCTCGGTCATGTCGGTCAGATCGGGCACCGAGGTGGTATCAGGGCCGCTGGAGACCTTGTACGAGATGGTCGTGCCCTTCTCGACTTCCTTGCCGGCGGCAGTGCCCTGCTCAAAGACTTGGCCATCTTCGGCCTCGTTGGCCTCTTCCGAAGCGCTGCCCTTCAGGCCCACGCTTGCCAGCGCGGCCTCGGCCTGGTCCTTGGTCAGGCCGACGAGCTGCGGAACCTCAACCTTCTCGGAAGGCTTGGGGCCCTTTGAGATCACCAGGTTCACCCTCGTGCCCTTGGCCTTCTTGGTGTTGCCGTTGGGGGTCTGCTCGGCGACCTTTCCCTCATCGACATCGTCGTTGTAGCTCTGGTCGACGGTGCCAACCTCAAGGCCGGCTTCCTTGATCAGCTCAATAGCGGTTTCCTGGTCCTTGCCCAGCACGTCGGGCACCGTGACCTGTTCGCCACTGAACATGCCCGTGGCAAAGGCCACTACAACGCCAATCACGGCGACGGCGGCAATCACGGCGGCGATAATCTTGTTCTTGTTGGACTTAGGCTTCTCGACCTCGTAGGAGCCCGTGGAGCCCGAGGCAGCGCTGCGGGCGGTGTTCTGACCGCTCACGCCCGAGACGGGACGAACCATAGCGCGCGTTGAGTCGGAAAGCTCGCGGGTCTTGGTGGCACCCAGGTCGCCGGCGGCACCGATGATACGCGTGGGCTCCGAGACGTTGACGGCACGGCCGGACAGGTAGCTGTTGAGTACCTGGCGCAGCTCGTCGGCCGTCTGGAAGCGGTTTGCCGGGTCCTTCTCCATGCACTTGAGGATGATGCGCTCCAGGTCGGCATCGACGCCGGAGTTGATCTGGCTCGGCGGGATGGGGAGCTCGTTGACCTGCTTGAGCGCGACCGAGATGGCGTCGTCGCCGTCAAAGGGTACGCGGCCGGTGGCGCACTCGTACATGACGACACCCAGTGAGTAGATATCTGAGGTAGGACCGAGGTCCTGGCCGCGGGTCTGCTCGGGGCTTACATAGTGGGCGGTGCCCAGCACGTTGTTATCCTGCGTGAGGTGGCTGTTCTTGGCGCGTGCGATGCCAAAATCCATTACCTTGATGTTGCCGTCGGGCAGCACCATGATGTTTTGCGGCTTGATGTCGCGGTGGATGATCTCGTGCTTGTGTGCGACCGAAAGCGCGGAGCTGATCTGCGAGCCGATCTGCGCGACCTTCTTGGGATCGAGGGCGCCGTGGCTCTTGATGCCGCTCTTAAGGTCGGTACCGCGCAGGTACTCCATGACGATGTAATAGGTGTCGCCGTCCTTGCCCCAGTCGTAGACGCCTACGATATAGGGGGAGGACAGGCCGGCAGCTGCCTGGGCCTCCTGCTTAAAGCGGGCGGCGAAGGTGGCGTCGCCGGCATACTGCGGCAGCATGATCTTGACGGCAACCGTGCGGTCGAGGACCTGATCCTGTGCACGGAAGACGGTCGCCATGCCGCCTGTTCCCACCTTATCCTTGAGGAGGTATCTTCCCCCGAGGACCCTCTGTTCCATTCCTGCTCCTAACATAACTATTCGCTCAACGATGTGTGTAGTACCAAATGTGTGGCCGCTGGAGCCGTGTGGCGCGTTGCCGCTAGCTCATCGGCCGCGGCGTGCCCCAAGTATCCGCTTTGATCACGGGCATCACGCTCCCTGTGCGGCGAGCGCCGCGGTCAGGACGATGCCGGCAATCTTGGCCGCCTTGACGTCGTGCTTGTCGTAATCCTCCAGGGCCACCGAGATGGCAACCGTGGGTGAATCGTAAGGTGCAAAGCCAACAAACATAGAGTTGACGTTGGTGCCGCCGGTCTCGGCCGAACCGGTCTTGCCGGCAACCTTGACGCCCGGAATCTGGGCATCGGTGCCGGTACCGGACTGGACGACGGCGAGCATGGCCTGCTTGACCTGATCGGCGGTGGTAGAGCTGACAGCCTGGCCCAGCGAGCGGGACTGCGTGGTCTTAACCACGGTCCCGTCCGGGGCGAGTATCTGTGACACAAAGAACGGGTCCATGACCACGCCGCTGTTGGCGATAGCGGCAGCGATCACGCAATTCTGCATGACGGTGGTCTGCGGGCCAGGTGTGTGGTCCATGCCGACGGGCTGGCCGGCGCCTGCCCAAGCGGTTTCCCACTCGGTCATAAGCGACGGGTCGGCCATGATGGAGGCCGCGGCGGTAAGGTCCTGACCCAGCTTTTGACCGTAGCCAAAGGCGTTGGCAAACTGGACGAGCGAGTTGGCGCCGACCTCGTTGGCCACCTGGCCAAAGACGACGTTAGACGACACGGCGAAGGCCTGCTGCAGGCTGATGGTGCCGTAGCTTTCGTTGGCGTAGTTGGTGACCGGCGCGTTGCCGATGTCCATGGAGCCGGGCGCCTGGTACGTGCTGGTAAGGCTGGCGGTGCCGGTTTCGAGCGCCGCGGAGAGTGTGACGACCTTAAAGGTCGAGCCCGGGGTGTACAGCGCGTCCATGGCACGGTCGTACATGGAGCCGTCCTCGCCGCCGCCCGACTGCATCAGTGCATCGATGTTGGTGTTGTCGTAGGTGGGCGAGCTCGCGCACGCAAGGACTGCACCGGTGCGCGGATCCATGACCACCACAGCGCCCTTAAAGCCCTTGAGCGCCTGCTCGGCAGCCGTCTGGATGCGCGAGTCGATGGTGAGCTTGGCGGTATTGCCCGGCTGGGTCTGCCCCGCGAGCGATGCAATGGCGTTGTTCCAGCTGGAGTAATCCTTGGAGCCGGTGAGCGTATCGTTCATGACGCTCTCGATGCCGGCGGTGCCGTATTGCTGGCTCACGTAGCCCACCACGTGCGCGGCCATGTTGCCGTTGGGGTAGGAACGGGCGTAGGTGCCGTCCTCCTGCTGCAGCGACTCGGCTAGCGTCACGCCGTCGGACGTGATGATGGAGCCACGCTGGATGTACTTGGAGCGGGCGATGGTGTGGTTGTTGGTCGGCATGTCCTGATAGTCCTTCGCCTTGATGACCTGGACATAGGTGAGGTTGCCGATAAGGATGGCGAACAGCGCCGTAAAGGCAAACACGGCACGAGTCAGACGGTTGGCAAGCGCCACGCGGCCGAGCACGCCGGACTCTGGCGTGTCGAGCAGGCGACGACGCATGCGAGAGCCCGCGGAGTGGTTGCCGTGGCTGTAGGAAGCTGCGTTGGCAAAACGCGTACCGGTCGGGGCAGCGGCGGATGCGAGCTGGTCATCGGTGATGGCGGCCATAGTGCCGGTACCGGTGAGCTCGGCTTCGCGTCCGGTTGCCTCGTCGCCGGCGCGCAGCAGCAGCGCGACGATGATAAAGCTCGCCAGCAGCGAGGAGCCGCCCTGGCTCATAAAGGGCAGGGTGACGCCGGTCAGCGGGATCAGGCGGGTTACGCCGCCAACGATTAAGAATGCCTGGAAGCTGATGGCCGCCGTAAGGCCGGTCGCGCTAAAGGCGGCAAGGTCGGACTTGGCGCGGGCGGCCGTGGTGAGGCCACGCACGGCAAAAAGCATAAACAGGATGAGCACGGCGCCGCCGCCCAAAAGGCCCATTTCCTCGCCGATAGCCGAGAAGATAAAGTCGGACTCGACGACGGGGATGTTGTTTGCCATGCCGTTGCCAATGCCGACGCCGACCAGGCCGCCGTCAGCCAGCGAGTAAAGTGACTGTACGATCTGGTAGCCCTGGCCCTGGGCGTCCTTAAACGGATCGACCCAGACCTGAAAGCGCACCTGCACGTGCGACAGGAACTTGTAGGCGCCCACGGCTCCAACGGCCAGCAGCGCAAGGCCGATGATGACGTACGAAAAGCGTCCCGTGGCAACATAGAGCATCAGCAAAAAGATGGTGTAGAACAGGACGGCCGAGCCCAGGTCGCGTTCGAAGACGACGATGAGCAGGCACACGCCCCACACGGCAAACAGTGGCAGCAGCAGGCGGAAGCGCGGAATCTTGAGACCCAGGATCTTGCGGTTGGAGATGGAGAGCAGCTCGCGGTTCTCGGCTAGATAGCCTGCCAGGAACAGGACGATGAAGACCTTGGCGAACTCGCCGGGCTGGATGGTGAAGCCCGCGATGCGAATCCACAGCTTGGAGCCCGAGATCGTGGTGCCGATAAAGATCGGCAGCATCAGCAGGATGATGCCGATAATGCCAAAGGTGTACTTGTAGCGCATGACCACGTCGAGGTTCTTGACCAGCGCGAGCGTTCCCACCATGAGCGCCACCGAGACAAACAAGATGATGAGCTGCGAGATGGCGAGGTCGGGAGCCAGGCGCGTCACGAATGTGATGCCGATGCCCGAGAGCACAAAGACGATGGGCAGGATGGCGGGGTCGGCGCCGGGCGCCAGGATGCGCACGGCGATATGCGCCGCGGCGAAGGCGGCGAACAGGCCGATCGGCACGGCGAGCGTCTCAAAGGAAATCGTGGCACCCGCGGTGAGCACGTACATCGCATAGAGCAGGATGACGGGGAACGCCGAGGCGATGAGCAAGAGCAGTTCGGTGTTGCGGCGACTCATAAGCGGCACTCCCTTTCTAATTCTTATCGGAGGCTTCGGCCTCGGCTGACTGTTCGGCGGTTTTCTCGGAATCTGACTCGGAGGTGGATTTCTGATCGGTGTTGTCGCGAATCGTTTGCGCGTCAATCACCTGACGGGTCTGCTCCTCGTCAATCTGATGGCGGTACTTGGAAATGGTGTCCTGCGCATCGTCGACACTCGTTTGCGGAATGCCTGCCTTCAGGCGGTTTTGCGTGTCTTCGGGCAGGTCGGACAGCTTGATGCTGGTTTCGCTCTCGAGCCAGTGGAGCTCGACCCCGAGCGTCTTGCCGGGCAGGCCGCGCCAGACGGCGACATTGCCGTGGTAGGTTCCCAAGTAATAGGAGCCGGTGACGCCCGTGTATGCCCAGATGCCTGCTACCAGCACAAAGACAAGGGCCAAGACGGTGGCGATGGTGACATTGCGGCGTCGGACGCGTTTTGCCTCGCGCATGACGCCGTCGTCGACCAGGTCGACGACCACCACGGTCACATTGTCGTGGCCGCCGGCGGCGAGCGCCGCGTCCACCAAGTTGTCGACACAGATCTGTGCGCTCGAGGACTGCGTAGCGATGTTCTCGATATCGCTATCGGGAATCATGCTCGAAAGACCGTCGGAGCACAGAATCAGGCGGTCGCCTTCCTCGATGTGCAGGGTAAAGTGGTCGGCATACATGGCGGGATCCGAGCCCAGCGCGCGGGTGATGACCGAGCGGTTGGGGTGGACGCGGGCCTCGTCGGCCGTAATCTCGCCGGCATCCACGAGCTCCTCCACGTAGGAGTGGTCGCGGGTCACGCGGATGAGCGTACCCTCGTGGAGCAGGTAGGCGCGCGAGTCGCCCACGTGGGCGATGGCGAGCGTGTCGTTTTCGATGTAGGCGCAGGTGGCCGTGCATCCCATGCCGGGTTTGCCCAGGCCGTTGAGGGCGGCCTCGATCACGGCGGCGTTGGCGGCCTCGACGGCTGCGGCTAGGCGCGCGGCGTCGGCGGACTGCGGCGCCGTCTTGGCGATGGTCTCGACGGCGATGGAGGATGCCACCTCGCCGGCGGCGTGTCCTCCCATGCCGTCGCACACGCAAAAGAGCGGCGACTGCACCAGATAGGAGTCCTCATTGTGCGGGCGTACGCATCCGACGTCGGAACGGGCGCCCCACATAAGCTGCGTGGTGGTGCCGGCGTCGTAGGTCGAGTCGGTCTCGATGCGCTCGTCGGTCAGCGGCTCAAAGCTCATGGTCGAGCCGGGATCTTTGAGCTTTGCCTCCACGGCGGCGACATCGATCTCGGCGGTGTCGCCGGGGGAGACGGTGTCGGCATCGTCTCCCGACTCGGCGTCGGAGATGTCCGGAAGGTTGAGGTCTTCGGTCACGCGGTCGGCGGGATCGGCAGGATCGGCGTCCTGCTGCGGCTCGACGGCCGTCGGCTCGGGCGTCGCAAAGTGCGACGGCGCGGGCGAGCTCTGGGGTTGAGCGTAGGGCTCGGGGGCTGCGGCGGGCGCGGCGGCGGGCTGCTCGACTTCGGCAGGCGTTGCGGATGCGGGTGCCGCCTCGCTTGCCGGGGCGACGGGGAATACCGGCGCGGCAGGCTCGGGGGCTGCAAACACGGCAGCGCTCTCGCTGATCGCCTCGGCGACGGGCTCAGCAAAGTGAGCCGGCGCGGGCGTTGCCTCCGGTTCCGCGGGCTGCTCGGCAGCATGGGCGCCGATGGGGGCGTCGAGTTGCTCGGTGTCGGCGTCCTCGTCATCGACGAGCGCCGGATATTCTTGAGTTACATGCGAAAGAGGCAGGGAGAACACCGTGTCCTCGGGCTCCACGGTCGCAGGGCGCGCCGGAGCGGCATGAGCCGGCGCGGCTGTGGGGGCAGCCGGCGTCTCGGGCATGGTTGCGGACTTGTTCTCCTCGTCGATCATCGACGGTTCACCTTCATGACCACGTCGCCAATCTGGACCTCGTCACCCTCGCGCAGCGTTGCGGGCTCCACCAGCTGACGGCCGTTAACGAGCGTGCCGTTCAGCGAGTTGAGGTCTTCGATGATGAGTGCCGGGCCCTGCAGCGAAAAGCGTGCGTGCGAGGCCGAGACAAACGGCTCGTTGATGCAGATGTCCGAGGACGGCGAGCGGCCCACGATGACGGGGCCGAGCATGTCTACATGGATGCCACGGATGCCGCGCGGACCCTTGTCCACATCGATCGTCCAGATAGCGGAGTCGCGGCGCTGGCCGCGTACGAGTCCTACGCCGGTTTTCATGACGGCGAACAGGAAGATGTAGAGCAGGGCGACCAGGACGATGCGGCCTGCAAAAAGGACGATATCGATGTTCATAAGCGACTATCCCCTAAATTCAAAGGTGCTCAGGCCAAACGTCAGCAGGTCGCCGTTGCGCAGCGGGCAGCGCGTGATGCGGCGGTTGTTGACGAGCGTGCCGTTGGTGGAATTGAGGTCCTCGATCGACCAGTCCGAACCGGTAAAGGTGAGCTGGGCGTGACGGCGCGACACGTTGGGGTCGCGCAGGGCGATGTCCGAAACCGAACGCTCGCGACCGATGGTCACCTGCGCGGAAGTGATGCTGTGGCTCTCGCCGCTCACGACGTCGACGAGCTGGGCGAGCGGGCGCTGCGGGGCGCGGGTGCTCGCCATGTTAGAGGCAATACCGGCCGCGGCGCCAAGGCCTACGGCGGCGCCGGTTGCGGCGGCTCCGCCCATACCGGCGAGGGCGTCACGAGAGACGGTCTGCGGCACGGGGATGGGCGCGGCGGGGTCGGGAACGTTGGGCGCAAAGGGATCGGCCACGGCGAGCGGGTCGGGAGCGGCGGCACGGGGCGTCGGCTGCTGGGGCATGGCGGCGGGGCGCTGTTGCTGCGGAGCGGCGAATTGCTGCTTACCGGCGCGGGGAGCGCTTGCGGCGCGGCTTGCGGCCGAGTTGTTCTGGCCCAGGCCATTCTGGTAGGCGCGCTCTTCCTCGTACAGACGACCGAGCGTGGGGGCGTCGACGTTCTCGGCAAAGACCGAGAACTTACCGGCACGCAGCTGCGGGTCGATCATAAAGCGAACGAGGGGCTCTCCGACAAACACATAGCGGCGCTTTTCGGCCTGTGCCTTCACAAACTCGCGGACTTCGCGCGAAAGCTCGGGGTAGAACGGGGCGAGC
>CABVBR010000089.1 GCA_902496645.1 uncultured Collinsella sp.
AAGCGGGCGATCGCGAGCGCGAGGGCGGGGAGCTCACCTTTGACGACATCGACGCCATCGCCAACCAGTACTTCGACACATCGGCCAAGAAGATCAATGTGCAGACGGTCCAGTCCGTCATCGAGGAGCAATACGGTGTGACGCACGAGGAACTCATCGGGCCTCGCCGCAACGCCAACATCGCCAAGGCGCGCCATATCGCTATCTACCTGGCGATCGAGATGTGCGAGATGACGACGACGGCCGTGGGCGCCGAGTTTGGCAACCGCAACCACTCGACCGTCAGTACGAGCTATAAAAAGGTTCAGAAGATGATTCAGGAAGACCGGACTGTTACCGAAGACCTCAAGTCGCTGCGCGATAAAATAACACTGCGCTCGTAGGTAAATGGACACACCTGTTGAAAACTTGTCGAAACGGCGGTTATAAGGTGTCAAAAACTCGAGCCGCGGTGATGAAAAGTTTTGCGCAGGTTTTGAACGTGGAAAACATACCCGGTTGCACACAGGTTCCTGTCGACTCTCTTTTTAGGGCTGACCTGCACTTTTAGGAGTAATCAACAGTTTCGTCAGTACTATTACTATTATTAAGATATTTATATCTATAGAAAGGTATTAAAAGATGAAGTTCACCGTCAGCCAGAGCTCGCTTACGCAAGCCATCGGCGTCGTTATGAAAGGCGTCGCTTCGGCATCCACCCTTCCCATCCTGTCGGGCGTGCTCGTTAAGGCGCAGGACGGCATCTTGGAATTCCAGACCTCAAACTACACCATCTCGATTCGTCACCGCATTGCGGCTCATGTCGAAGAGGAGGGCGAGATGGTGATTCCCTGCAAGATGCTCTCCAACATCACCAAGACCCTTCCCGATGCCCCGGTCACCTTTGAGCTGTCCGAGCGTCAGGTTTTGATTGGCTGCGAGAAGAGCTCTTTCCGCCTCAACACGCTCGATGCCAACGACTTTCCCGAGTTTCCGGCATACGCCATCGAGAGCGCCGTCGAGCTGCCGACCGATATCCTGTCCGAAATGGTAAGTCGCGTATGGCGCGTCACCTCGACTGACAAGGCCCGCCCCATCCTGGGTGGCGTGCACATGAAGGTCGAGAACAACACCGTGCGCCTGGTCGCGACCGACTCCTTCCGACTGGCCGTGTGCGATACGCAGGTTGAGACCTCGACCCTCGAAGGTTCCTTTGAGCTCAACGTGCCTGCCGACGCCTTCAACGACGCGCTGAGCATCATGGCCAGCCAGGCTACCATCATGATCGGCGCAACCGACACCCAGGTTGTCTTTGAGGCCGGCAACACCACCTACGTGTCGCGCCGCATCGAGGGCGTTTATCCCAATTACAAGCAGCTCATCCCCGATTCGTGCGTGACGAGCGTCAAGATCGACGTGGCCGCCTTTAACGCCGCCCTTAAGCGTGTGGCCGTTATCGCGAGCGCCAACCCCGCTGTCAAGTTTGAGATTGACGTCGAGAACGGCCAGATGGGCCTGTCCTCCATTTCCAACGACCAGGATCTGGCGCAGGAGACGATCGATGTCGAGGCCGAGGGCGAGTCAGGTACCATCGCCTTCAACTACCACTACATCTTTGGCTGCCTCAATGCCCTGTCCAAGGAGAAGGAAATCACGCTGGAGCTCAAGAGCTATTCGCAGGCTGGCATCTTCAAGTCCTACGACAAGATCAACTATCTGTACCTGGTCATGCCGGTACGCATCTAGCGCTGCCCATGACCATGTTCGCACGCGATCTTTCCGTTGCGCGCTATCGCAGCTTCGACAGTTACCGCCTTGCCCTGAGCGACGGTGTGACAGTGCTCGCAGGTCCCAACGCGGCGGGAAAGACCAACCTCATAGAGGCGCTGCAGCTGCTGACGAGTGGCGCCTCGTTTAGGCATCCGACCGCTGCCGAGCTCGTGCACGACGGCGTGGGCCCATGCAAGGTCGAGCTGAGGCTCGAAGGTGATGGGCGTGTGCTGGACATGGGACTGAGTGTGGAAGATAGCAAGCGTTCGTTTAGTCGCAACGGCAAGCGCTGCGCTGCGTCCGGTGTGCGCGGGGTGCTGCCGAGCGTTCTGTTTTGCCCGGACCACCTGGATATGGTCAAGCGGGGTGCCAGCGTGCGCCGCACCGCACTCGATGACTTTGGCGTTCAGCTGAGTGCGCGCTATGCCGATCTGGCTAGTGCCTACGGGCGCTGCGTGACCCAGCGCAATGCCCTGCTCAAGGAGACCTGGTGCTGCCGCGAGATGCTCGGCGCCTGGAACGAATCTATCGCCCGCGCCGGTTCGGCCCTGCTCGTGCATCGTCTGGCCCTGCTCGGCCGGCTGTCGGGCCATGTGCGCGACGCCTATGGCCGCGTGGCATCCGGCGAGCCCGCCGGCGTGTCCTATGTGTCCACGCTTGGCGACCTGCCTCGCACCGAGGATCGGGACGAGCTCAGGGGCTGGGCGTATGAGCACATGCTCTCGGCGCTCGATGAGCGCGCCGACGAGGAGATCCGTCGCGGCGTGACGCTCGTCGGTCCGCATCGCGACGAGATTGAGTTTTCCGTCGCGGGTCGATCGGCCCGTTCATTTGCCAGCCAGGGCCAGCAGCGAACGCTGGTGCTTGCCTGGAAGGTGGCGGAGGTGGCGGTGGCGCGCGATATCCTGGGCACCGCGCCGCTGCTACTTTTGGATGACGTGATGAGCGAGCTCGACGGCGAACGCCGAGGTGCTTTTCTGCGGCTGATCGGCGACGACATCCAGACGGTCATAACCACCACCAATCTGGGGTATTTTACCGATGACCTGCTTGATCGAGCCAAGGTGGTGAGCATGGGTGAGACGTGCTAATTACGAGCGCGAGAGCGAAACGGTCGCCTTCAGTGGCTTTTTGAACGCAGAGCGCCAGCGCATCCTGGCGGCTGCGACCCCTGAGCGCCGTGCGCAGATGGAGGCCGCCGAGCAGTCGCGCGCAATCTATCGTGCCTGGAACACGGTGTGTGCGGGCACGCGCGAGGGGCGCCATGTGACGGGTCTGCGCTATCTGCCCGAATCTAACGAACTGCTGGTGTATCTCGACTCGCCCTCATGGACACAGGAGATGACGCTCTTGCGCGAGATCATCCGAGCGCGCATGGAGCGCGCCGGAGCCCATGTGGACGGCCTGGTGTTCAAGACGACCGCTCCCGGTCACACACCGCCCGCTGCCAAGGAGCGCCTGCGTCCGGCCGAGAACGCGTGCCCGCCGGCCCCGCATGCCGACCTAAACGAGACCGAGCGAGCCGAGATTGAGCGCCAAGTGGCACCCATCGAGGACCAAAAACTGCGCGAGGCCCTCGAGAACGCCATGAGGGCCAGTGCCGAGTGGGCCAAGGGCACGCAGGGCAAAAAAGAGCCTTAAATCGCATCTGGTGGCCTTGTAGAGCCAAATACCCTCGTCCCCGAGGGTATTTTTTTACGATAAACTAGTAAAGCTGTACACATTTTCTTAACTGAAGGAGGACGTGTGGCAAACGAAAACGATTACGATGGCGGCGAGATTAAGATTCTCGAAGGTCTCGAGGCCGTTCGTAAGCGCCCGGGCATGTACATCGGCTCGACGAGCGCCAGCGGTCTTCATCACCTGGTGTGGGAGATCGTTGACAACTCCGTCGACGAGGCCATGGCCGGTTTCTGCACCGAGATTCAGGTGACGGTCCACGCCGACAACTCCATCACGGTCGTCGATAACGGGCGCGGCATCCCCGTCGACGAGCATCCCATCAAAAAGATCCCGACGCTCGAGGTCGTCATGACGATTCTGCACGCCGGTGGTAAGTTCGATAACTCGGCCTACAAGGTCTCGGGCGGCCTGCACGGCGTGGGTATCTCCGTCGTCAACGCGCTGTCCAAGCGTGTGGTCGTTCAGGTGTGCCGCGACGGCAGCATCTACGAGATGGAGTTCTCGCGCGGCAAGACTGTCAAGAAGATGGAGGTCGTGGGCACTTCGGAGACGACGGGTACCACCGTCTCTTTCTGGCCCGACGACGAGATCTTCGAGACCTGCATCTACGATTTCGATACGCTGCACAACCGTCTGCAAGAGACGGCGTTCCTCAACAAGAACCTCAAGATCGTGCTGACCGACGAGCGCGAGGCGACTCCCCATGTGGAGGAGTTCTGCTATGCCGGCGGCATCATCGACTTCGTCAAGTTCCTCAACGAGGGCAAGGATGTCCCCGAAGCCTTTAAGGAACCCATCTACATCGAGGGAAAATCGGACCCGGATGCGCCTGTGACCAAAATGGGCGAGGTCGAGGTATCCCTGCAGTGGAATAGCGGCTACGGCGAGAACGTCATGTCGTTTGCCAACGACATCTACACCCCCGAGGGTGGTATGCACCTCGAGGGCTTCCGTACCGCACTCACCCGCGTGATCAACGATTACGCCCGCAAGCAGAACCTGCTCAAGGAGAAGGACGCCAATCTGACCGGCGACGACGTGCGCGAGGGCCTTTCGGCCGTTATCTCGGTCAAGCTGCCCGACCCGCAGTTCGAGGGGCAGACCAAGGCTAAGCTCGGCAGCTCCTACATGCGCGCGTTGACGCTCAAGATCGTGACCGACGGTCTGGCCGATTACCTCGAAGAGCATCCCAAGCCCGCCCGCGAGATCGTCAAGAAGGCCCAGCAGGCCTGCAAGGCACGCAACGCCGCCCGCAAGGCACGCGAGGCGACCCGCCGCAAGAGCCTGCTCGAGACGGCGTCGCTGCCCGGCAAGCTCGCCGACTGTTCGGTGCGCGATGCCGAGCTGACCGAGCTCTTCATCGTAGAGGGCGACTCGGCAGGCGGTTCGGCCAAGGACGGCCGTCGCCGAGACATCCAGGCGATTCTGCCCCTGCGCGGCAAGATTTTGAACGTCGAGCGCGTGGGCGACCATCGCGCGTTTTCGAGTGACACCATCCAGTCGCTGATCACCGCGATTGGCTGCGGCGTCACGACGAGTGCCGGTGACGGCGGCGACTTCGACATCACCAAGGCGCGCTACCACAAGATCATCATCATGACCGATGCAGACGTCGACGGTGCGCACATTCGCATCCTGCTGCTGACGTTCTTCTACAAGTACATGCGTCCGCTGATCGATGCCGGCTATGTCTACGTTGCCTGCCCGCCCATCTTTGGCATTAAGGTACGCAACAAGATTCACTACGTGTATCCCAACGGCCGCCAGCCCGAAGACGAGATCCTGCGCGATACCATCCAGAGCCTGGGGCTGAACCCCGACGACAACGACGAGGACGGCAAGGCCAAGGACGGCAAGATCACCAAGAAGCGCAAGGGCTATACCGTCCAGCGCTACAAGGGCCTGGGTGAGATGGATCCCAAGCAGCTTGCCTCGACGACGATGGATCCCAAGACCCGCATTCTGCAGCGCGTGTCGATCGAGGACGCCGTGGTGGCGGACCGTGCCGTGCGCGAACTGATGGGTTCCGAGGTCGGCTATCGCCGTGAGTACATCGAGAAGCACGCGCATGATGCACGTTTCCTAGACGCCTAGCTTTCCCAGGCACCCCATCTTGCCCTTCAGGATTTCGGGCGCCGCACGCAAGGCGTGCGCCCTCATCCTTCAGGGCAACCTGGGGCACCTGGAAAACCTAGGAGGGTTATCCGGTGTTCCCGGTAATCCGTCTCCGTGGTAGGGAACTAATGGACCACGCAAACCATGAGGAGGTAACGTGGCAGACGATATCAACAACAACGAGGGTATGGACGAGGCCGGCGACGCTGGTATGCCCGATGATCTGAAGCGCCTGCTTGCCCGCGCTGAGCAGGGCGAGGACGGCGATCCGGATGCCTATAACCCCGATGCCGATGATGATGAGGAAGAAGACGACGACGGTGAGCTCGAGGAGAGCTTTGGCGAAGTCGACCGTGGTGCCTCTGCCGGCGAGGATATAAACGGCGGCCAGCTCCAGATTTCGGAGTTCGGCCGTGAGATGAAGCAGTCGTTCATCGAGTATTCGATGTCGGTCATCACGGCGCGCGCCCTGCCGGACGTGCGCGACGGCTTAAAGCCGGTTCACCGCCGCATTCTGTACGCGATGAACGAGAGCGGCATCTACCCCAATCGTCCGCACAAGAAGTCCGCTTGGACGGTCGGCGAAGTTATCGGTAAGTACCATCCGCACGGTGACTCCGCGGTCTATGAGGCCATGGTCCGCCTGGCGCAGTGGTTCTCCATGCGCACGCCGCTCATCGACGGTCACGGCAACTTCGGCAACATCGACGGCGACGGCGCCGCCGCCATGCGTTACACCGAGAGCCGCCTGGCAAAGCCCGCCATGGAGCTCCTGCGTGACCTGCAGAAGGACACCGTCGACTGGCAGCCCAACTACGACGAATCACTCGCCGAGCCCGTGGCACTGCCTGCGCGCTTCCCCAACCTGCTGGTCAACGGCAGCCAGGGCATCGCCGTCGGCATGGCCACCAATATCGCCCCGCATAACCTCACCGAGGCGATCGAGGCAACCTGCTACCTGATCGATAATCCCGACGCTACTGTCGACGAGCTCATGCAGATCATGCCCGGTCCGGACTTCCCCACCGGCGCCATCATCATGGGCAGCGCCGGCATTAAGCAGAGCTACGAGACCGGCCGCGGCTCCATTACCGTGCGCGCCAAGGCCCACGTGGAATCCACCAAGACCGGCCGCAACCGCCTGGTCTTTACCGAGATTCCCTACATGGTCAACAAGGGCACCCTGCAGGAGAAGATCGCCCAGCTCGTCAACGACAAGCGCATCGAGGGCATCTCGGACATGCGCGATGAGTCCAACCAGAAGGGCATCCGTCTGGTCATCGAGCTCAAGAAGGGCGTCATTCCGCAGGTCGTGCTCAACAACCTGTATAAGTACACCTCGCTGCAGACGACCTTCGGCGCCAACAACCTGGCGCTCGTCAACGGCGTTCCCAAATGCCTGAGCCTGCGCGAGATGCTGCAGCACTACATCGATCACCAGGTCGACGTCGTCACCCGCCGCACCCGCTTCGACCTTAAGAAGGCCCAAGCCCGCGCGCATATCCTCGAGGGCTACCTGATGGCTCTCGACCATATTGACGAGGTCATCAGCATCATCCGTTCCTCGCAGACCGATTCCGAGGCCAGCAGCCGCCTGATCGAGCGCTTTGGCTTTACGCCCGAGCAGACCACGGCCATCCTCGAGATGAAGCTGCGCCGCCTGACCGGCCTGGAGCGCGACAAGATCCAAGAAGAGTTGGACGGCCTGCGCCGTGCCATCGCCTACTACGAGGACCTGCTGGCGCACGAGGAGAAGATCCTGGGCGTCATTAAGGAAGAGATGCGCGAGATCTCCAAGAAGTTTGGCGATAAGCGCCGCACCGAGATCAGCCAGGTCGAGAAGGACCTGGACGTCGAGGACCTCATTGCCGACGAGGACATGGTCGTGACCATCACCCACACCGGCTATGTCAAGCGCATCCCGGTGGCCGCCTACCGCGCCCAGAAACGCGGCGGCAAGGGCGTGTCGGGCGTCAACCTCAAAGAGGACGATGTCATCGACGAAATGTTCATCGCGTCCACGCACGAGTACGTGCTGTTCTTCTCGAGCAAGGGCAAGGTCTATCGCCTGAAGGTGCACGAGCTGCCGGTGGGTACGCGCCAGGCGCGCGGTACCGCGATCGTCAACCTGCTGCCTTTCGAGGAGGGCGAGAAGATCGCGAGCGTCATCAGCTGCCGCGAGTTCCCTGCCGACGAGTATCTGATGTTTGCCACCAAGAGCGGCATGGTCAAGAAGACCGTGATGAGCGCATATGACCGCAGCCGTCGCGACGGCCTGATCGCTATCAACCTGCGTGACGACGACGCGCTGCTGAACGTGCGCCGCGTGCGCGAGGGCGACAAGATTATCCTGGCCACCACCGCGGGCAAGGCGATCATGTTCTCCGAGGAGCAGGTGCGCGCCACCGGCCGCGATACCAGCGGCGTTCGCGGTATCGGTATGAAGGACGGCGTGAGCGTTCTGGGCATGGAAGTCACTAACGGCAACGGCGATCTATTCGTCATCACCGAGCGTGGCTACGGCAAGCGCACGCCGGTCGCGGACTACCCGGAGCAGAACCGCGGCGGCCAGGGTGTCTACACCATCCAAATGACCGAGCGTAAGGGTAACCTCGCGGCCATGAAGACGGTGGGCCCGCAGCACGAGCTGTTCATCGTGACGGAGGGCGCGACGGTCATTCGCGTCAAGACCGACGAGATCAGCCAGACTGGCCGCGCCACCCAGGGCGTCAAGATGATGACCGTCGACGACAACGACCGCATCTGCGCCGTAGCCCGCATGACGGCCGCCAAGGAGAAGCCCGAAGGCGAAGGCGCCGAGGCCGCAACCGACGCCGAAGAGGCCCCGGTCGACCTAGGCGACGGCAACGAAATGCCAGAGGATCTCCTAGACGAGTAAGAGGCCCTAGCTGGTAGAAAATATCAGATCCCATATATCGGCGGTCGGCGCACTGCGCGCCGACCGCTTCTTTGAAAATCT
>CABVBR010000090.1 GCA_902496645.1 uncultured Collinsella sp.
GATACTTCCCCTTCCATGCACTTACACGCACGACCGTGGTAACGAATCGACCCACCGGATGCGGGCCGTGAGGGAACTATACGGCGGGTTTTGAACGGACTTGAGCAGAGGATACGCGGTTTGGTAAACGTGCTAAAACTAGCGGTAAACGGTAGGTAAAGGTGGTTACCTTATGAAGATACCACTACAAGAGACTCGCAGGTCAAATGCAAGTTATTTGCTAAATCGCTTTATCAGTATCAGGTATTTTAAGCTAATCCAATAAGCTACTTTTGTTGGGCGCGGCGGGCGGCACGGCGAGCTATTGCCTCTTGAATCTCTTCGATATGAGCGATGATCTCGGAGGCACTCTCCTCGATCGCCTTGCCGTCAGTGCGCACCACAAAGCAACCCAGGCGCTTCATGAGGGCACGAGCCTCCTCGAGCTCACTGCGCACGCTCTCGGGCTCGGCATAGGAGCCGGCAACGGCACGGGCATAGTCGTCGCCCAGGCGGCTATCGCGAATCTCGGAAATCACATCGACGGTCGAAATCAGACCGAAGAGACGCATAGGATCGACCTCGTAAATCGACTTGGGCGGCTCCATACCGTGCGCCAACGGAACGTTGGCGACCTTGTAGCCCTGAAAGGCCAAATACATCGACAGCGGTGTCTTGGATGTGCGCGACACGCCCAGCAGCACGATATCGGCATCCGACAAATCATCGCAGCCGCGCCCGTCATCGTGCTCAACGAAGTACTCCATGGCCTCGATGCGGTGGAAATAGCGATCGTCGGTCTTGTGAATCACACCCGCCACTCCTTTTGGCGGCACGCCAATAAGCGAAGACAGCACCGCAAGCGTCGGGCCGATCAGGTCGACCGAGCGAATGTGCAGCATGCCCAAGTAGTCGAGCACGCGAGCACGAAGCGCCGGATCGACGATGGTATGGAACACGGCGATATCGCGATGGTCGGCATCAACTCGCGGGCCCACAAACGACTTGACCTGCTCCACCGAGGTCACCTTAGGCAGACGTAAAACACGAAAAGCCCCTTCATCAAATTGCCCGGACGCCGCAAGCACCACCTCACAAGCGGTATCACCGAGCGAGTCGGAGATAACGATAACGGTGGGACGAGCGGTGACCGGGCAATCCATGCGGGGCTCCTTTTGCGCTTATGCGCAGGCTAGCTTACTTTTTGCGAGCAAGCTCACCGATGTTGGCGATGCCGGAGAAAACGGCCTCGAAGCGGTTGAGCAGCTTAAGGCGATTATCGCGGAGCTGCTCGTCCTTGTCCATGACCATAACCTCGTCAAAGAAACGGTCGATGGGCGCGCGTAGGGCGGCGAGGGCGGCAAACGCGGAAGGATAATCCTCGGCGGCGAGAGCGGCATCGACGGCGGTCTGAGCGGCCTCAGAGGCGTCGGCAAGCGCAAGCTCGACCTCGCCCATCAGAGCGCGATCGTACTCCGCGCCCAGTTCGGGCTTGGAGATATGCGCCGCGCGGGCGTAAGCGGTCGCCAGGTTGTCGAAGGTCTCGGCGTCGTTCTTGCGGGCCTCATCGAGGGCGGCGCAGCGGGCGAAGAAGACCGACGGGGCAATGATGTGCACCGCGGAAACGGCGGCAACGGTGTCGGCCGGGATCTTCTCGTCGCGGGCCATGCTCACCAAACGGCCGTGGAAGAAGTCGCGAACCTGCTGGGCGACCTCGGCGGCGTCGAACTCAATGCCCTGCTCGCTATAGAGCTCGAGCGCAAAGTCGATGAGCGACGTGGGGTCGATCGGCAGACGGTCGCGCAGGATATTGATGATGCCGATGGCGGCACGACGCAGCGCGTACGGGTCGGAAGAGCCGGTCGGGGGCTCGCCGATGGCAAAGATGCCGGCAATGGTATCGAGCTTGTCGGCGCAAGCCACGATGCAGCCAGCGGTGCCCTCGGGTAGCTCGTCGCCGGCAAAGCGGGGACGATAGTGATCGCGAATAGCGTGAGCGACCTCGTCGTTCTCCCCCATCGCGGTCGCGTAATAACCGCCCATCACGCCCTGCTGGCTCGTGAACTCGACGACGGCGTTGGACACCAGGTCTGCCTTGCACAGGTGCGCGGCGCGAGCGGCGTCGGCGGCAAGATGGGCGCCCAGGTGAGCCTCGCGGGCGATAGCGAGCGCGAGCTGCTCGATGCGCTCGGACTTGGCGAGCACGCTACCGAGCTTCTCCTGGAAGGCAACCTTGGCCAGACGCTCACGGAACTCGTCGAGGGAGATCTTCAGGTCCTCCTCGTAGAAGAACTTGGCGTCGTCCAGACGGGCACGCACGACGCGCTCGTTGCCGTCAATCACGCGCTCGGCGTTCTCGGGCTTGCTGTTGGAAACGACCACAAACTCACGCGTGAGCTTACCCTCGCCGTCATAGATCGGGAAGTAGCGCTGATTGGTGAGCATGGACTCGCAGATAATCTCGTGCGGAACCTTGAGGAACTCCTCATCGAAGGTACCGACGAGCACCGTCGGCCACTCGCAGAGGTTGATAACCTCCTCAAAGACCTTCTTAGGCGTATCGACGTGGCAGCCGGGGCGCGCAGCCTCGACCTCGGCGATACCGGCGAGAATCGCCTCGCGACGGCGCTCGGCAGAAAGCACGCCGGCATCCTCGAGCACCTGCTCGTAAACAGCGGGGCTGGCGACCACATGGTCACCGGGGCCAAGCACGCGATGGCCACGCGTGGTGTTGCCACTCGTCACGTCGGCAAACGACACGGGCACAACATCCTCGCCCAGAAGGCAGCAGATCCAACGGACCGGACGAACAAAGGTCGCGTGCTCGTGACCCCAGCGCTGAGAGCGGTAGTTGGGCCACTGCAGGCCGGCGATGGTCTTCTCGCACAGAGCGGTCAGAATCGGCGTAGCCGGTGCGGAAGGGATATTCTTCTCGGCAAAGACGTACTCACGGCCGTCGGTGTCCTCGCGACGGACCAGATCCTCGGCAGCCACACCGCACTTGCGGGCGAAGCCCTGGGCGGCCTTGGTGGCGTTACCGTCAGCGTCGAAGGCGATGTTTGCCGCGGGGCCACGCTTGACCTCGTGAACCTCATCGGTCGCGGTGGCGACGTCGGCAACGAGCGCAGCCAGGCGACGCGGGCTCGAGATCACGCGGACCTCGCCGTGGGCCAGACCGGCCTCGTCGAGACCCTTGGCGATCATGGTACCAAGCTGCTTGACGGCATTGTTCAGCGGTGCAGAGGGCATTTCCTCCGTACCGATCTCAAACAGGAAATCCTTAGCGTCTGCCATGGCTTACGCCACCTCGCCTTCCTGGTCGGCATTCTCGTTGACTCCGGCGACCTCGGCCATGTAGGCCTCGCAGCACGCCTTGGCGACGGCGCGGACGCGCAGGATGTAGTTGGCACGCTCGACCGCGGACAGGGCGCCGCGGGCATCGAGCAGGTTGAAGGCGTGGCTGCACTTCATGACACAGTCGTATGCGGGCAGCGGCAGCTTGCGCTCCAGGCAGGAATGGCACTCGGCCTCGTAGTCGTCAAACTTCTGACGCATCATCTCGACGTTGGCAACCTCAAAGTTATAGGCACTGAACTCGCGCTCGTTCTCGAGGAACACGTCGCCGTAAGTCATGGGCGTACCGTCGGGCAGGTAGCTCCACACTAGGTCGTAAACGGAGTTGACGCCCTGGGCGTACATGGCGATACGCTCCAGGCCATAGGTGATCTCGACGGGCACGGGGTCGACCTCGATACCGCCCACCTGCTGGAAGTACGTAAACTGCGTGACCTCCATACCGTTAAGCCAGACCTCCCAGCCAAGGCCCCAGGCGCCCAAGGTCGGGCTCTCCCAGTCGTCCTCGACAAAGCGGACGTCATGGTCGTTGGGGTCCAGGCCAATGGCGGCCAGCGAACCCAGGTAGAGCTCCTGGGCGTTTACCGGCGACGGCTTGATGAGCACCTGGAACTGATAGTAGTGCTGCATGCGGTTAGGGTTCTCGCCGTAGCGGCCGTCGGCGGGACGGCGGCAAGGCTGAGCATAGCAGGTGCGCCACTCGGCGGGACCGAGCGAGCGCAGTGTGGTCGCGGTATGGAAGGTACCGGCACCGACCTCGGAGTCATAGGGCTGCATAATGACGCAGCCCTGCTCGCCCCAGTACTGCTGGAGGCGCAGGATGATGTCTTGGAAGGAAAGCGATGAAGCGTTCATGCCTCTAATATCCCCTCGTCGAAACGATTACACGGTTAGGTACTGTACTATAGCGGTTTTTAATCGATAGCGCCGATGCGGTTGAGTGGCCAGTAGCGCACAAGCGCCACAGCGATCAAATCGGAGCGATCGACGGGACCAAAGTAGCGTGAGTCGGCAGAGTTCTCTCGATTGTCGCCCATCACCCACACACAGTCATCGGGGACGGTGTAGGGATAGCTCACCTGGGCGGCGGGCGCCTGGACCGAAAGCGGCCAGCTCATGCCGGTCGTATAGTCCTCATCGAGCGCCTGGCCGTCGACGACGACCTTGCCGTCCTGAAGGTCGACCGTCTGGCCGGCCGTGGCGATGACGCGCTTTACCAGCACGTCATGCTCGGATGTGGCATCGGGGTTGTGAAACACCACGATATCGCCCTGTTTGACGAGCTGTCCGAGTTCGAGCGTCACCTTCTGCGCCAGAATCTGATCGCCGATCTCGATCGTGTCCTCCATGGAGCCGGTGGGCACCACAAAGGGCTCGACCACAAAGGTGCGGATCAAGAAGGTGGCGGCGAGCGCGATCGCGATGACCGCGACCCACTCAAAAGCGCCCCTCAACGCGGAATGCTGCGATGGAACCATTCTCACTCCTCGCTCTGCGAATACGAAGCGTCCAGAATCTCCTGCGCGTATGCGCGCTCCTGGGGCGTAAGCCGTGCCGTCTCGATCAGGTCGGGACGCCAGCGGCAGGTGCGCTCGATGGCATTCTTACGGCGCCAGGCGTCAACCTTGGCATGGTCACCGCTCACGAGCACCGGCGGCACGCCCTCGCCGTTGAATTCAGCAGGGCGAGTGTACTGCGCATACTCGAGCAGGCCTCCGTCCTCGGCGGTCGAGAACGACTCGTCGACGTTGCTCATCTCGTCACCAAGGGCGCCGGGAATCAGGCGTACGACGGCATCGGCAACGACCATAGCGGGAAGCTCGCCGCCCGTGAGCACGTAATCGCCGATCGACAGGCGCTCGTCGGCATACGCATAGGCACGCTCGTCGACACCCTCGTAACGGCTGCACACAAACAGCAAGCGCTCGCTTTTGAGCAGGCGCTCGGCCACATGCTGTGTAAAGGGCTCGCCACAGGGGGTAAAAAACACCACGGTGGGCTTAGGACCCTCGGAGCTAATAGCCTCGATGGCCTCGGCAATAGGCTCGACCTTCATGAGCATGCCCTGCCCGCCGCCGTAGGGCTCGTCATCGACGGTACGATGACGATCGTGCGTCCAGTCGCGCAGGTTATACGCCTTAAAATCAAAAAGGCCGGCCTTGCGGGCGCGGCCCAAAATCGACGTGGACATGACGGGCTCAAACATCTCGGGAAAGACCGAAAGGGTCTCAATCAGCATGCTGTCCTCCCTACTTGTCCATATCGATCAAGCCGTCCATAACGTGGACGGAAATTGTTCCTGTGTCGGGAAGATCGAGCACAACCTGCTCGACCACGGGAATCAGCACCTCGCCGTACCGATCGCCCTCGACAACCCAAACATCGTTGGCGGGCGTCGACATGATCTCGACAATCGTGCCGAGCGAACCAAAGCGCTCGTCGACCACCTCGCGACCCATGAGGTCGGTATAGGCGGCGTCGAGCGAATCGAGCTCGAAGTCGTCACGATTGGCCAGCACATAGCATCCGGTGATGCCCTCGGCGGCCGTCAAGTCGTCTATGCCCTCAAACGAGACCAGATCGCCATCGCCCGTATCGGTGACGGACACGACCGTGCAAAAACGGTCGCGCTTGAGCGCCGGCGGCGTCAAGGCAACACGCATACCCGGCTCCAATACAGAAGGAAGCCCCCGCAGCGGCTGCGCGAGGACCTCCCCCTTCCTTCCGTGCGGCTTGACCACACGGGCGATGTTTTTGTACTGGGACCTCAAGGTCCTAGCCCAGAACCTCTACCTCGACAGCGGTGTCGAGGCGAGCGGCCAGTGCACGGGCGAGCGTGCGAATGGCCTTAATGGTACGGCCACGACGGCCGATGACCTTAGCGACGTCATCCTCGGCAACCGAAACCTCAATCGTGGAGGCGTCGTCGCCATCGATGACCTCGAGGCTCACGGAATCCGGGTCGTCGACGATCTGAACAACGAGATATTCGACGAGATCGGCGATGCGATCTGAGAGCATTGCCTCACCCTCGAGCTGTGCAGCGTCAACCTCAGGCACGATTTACTCCTCGGCGCCCTCAGCAGCCTTAGCGGCCTCGGCCTCTTTGGCGAGCTGCTTCTTGGACTTCTTGACGACGGTCTCGGTCTTCTCGCCCTCGTTGGCGGCCTTGACCAGAGCGGCGACGGCGTCGGTGAGCTGAGCGCCCTTGGACTGCCAGTCAGCAATCTTCTCGAGGTCGAGGTTGATGGTCTTGGGGGCGGTCATCGGGTTGTAGCGGCCAACCTCCTCGATGATACGACCGTCACGCGGGGCGCGGGAATCGGCGACGACGACACGGTAGTACGGACGCTTCTTAGCGCCGTGACGAGCAAGGCGAATCTTGACTGCCAAAGGAAACTCCTCCAACCAAGCAGCTTTAGGCTGCAACTACAAACAAACAGTTGAACATAATACGCCATCGACGCGGGCAGGTGAAGTCCGTGAGACCAACTTCTTCGGTGTAGTCGAAGGCAAATCCATATCTTAGACAAGAATTCGCGATTTGCAAGCACATCCACGCACCCCACATGAGCTGCGCGGTATACTCATGCCATGAAAAGACGCGAACATACATACGGTTATGAGGATGCTGCGGGCGTCACGCCGCCGCCCTGGACGGGTCCAGCGGTGGGCCTGATGGACCTCGATGCATTTTTTGCGAGCGTGGAGATGCTCGATCATCCCGAATGGCGCGGAAAGCCGCTCATCGTGGGTGGAGACGCCGAGTCACGCGGCGTCGTGTCCACGTGTTCGTACGAGGCACGTCGTTTTGGCGTGCATTCTGCCATGGCCTCGGCCGAGGCGCGGCGTCTGTGCCCGCAGGCCATTTGGACGCACGGACACTTTGATCGCTACCGTGAGGTGAGCGCACAGGTCATGGCGATCCTTGCCGATGAGACACCGCGCGTGGAGCGCGTTTCCATCGACGAGGCCTTTATCGATATCACACCGGGTCGTTTTGCGCCCGAGGATCCACTGTTGGTTGCGCGGCGTATAAGCGACCGCGTTGCGGCGCTAGGGGTGACGTGCTCCATCGGCGTTGGGTGCAACAAGACCGTGGCCAAAATCGCAAGTGAGCGCGACAAGCCGTTTGGTCTGACCATTGTGCGCCCCGGTACGGAACAGCGGTTTTTGGCTGCACTGCCCGTGTCCGCCATGAGCGGAATCGGGCGCTCGGCCGAGGAGCGGCTGCGTCGCATGCGCATCTATACGCTCGGCGAGCTTTCACGCGCGCCAGAGTCCACCTTGGCTGCAATCTTTGGCGTGAATGGCGAGCGCATGCGTCAACGCGCTTTGGGGCTCGAAGTATCCGAGGTCACCAGCCTGGATGAGGAACGTGAAGTTAAATCGGTGAGCAATGAGCGCACCTTTGCGAAGGATTTGACTGAGCGTGGGGATATCGAGGCGGCGATTGCGCTGCTGGGCGAGTCGGTTGGGCGCCGCCTACGTCGTCAAGGGCTGACGGGCGGAACCGTAACGCTCAAGCTCAAATACTCTTACGGTAGCGGACGCACGGCACAGCGCCGCTTGCCCCACCCCACCGACGACGAGAATATCTTTGTGGCCGTAGCGCTCGAGCTGCTCGACAATATCTGGCAAGAAGGCATGCACGTGCGTCTGGCGGGTATCGGCATGAGCGACTTCAACCACCAAGGCGGTATCCAAACCGACCTGTTCTGTGAGGTCGATGACCGCGGAGCCCAATCCAGCGACCGCCGCGACCTCTCCGTCGCCATCGACGCCGTCCGAGACAAGTTTGGCGACACCGCCCTATCCTTCGGCCGACAATCCCGCTTCAACGATTAGTCCCTTAGGTAAAAAGAAAGCCGGTCGGCTGCGAATGGCGCAACTGACCGGCGAACGGTAAAGGTTAGCTAAAAAGCCCGTCCCAAATGAACTACTAAAGGAGGTCAAGGGGAAGCTGGGGGGCGTCACCCCAGAGCTTTTCAAGGCGGTAGAACTCGCGCGCCTCGGGAGTGAAGACGTGAACGACGACCGAACCGTAGTCCATGAGCATCCAGGTCTTCTGCTCGCGGCCCTCGATGGAGAACGGG
>CABVBR010000091.1 GCA_902496645.1 uncultured Collinsella sp.
CGCTGCTTTCCGCCGCTCAGGATGCCGATGACGAGCTTGACGACGCGGCCGATGCAGCGCAGGCGGCGACCGATGCCGCGACTGCATCTCCGTCTGCCGAGAGCTTGTCTGCGGCGCAGCGCGCGCTCGCGAACGTTCAGGACAAGAAGGATGCGCTCTATGCGCGCCTCGATAAGCTTGCCGAGGCCCTTGGCTGCGACCGCGACGAGGCTATCGACCTGATTGACAAGGCCTCTAAGATCGACGCCGACAACGACGACATCCACCCGGTCAACACGACCGACAACGGTGCGGCCAAGATTGCGCAGGCCGAGAAATACGCTGTCTACCAGCTGCAGTACGACCGCGGCGACGGAAACGGCGAGGAGACGATTTCGGTCTACGGCGTCTCGCCAAGCTCGCGCTACTGGAAGGGCCTCGACGTCGGCGACGGACACGTCGTCTTTGGCGGCGGCCTGCTCGACAAGTTTGGCTGGAGCGAGGGCCAGAAGGTCGAGCTTCGCGACAAATACGAGGCTCGGAATTATTCCCTTGAGTACGCGGGTAAGGACTGCACTTGGGGCTCAAAGTCGGACATGAATATCTATATGAGCATCGACGACTTTAACGAGCTGTTCGGCAACGATGCCGCCTACTTTAACGGCTATGTGAGCGACGAGAAGCTCGACCTCGATGCGCGTTACTTTGCCGGCGACACCACGCCCGACGACATGCGTGCCGTGGGCGACCAGTTCATCGGCATGATGAGCAAAATGATCGGCATGATGGTCGGGCTCGCGGTGTTTATCTTCCTGCTGTTTATGTACCTGCTAACCAAGGCGGTCATCGACCATAGCGCCCGGTCGATCAGCTACATGAAGGTCTTTGGCTATCGCGATGGCGAGATCTCGCATCTGTACATCCGCTCGATCACGCTGTGCGTGGCGGCGTCGCTCGTGCTGAGCCTGCCCGTGATCATCGGCTCGCTCACGGCCATCTTCCGCTTGATGCTGCTCGCCTACAACGGCAATATCGAGATCTATGTGCCCGCTTGGTCCATGGCGGCGTGCGTGGGCATTGGTTTTGCGACCTATCTGGTCGTGGCGCTGCTGCACACGCGCTCCATCAAGCGTGTCCCCCTGGCCGAGGCCCTCAAAGTCCAAGAGTAGTCATTGGGGACAGGCTTAAATGACCAAGAGTGGTCATTGGGGACAGACTTAAATGACTAGTCATCGGGGACAGTCTTTGCCGATTCGCCGACTCGCCGGCGAGGTTGGCAAGGACTGTCCCCATTTGCCGGCAGGAAAGGAACGTCCCCAGCTGCCGGGTAGCGAAAGAGTGTCCCTAACGACTAGTCGTTTAAGAACGTCCCCAACGACTAGGTGCTCCCGCTGCCGCGCTTGACTTTGACCCCACTCCAATGGGTACCATCTCCTATGTCTGTAACGCCATATAGACCGAGGGGATAGATCTATGACCGCAACTGCACCCGCAGCACCCGCTAAGGTGTACTTCACCAACCTGCGCACGCATGCTCGCGAGAGCCAGCTCGACAAGCTCAAGCGCCTCATCCGTCGCGCTGGCATCGAGCGGATTGACTTTGAGAACAAGTTCGTCGCCATCAAGATTCACTTTGGCGAGCTGGGCAACCTGAGCTTTTTGCGCCCCAACTACGCCCGCGCCGTCGCGGACGTCGTGAAGGAGCTGGGCGGCAAGCCCTTCCTTACCGACTGCAACACGCTCTACGTCGGCAGCCGCAAAAATGCGCTCGAGCACATCGACACCGCCTACCAGAACGGCTTTACCCCGTATGCCACGGGCTGCCAGATCATCATCGCCGACGGCCTCAAGGGCACCGACGAGGCGCTCGTCCCGGTCGAGGGCGGCGAGTATGTGCACGAGGCCAAGATCGGCCAGGCGCTCATGGATGCCGATATCGTGATCAGCCTCACCCATTTTAAGGGCCATGAGCAGGCCGGCTTTGGCGGCGCCATGAAGAACCTGGGCATGGGCGGCGGCAGCCGCGCCGGCAAGATGGAGCAGCACGCCGCCGGCAAGCCGAGCGTCGATACCACCAACTGCGTGGGCTGCCGTGCCTGCGAGCGCATCTGCGCGCACAACGCCATCTCGTTTGACGACACCCGCGAGCGCGAGCTTGCCAACGGCAACACCCGCACGGTTCACGTCGCCGCTATCGACCACGATCGCTGCGTGGGCTGCGGCCGCTGCATCGGCGTGTGCAACCAGGACGCCATCAAGCCCGGCTATGACGCCGCGGCCGACGTGCTCAACTACAAGATCGCCGAGTATACGAAGGCTGTTGTCGACGGACGCCCGAGCTTCCATATTTCGCTTGCCATGGATATCAGCCCCAACTGCGATTGCCATCCCGAAAACGACACGCCCATCGTCAACGATATCGGCATGTTCGCGAGCTTCGACCCGGTCGCCATCGACCAGGCCTGCGCCGATGCCGTCATGGCGTCCGAGCCGCTGCCCAACACCGAGCTCACCGATAGCGCGGCCAAGATGGAGCACAACCACGAGCATCTGGAGGGCGAGCAGGCGCACGACCCCTTCTGCATCACGCATCCCGATACCGACTGGCGCGCGTGCATCGCGCATGCCGAGAAGATCGGCCTGGGCACGAGCAAGTACGAGCTCATCGAGGTCAAATAGCACCTAACTATTGGACAAAACAAGCGCCTCTGTGGCGTAAGTTGAGCAAAAGCCGCCCGCGAGCACAACGCTCACGGGCGGCTTTTCGGAAGTGCTAGGGGTCAGATAGACCAGTAAACCGTACTATTTGCCTAAAAATTCTCGTCGAGGAAGTCGTCGACCGTGTTCCAGTAGAGCTCGGGATCAACTTGCGCGCTCTTGGCGTGGGTGGCGCCATGGATGGTGAGCTTTTGCTTGACCTTGCTGGCGCACGCGTCGTAGTTTTGGTCGAGCATGTCGTACGGCACAAAGGTGTCCTGGTCGCCGTGGATAAACAGCATGGGAACCGTCGCGTGTTTGAGTTGCTCCACACTGCTTGCCTTATGAAAGTCGTAGCCTGCGCGCACGTTGCACACCAGGTTGGCCACATCGAGCAAAGGAAAACTGGGCAGCCCAAATACATCCTTGAGCTGCAGAGAAAACTCGTCCCAAACACTCGTATAACCACAGTCCTCGATAATGCATTTCACGTTTGCGGGCAGAGATTCCCCCGCGACGTCCATGGCGGTTGCCGCACCCATCGACTCGCCAAAGACCAGGATGCGCGCCTCGGGGTCAGCCTGAACGATCCGCCCAATCCATGCAACGACATCGAGCCGCTCGGGCCAGCCCATGCCGATATAGTCGCCGCCGGAGCGCTCGTGGGCACGGGCGGCAGGCGCGAGCACGTTCATGCCGCGGTCATGGAATCGTTTGGCGTATCGGGCCATACCGATGGGCTCATCGGTGTATCCGTGTAGGCAGATAGCGTAATTGTGCGTGCTCTCTGGGGCGGCAAAATACCAAGCGGCAAGTTCGGTTCCGTCATCTGCGGTGAGGCTGCTGCTCTCGCGGTTCTCTTTAAACCATGCCCGCGCCTCGGTTCCCTCGGCATCCGGCTGCTCACTTTCTTTGTCGTCCTTGCCGTCCTGCATCATCTTCATGGTGTATGGCGCGCGGGGATTTAGCGCGAAGTCAAACAGAAAGTTGCCGGCAAATCCGAGCAGTGCAATGACAACCACCAGTGCAACGATGCCGGCTATCTTGAGCTTTCGATGGGAATGTGCGTTTTGAGCCATGCGGTATTCTCCTATAACATGTTAATACATCAACATTTAAAACAAGCGCATTATGGATGTTCGCCGTTGACGCGTCAACAGGCAAAGAATGGGTAAACAAAGGGTCACGTATGGTGCAAATTTCGCATGTACCCAGACGCTTTGATATAGTGTTGAGAACTCTTTACATTGGAGGATGTAACCGGCATGTCCGATTCGAGCGACAGTTCTAAGCCGCGACCCAAGACCGCGGCCGTTCCACACTACACGGTGGGCGAGGAGATCATGAACTCCGTCACCCATGGTGTCGGCTGCCTGCTGGGTATCGCGGGCCTGGTGCTCCTGATCGTATTCGCTGCCCTGCGCGGCGGAGGCCCGGCCCACATGGCCGCGGCGATTGTCTATGGCGTCAGTATCATCCTCGAATACTTGGCCTCCACGCTCTATCACGCGATTCAGCCCGCTCGCGCCAAACGCGTGTTTCGCATCATCGACCACAGCTGCATCTACCTGCTCATAGCCGGCAGCTATACCCCGTTTTGCCTCATCACACTCGCAAACGACGGCGGCCCTGCGCTGTTCTTTGCCGTGTGGGCCATCGCCATCATCGGCATCGCACTCGAGTGCTTTTTGCGCGAGCGTCAGCCGCACTGGGTAAGCGGCCTGGTCTATCTGCTGATGGGCTGGCTCGTCGTCTTTAAGCTGCCCGAGCTCGTGTCGCTGCTCAACCCCGTGGCACTTGCCCTGCTCGCTGTCGGCGGCGTGTGCTATACCGTGGGCGTGCCGTTCTATATCGCCAAAAACGTGCGCTATCTGCACAGTGTTTTCCACTTGTGGGTGCTCGCCGGCAGCATCTTCCAGTTCATGGCGGTGATCCTCTTCGTAATCTAGCGACCACGCCCACGGCCCCGCTCGCACGGGCAACCGGCGCAATTGCCCTATCCGTCACCTACGCTTACTACCCAACGTCCCGAATCTTGGAGGTTCGAGAAACTCCCGATGGACATAACCATCTCCCTTATTACCACGCTCGTTTTAACGCTTATCAACGGCTACTTCTCCATGTCCGAGATGGCTCTCACCACGGCTAAGCGCGCCGTGTTGGAACACGATGCCGAGGAGGGCGATAAGCGCGCCGAGCGCGCCGTCCAGCTTGCCGCCGATTCCGACCAGCTGCTCGCCACCATTCAGGTCGCCATCACGCTCGTGGGCTTCGCCTCGTCCGCCGTCGCCTCGACGAGCCTGTCCGACCCGCTCGCCACATGGCTCATGAGCTTTGGCATCGCGCCGCTTTCCGCCATCGCGCGCGGCCTGGCGCCGGTCATCATCACCGTCGCGGTCGCCTTTGTGTCCATCGTGATCGGCGAGCTCGTGCCCAAGCGCATCGGCCTTGCTAACGCCGAGGGCGTATCCAAACAGGTCGTGGGACCGCTCTCCGTGTTCCAAAAGATCGCCCGCCCGCTCGTGTGGCTGACCGGTGCCTGCTCCGACGGCCTGGCCCGCATCCTGCGCATCAAGAGCGCCGATGACCGCCAGAACGTCTCGGAGGAAGAAATCAAGTACATGGTCTCGGAGCAGGACGACCTGCTCGACGAGGAAAAGCGCATGATCCACGAGATCTTTGACCTGGGCGACACCGTTGCCCGCGAGGTCATGGTGCCGCGCGTGGACACCACCATGTGCGAGGACGACGAGACGGTCGCCGACGTGTTGTCCACCATGCGCCAGACCGGCTTCAGCCGCATCCCCGTCTATCACGAGGATCCCGACAACGTCGCGGGCATCGCGCACATCAAGGACCTGATCCAGCCCGCGCTCGACGGCAAGGGCGACCAGCCCATCGCTGGCTTTTTGCGCGATGCCACCTTTGTGCCCGACACCAAGGACATCCTGCCGCTGCTGTCCGAGATGCAGACTTCGCACGACCAGATTGTGGTCGTCGTGGACGAGTACGGCGGCACGGCCGGCATCATCACCATCGAGGACATCGTCGAGGAGATCGTCGGCGAGATCGAGGACGAGTTCGATCCCGACAACAAGTACCTCACGCGCCTCTCGCGCCGTGAGTGGCTCGTCGATGGGCGTTTTTCGTGCGATGACGCGATTGAGCTTGGTTGGCCGCTCGAGGAAAGCGATGATTATGAGACCATCGCCGGCTGGATTTTGGAGCTTTGTGACTCAGTGCCCGACATCGGAGAGGTGTTTGAGGTCGCAGGGTACAAGTTCAAGGTACAGTCGATGCGTGGCCAGCGCATCTCGCTCATTCGCGTGATTGCTCCGGCCGAAACCGATAAGAAGGATTCCGAGTCCCCGGCAGAGAAGCCGGCGGCGTCGGGTGCGGGCTCTGCGGATCCGCACGACGGCGACGAGTAGGGCAAGGACGAGTAGGGGAGAGTTATGGCAGGCCTGTTCAACATCCTTAAGGTCACCGTCAGCGAGGACAAGATTTGCGCGCACGTGCTGGTGAACCCCGGCATGCCGCTCATGACCTCGGAGGATATCGAGGCCACGGCGCGCGTGTACTACCTGGTGCCCGCGATTGCCAAGCACCTGTGCCTGGGCGACTCCGGCCGCGAATTCCAGGATTGCATGGGCCAGACCGAGCTTTGCCATCTGCTGGAGCACGTGACGGTCGAGCTCATGAACGAGACCGGTCTTGCCGGCAGCATCTCGTGCGGTCGCACGCGCGTGAGCGAGCATGACGAGCGTGTCTTTGAGATTGAGCTTTCGTGCCCCGATGATGCGCTGGCCATCGGCGCGCTGTCTTCGGCCACCTTTATGATGGACTGGGCGTACCTGCACGCCGACCAGCCGGCCCCCGATGTGGAGGGCACAGTCGCGGGCCTGCGCAACCTGGTGCTGGGCATGCGCGCCGAGGCCGCGGGCAAGGACCCGCACGAGGCCGTTGCCGCTGCGAACGGCGAGGACGTGGCGGAGGATGCGGCCGAGGGCGACGCTCCTGTCGACGCCGACACCGAGCCTGCTGTCGATGCCGCCGCCGAGCCCGTTTCCGCCGAGCCCCAGGGCGTCCCCAGCTTTGACGACGAGCCGCAGATGGCAATCGATACCGAGGGCGCGGTCGCCGAGAACCACGAGGCCCCCGCGGCCGTCTTTGGCGGCGCGGCAACGGCTCCGTCCGGCTCGGCACACGAGGGCGGCCTGCCGCTCGTCGATGGCGCCGGCGAGGACCCGGCCGCCACGATGGCCATGCCCACCATGCCCCAGGAGTAGGTCCACGCATTTATCACCATCATGTACCTGCGCTGTTACCGTACGCAGATGAGCGGGACGGCAAGTGTTGCGCTGCGGGTATAATGGACAGCATTCAAACGGTGGGCATCGAGGTGCCCGCAGGAGAGGAATGATCATGGGAAAGACTTTCAGCTTTGTCTCCGGTGCGCTCTTTGGTGCTGCTGCCGGCGCTATCATCGGCGTTGCCCTGGCCCCGCGCTCGGGTGCCGAGACCCGTGCCATGGCTGCCGATATCGCCAACGACGCCTGGGACAACATGCGTGACACCTACGAGCACAGCGCCGAGGAGGCCCGTGCCGCGGTCAACGACTTTGGCCCGATGGTCGACGCCAAGACCGATGACCTGCGCGCCAAGGTCGACCTGGCCCGCGAGCGCATGGACCAGCTTCGCGAGCAGCTCAACGATGCCATCTCGGGCGGCAACGTGACGCCCGCTGCCGACGTCGTGGTCGAGAACGTCACCGAGGCCGGCACCGAGGCCACGGAGTCCTCGACCGAGGCATAATGCGCGCAGGGGATTTTGTCGGCGTCAAGGTTTATCGTAAGCCTGCCGAAGACAAGCGCACCAAAAAGGACGGCACGCCGCGCAGCCCTAAAAAGCTCGGCAAGATTCACTTTCCCGTCTTTACCCCGGGCGGCACGCGCGTGGTGGGCTTTATGGTCCGCCAGTCCGATATCGCGGGTATGATCGAGCGTCCCGACCGCTTTGTGGCGCTCGATGCCATCGGCGTCTATGAGGGTGCTGTCGCGGTCGACGACGTCAAGGGCACCTATGATGCCGCCGCAGCCAAGCGCCTCGATATCAACCTGGACGATTGCATCATCTGGGTCGGCATGGACGTGCGCACGGAATCGGGCGATGTCGTGGGCTACTGCTCGGACGTTGAGTTCAAGCCGCGCTCGGGTATTGTGCAGATGTTCTACGTGACCGCCGGTGCCGCTTCGAGCGTGCTGGTGGGCGACACGCAGGTGCCGCCGACGATGCTGCGCGGCTACGAGAACGGTGCGATGATTGTCTCGGACGAGGTCAAGGCGCTCGGGTATTCGGGCGGCGCGGCCGCCAAGGCTGCCGAGGCCAGTGTCGTGGTAGGCGATAAGGTCAAGAAGGGCGCCAAGGTGCTCGATGACAAGGGATCGGTCGCCGTGGACAAGGGCAGTCGCGCACTGGGCAAGCAGCTCGGCAAGACGCGCGGTATGTTCAAGGCCTTTAAGGACG
>CABVBR010000092.1 GCA_902496645.1 uncultured Collinsella sp.
CCTTGGTAGACGAGGAGCGCCTGGCAGAGCTGACCGCCGAGCGTGCCCGCGCCACCATCGAAAACGAGGCGTAGGCGGGCGGCCATACAGGCCCAACGATTGTCAAATACGTACCGATTAATCGGTAGCAGAGAAAGGAAGGAGGGTGTCATGGAGAAGCATAAAGTGATCTGCCCGTACTGCGGCGCCGGTTGCCAGTTTAACCTCCTGGTCCAAAACGGCCAGGTCGTGGGTACCGAACCGCTTAACGGCATCACCAATCAGGGCGAGCTGTGCCTCAAGGGCATGAGCGGCTACGACTTCATCAACGACACCAAGATCTTGACTCCTCGCGTACTGCACCCGATGATCCGCCGCACCAAGGGCGCGGATCTTGAGCGCGTAAGCTGGGACGAGGCACTGGATTTCACCGCATCTAAGATGCAGGCCATAATTGACGAATATGGTCCTAACGCTGTCATGACCACCGGCTCTTCGCGAGGCGGCGGCAATGAGGCGAACTACGTCATGCAGAAGTTTACGCGTGCGTGCATCGGCACCCACAGCGTGGACAACTGCGCCCGTACTTGACACGGCCCTACTGTCCTCGGTCTGATGGACACGGTTGGTTCAGGTTGCATGTCATGCTCCATCCCCGGTATGGAGGATGCGGGCTGCATTTTCCTCTTCGGCTATAACCCTGCCGATTCGCACCCCATCGTCGCAAGGCGTATCGTGCGAGCCAAAGAAAAGGGTTGCAAGATCATCGTCGCCGACCCGCGCCATATCGAAACTGCGCGCATCGCCGATATCTACCTTCCGATCAAGAACGGTTGCAATGTTGCATTCCTCAACGCCTTTGCCAACTGTCTGGTCAACGATGGCCTCTACGACAAGGAATTCGTCGCCGAGCATACGAACGGCTTTGACGAGTGGTGGGAGACCATCAAGAACTACACTCCCGAATCCGTACAGGACATCACGGGTGTCGAGCCCGCGCTGATCCACCAAGCTGCCGAGATGTACGCCACGGCGAAGCCTTCTGCCATCATTGGCTGGGGCATGGGCGTATGCCAGCAGAAGCAGAACCTGAAGACGGTGCACACCATCGCCTCCATCGCCTGCGTTGCCGGCCAGATCGGCAAACCCAACTCCGGTCTCGCGCCCGTGCGTGGCCAGAATAACGTCCAGGGCTCCTGCGATATGGGCATGCTGCCCAACCTGTACCCTGGTTACCAGAAAGTCACCGACCCCGCCGCTCGCGCCAAGTTTGCCAAGGCCTGGGGCGTGCCCGAGGAAAAGCTCCCGCTCGAGGAGGGCTACAAGCTCACCGACCTGGGTCACCTGGTCGACGAGGGCAAGGTGCACTGTTTCTACAACTACGGCGAGGACCCGGTCCAGACCGAGCCCGATTCGGCCGGTATGCGCAAGACGCTCTCCGAGCTGGATCTGTTCATTTGCCAAGACATCTTTATGACGCAGACGACTATGCTCGCCGACGTCATCCTGCCTGCCACCTCTTGGGGCGAGCACGAGGGTGTCTTTACCGCATCCGACCGTAGCTTCCAGCACTTTGACGCGGCCGTTCCGCCCAAGGGCGAGTGCCGTCACGACTGGGAGATCTTCGCGGACCTGTCCACGCGCATGGGCTACCCCATGCACTACGACAACACCGAGCAGATCTGGAACGAGTGCATTAGCCTGTGCCCCAACTTTGTGGGCGCGACCTACGAGAAGATGGCTCCCGAGGGCGGCTACGCTCAGTGGCCCGTCAAGAGCACCGATGTGAACGACCACGGTACGGCCGACATGTTCGCTGGTGGCAAGTTCACCACCAAGGACGGCCGCGCCAACCTGATGGCGCACGACTGGGAGGCGCCCTCCGAGCTTCCCGACGATGAGTACCCACTCATCCTGTGCACCGTCCGCGAGGTCGGCCACTACAGCTGCCGCTCGATGACCGGCAACTGCAAGACGCTGGCGCTGCTTGCCGACGAGCCCGGCTTTGTCCGCATGAATCCCGCGGACGCCCAGGCGCGCGGCATCAAGAACGGCGACATCGTCTCGATTCACAGCCGCCGCGGCCAGGTATACAGCCGCGCCGACGTGAGCGACCGTATCAACAAGGGCACGGTCTATATGACCTACCAGTGGTGGATCGGCAAGTGCAACGAGCTGACCATGCACAAGGTCGACCCGGTCTCGCATACGCCCGAGGACAAGTTCTCCGCCTGCCAGGTCGACGCCATTGCCGACCAGGTTTGGGCCGAGGGTGAAGTCGAGCGCCAGTACACCGAGCTCAAGCAGGCTCTGGTGGACGCCGCCGCTCCCCAGGATGTTGAGCCCGGCGCCGCCAAGTTCGACGACGAGACGCACGTGAATCAAATCGTGTAGTCCCGTTCTCGTTGGCTTTTTGGGCCGGGCGTCCCGTACGTTCGGGAGCCCGGCCCGTTATTTTGAAAGGAAGTGGGGATGAACCGCTTCATCGACATCAACCCGGAGAGGTGCATCGGCTGCGGAACATGCCAGTCCGCCTGTGCCGACGCCCACCGGATGCAGGGTCTTCAGGATACGCCTCGCCTGGCGCTCGTGAAGACCGGCGGTATTTCGGCCGCCCTTGCCTGCCACCATTGCGAGGGTGCCCCCTGCGCCGAGGTTTGCCCGGTGAATGCCATCGAGCACGATGGCGACCGCATCCACGTCAAGGAGCAGGAGTGCATCGGGTGCAGGCTGTGCGCCATCGCGTGCCCCTTTGGAGCCATCCATCCCGATGGCACGTCTATCGCCGGTGTCGCAGGCATGTGCGACCCGACGCCTTCGTATCCTAAGTCCCTGAGCAGCCTGCTTACGTGGGCTCCCGGCCAGTACACCTGCGCTGTGAAGTGCGACCTGTGCGCCTTCGATCCGGACGGCCCGCATTGTGTGGCGGCGTGCCCCACCAAGGCGCTGACCGTCATGGGCGGCGCGGCCGACCGCGAGCTCGACGAGGCCAAGCGCCTGCGCTCGATCGAAAACGGTCCGGCTGTCGACGTCACCGCTGTGGCCCAGGGCCTGTCCGAGAAAGCAGAAGGGAGCGTAAACAATGGATAGCATGACGCTGTTTGTCGCATCGCTTGCCGTCTCGTGCATCGGTGCGCTCGCCTCGGTTCTGCTGATCAAAGCCGATAACGCTGCCAAGACCGCCGGCTGCCTTATCGGCGCCGTCGCCGCGGTGCTTTCGTTTGTGGCCGGTATCCAGGCCGTGCTGGGCGATGTCACGTCGGTCGACACCATCGTGTTCTTCCCGTTTGCCCATTTCCAGCTGCTGCTCAATCAGCTGTCCGGCCTGTTCGTGGCGCTCATCTCGGTGCTCGCGTTTGCCGGTTCGATCTACGGTCTCAAGTACTTTGATGAGTACCCGGGCAAAAAGGGCCGCGCCGGCTTCTTCTTTAACACCTTCGTGGCGTCCATGATGCTCGTCATCACCGCCGACAACGTGTTTTGGTTCCTGGTCGCCTTTGAGCTCATGTCGCTGACCTCGTACTTCCTGGTCGTGATCGAGGAGAACGAGAACTCCATCCATGGCGGTTGGCTCTACTTTGTGATCGCGCACGTGGGCTTTGTGCTCATCATGGCGAGCTTCCTCACCATGACCAACTTCGCCGGTGGCTCGTTTGCCTTTGCGGATTTCCGCGCCACGCAGTTCAGCCCCGCGGTCGCATCCGTGTGCTTCGTGCTTGCCTTCTTTGGCTTTGGCGCCAAGGCCGGTATCATCCCGCTGCACGGCTGGCTGCCCAAGGCTCATCCTGAGGCGCCGTCCAACGTGAGTGCCCTCATGTCCGGCGGCATGATCAAGATCGGTATCTTCGGCATCCTCAAGGTTGGTCTCGACCTGCTCTCCGCCTCGGGCGTTCAGGTCTGGTGGGGCCTTATGGTCATGGTCTTCGGTGCGATCTCGTCGGTCCTCGGCGTGGCTTTCGCCCTGCAGGAGCATGACATCAAGCGCCTGCTGGCCTATCACTCCGTCGAGAACATCGGCATCATTCTGCTCGGCGTCGGCGCCTCCATGGCCGCCATGGCGCTCGACTCGGTCGGCATCGCCGTCTTGGCTCTGATGGCCGCCCTCTACCACACGTTTAACCACGCGATGTTTAAGGGCGAGCTGTTCTTGGGCGCCGGTGCGCTGCTGTACTCCACGGGTACGCGCAATATGGAGAAGATGGGCGGTCTGTTCCGCCGTATGCCGGCAACGGCCATCTGCTTCCTTATTGGCGCGCTTGCCATCTCGGCCATCCCGCCCTTCAACGGCTTTGTGTCCGAGTGGTTTACCTACCAGTCGCTGTTTAACGCCGCCATGCAGGGTGACAAGGCCGTCATGATCGTGGCCGTGTTTGCTGCCGTCGCGCTTGCCATTACCGGCGCGCTGGCCGTCACGTGTTTCGTCAAGGCCTATGGCGTCTCCTTTGCCTCCGCGCCCCGCTCCGAGGCCGCGGCCAATGCCAAGGAGGTTCCCGCCCCCATGGTGTTTGCGCAGGGCCTGCTCGCGGCCATCTGCGTCGTGCTGGGCATTGGCGCTCCCGTGATCGTTCCCGTGCTGGTCGATGTCGCCGCGTCCGTGCTGCATCCGTACGGTGGCGTGTTTGCCGCCGAGGGCATGGAGCTCATGAACCAGTACTCCGGCGCTGCCACCTCCACGCCCGCGATCGCTATTGCGCTCGTGGTGCTTGTCGGCCTTGCCTGCGGTTATCGCAAGCTCAAGACCGTCGGCAAGGTGCAGAAGTCCCAGCCGTGGGCATGCGGCTATGCTCCCAACGAGCATATGCCCGTCGTGGCCACGACCTTTGCCTCCGAGGTGTCCTGGTTTATGCAGCCGCTCTACACGCTGCGCGACCGCTGCACGGCCGTCTGCTGGTCCATCGCGCACTTCTTCCAGAAGCTCACCGGTGTGGCCGAGGCTGTGGAGCCCGTACCCGACAAGGTTCTCGTCGATGCCCCGCATAAGGGCGTCGAGAAGCTCGCCGACCTCGCGACTAAGCTCGAGGGCGGCAACTACAGCATCTATATCTGCTACATCGTCGCGGCACTCGTGGTGTTCCTCGTGCTCGCCGTGCAAATGGGTTAAGGAGGGGAGAGCATGAACAACATCGTACTTGCCGTTCTGCAGGGCGTGGTCGTTATGGCCGTCGCGCCGTTCTTCTCCGGCCTTGGCCGCGTGATTCGCGCCAAGATGCACAACCGTCGCGGCCCCAGCATCATGCAGGACTATCGCGACCTGGCCAAGCTCTTTGCGCGCCCCGAGTCCCAGAGCGAGGACGCGAGCTTTGCGCTGCGCATTATGCCGCCGCTGTTCTTCGCCGTCGCCTTTATGCTCGCTATGGGCTTGCCGCTCTTTACGGCGCAAAGCCCCATCCCGGTCTTTGGTGACGCCATCACCATCATGTACAGCCTGGCGCTCGCCCGCTTCTTCTTCGCCCTCTGCGGTGTGGATTCGTCCAACGCCTACGCCGGTATCGGCGGCGTCCGCGAGCTGCTCATGAGCGTGCTCATCGAGCCGTCCATGCTGCTGGCGCTGTTTGCCGCGGCCCTGGTGTGCGGCTCCACCGACATCGCCACCATGGGTCAGCACATCATGACGGGTGCCGTCGACGCGCCGGTCGCCGTGATCCTCGCCGGCATCGCCTTTGCGATTGCCTGCTATATGGAGCTCGGCAAGCTGCCGTTTGACCAGGCCGAGGCCGAGCAAGAGCTCCAGGAAGGTCCGCTCGCCGAGCTTTCCGGCCCGTCGCTTGCGATGGCCAAGCTCGCCATGTCCATGAAACAGGTCCTGGTCGTCGCTTGGTTCTGCGCAATCTTCATCCCTTGGGGCGAGCCCGCGACCGTGGGCGCCGCCGCCGTTCTGGGCGCGGTCATCTTCCTGGTGAAGTGCCTGATCGACTTTGTCGTATGCGGCGTGATCGAGAACTCCTGCTCGCGCTCGCGTTTTAAGGTGCTCGGCAATCAGACCTGGGCCGTCGTGGGCATCGCCGTTCTGGCGTTTGTCTTCGTGGTCGTCGGCGTGTAGGAGAAGGGAGAAACAATGTCATTCGCAGTCAGTCTGTCCCTTCTCGGCTTGGTCGCTATCGCGGCCCCGATGGTGGCCTCGGTGCTTGTCGCCCTGTTCCCCCGTCCGTACGCCAAGTGGTTCAGCGTCTTGGGTGCTGCCGTCTCGACGGTGTGCACCATCGCCCTCGCCGCGAACTTCGCCGGCGCCGGCATGCCCGATACGCAGGTCCCCCTGATCTCGTTTGGGCAGACCCTCGTCATGGGCTTCACCTTCGATCGCATGAGCACGCTGCTCGCGCCCGCCTTCGTGGGCATCGGCCTGCTCGTCGTGATCTACTCGATTCCCTATATGAGCGAGAACAACCGTGAGCACCCCGATGCGCCGCGCCGTCGCTTCTATGCGTACCTCGCGACCTTCATCGGTGCCATGGCCGGTCTTGTGTACAGCTCGACCCTGCTGGGCCAGCTCGTGTTCTTTGAGATCACGGGCGCGTGCTCTTGGGGCCTCATCAGCTACTACATGAGCCCCACCGCCAAGAAGGCCGGCATGAAGGCCCTCATCATCACGCATATCGGCGCGCTCGGCCTGTACCTGGGTGCCGCTATCGTGTTCGCCCACACCGGTACCTTCGCCATCACCGCGATTGCCGGCCTGGACTCCAACCTTAAGGCCATCGTCCTTTTGCTCGTGCTGTTCGCGGCCTGGGCAAAGTCCGCACAGGTTCCCATGTACATGTGGCTGCCTTCGGCCATGGAGGCCCCCACGCCTGTCTCGGCCTACCTGCACGGCGCCTCGATGGTTAAGGTCGGTGTGTGCGTGTTCGCCCGCGCCCTTGTCTCTGCCGGTGAGGTTCCCGAGATTGTGGGCTGGGTCGCCGTTGTCGACGCCATGGTCACCATGCTCTTTGGCTTCCTCATGTACCTGCCGCAAAAGGATATGAAGCGCCTGCTGGCCTTCTCCACGATCGCTCAGCTCTCCTACGTGTTCTTTGGCCTGGGCCTTTCGGTCTTTGGCAGCCAGCTCGCCTTTGATGGCGCGGTCTGCCATATCTTTAACCACGCGTTTGCCAAGACCCTGTTCTTCCTGATCGCCGGCTCGTTCTCCTTTACGCTCGGTACGCGTATGCTGCCCAAGCTGCGCGGCATCGTAAAGAAGTATCCGATCTCGGGCGTGGGCTTTGGTGTGGCGGCGCTCGCCATTGCCGGCGTGCCGCCCATGAACACGTTCTTCTCGAAGTTCCAGATTATCGCCGGCGGCTTCTCCGTCGGTGCCGGCAACGTTGCGATCCTGGTGCTCGTGTGCATCATGGTCGCCGAGACCGTCGCCACCTTCGCCTGGTTCCTCAAGTGGATGGGCTATTGCCTGCCCGGTGAGCCCAGCGAAGAGGTCGCCGCGGGAGCCCCGCTCCCCAAGGCGATGGCATTCGTGTTCATCGTGCTCATCATCATGGTTATCGTCAGCGGCCCGCTTTCGGCCAGCTGGATCGGTTAGGAGGTAGAACGACATGGGTTATTCGATCGTCAACATCCTTGGCGGCCTTCTGATTGTCACGTCCACCATGGTGGTCATCTCCAAGAACATTAAGCACTCCATCCGCTGGTATGCGGTGCAGTCGCTGGTGCTCGTGGGCCTGCTCGCCACGCTCGGTGTCACCACCGGCGCGCAGGAGCTCCTTATGTGGGCGGGTTCGGCCTTTATCACCAAGGTCGTCCTGGTCCCGTACATTCTTAACCGCGCGTACAAGAAGATGGGCGAGCCGAGCGACGCTTCGCTGGCTGCCGGCATTAAGCCCGCATGGGCCATCTGCATCATCGCCGTCGAGGTCGCCATCTGCTTTGCCGTTGTGACGCAGATCAGCCTGCCCACGGCCGAGGTCGCAACGCCTGCGCTCGCTATTAGCTTCGCTCACTTCTTTGTGGGCCTCACCTGCATCATCTCGCAGCGCAACATCATGAAGCAGATCTTTGGATACTGCCTTATGGAAAACGGCAGCCACGTGACGCTCGCGCTTTTGGCCCCCACTGCTCCCGAGATCATCGAGATCGGTATCGCCACCGACGCCATCTTTGCCGTCATCATCATGTCCATCGTCGTGCGCCGCATTTGGGAAGACTCCCATTCGCTCGATTCGCACGACCTGTCCGAGCTGAGGGGGTAGTCCATGGAAACGTTGATTCTCGCCCTGCT
>CABVBR010000093.1 GCA_902496645.1 uncultured Collinsella sp.
CTTGTGCACATCCAGATCGATGTCGCGCAGGACCACGTTATCGCCAAAGGCCTTCTGGAGGTTCTTGATGCTGACGACGACCTCGTTCGAGTTATTGGTTTCGCTCATGATAGGACCTCCTTACAGACCGGCGATGTGATCGGCGGGCGTCGCGACAACCTGTCCGGCGCTCTTGGCGGG
Organism: uncultured Collinsella sp.; assembly: GCA_902496645.1. Lineage (GTDB taxonomy): Bacteria > Actinomycetota > Coriobacteriia > Coriobacteriales > Coriobacteriaceae > Collinsella. The sequence goes on from CABVBR010000093.1 coordinate 181, forward strand.
ACGCTTCTTCTTGGACTCGGCCGTGCCCAAAAGCCTTGCCTCAAGACCACTCACCAAGCGGGCAAGCGGCAGGGTGATGACCAGGTAGAACAGGGCGGCAACCACATACGGCGTGATGGAGCCCGTCGTGGCCACGATGGTGCGGGCGTTCATGACGATCTCGACCACGCCCACGGCCGCGAGCAGCGACGTATCCTTGTAGAGCAGGATGAACTCACTGGTCAGCGTAGGCAAGACATTACGGAACGTCTGCGGGATCATAACGTAGAGCAGCGTCTGGAACGCGTTCATGCCCAGCGAGCGCGCGGCCTCGTTCTGGCCCTTGGGGATCGACTGGATACCGGCGCGGAAGATCTCGCACAGGTAGGCAGACGAATTCATGGCCATGACGATAACGCCCAGCACGTAGTCGTCAACCTTAACGCCGGCCAGCGGCAGGCCAAAGAACGCGATGTAGATCTGCAGGAACGCCGGCGTGCCGCGGATGATATTCACGTAGATGCCGGCAAGGCAGCGAAGGATGCGCGACTTGGAGATGCGCATGAGCGACAGGGCGAAACCGAAGGGTATTGCCAGCGGAAACGCCACGAGCACGATCGAGAGCGACATGAGGAAGCCCTTAAAGACGATCGGCAGGCTCTGAACCAAAATGACCGGGTTCAGGAAGAGGCGCAGGAACATATTGGAGTTCCATGCCTCGACCCACGGCTGCTCTTTAAGGTCGGCCAGGAAGTTATCGAACGCCGTCACGCCCTTGATCTCCACCGAGGGAATCTTGGAAATCTTCTTGGTCGACCCGTCGGCCAAGGTGTAGGTGCCGCTAAAGGCCTCGTCGCCGCCCTCGACGGGGAAGGTCACGCCGTAGACCTCGACGCGGAAATAGCCGCCGGCGGGCGCCGTCTCGCCAAAATCGATCTTGAGCGTCTGGCCGTCGACCTTGCATGTGGGCTTCATGGGCGTACGGTCCATAAGGTCATCGCCCGAAAGCATCGTCAGGCGCGTGTCATCGGCGCCAAAGGTCGTGCCATCGGCAAACGTCAACGAAAGACCGCTCAGCTCCTCGTCGGCATCGGCTTGGACCTCCCAGGTGATGCGGGTCTCGGTACCGCCGACGACGTCGCTTCCCGAACCGGTATTGGGGCGCGCGGTGATCTTCGCGGTCTCGAGCGCCTGGGCGGTCGAAGGCACGCATGCCCCCGCACACACCAGGGCGAGCGCCACAACCAGGGCACAGGCTAGCTTTTGGAGCATCGAGGGCAGCGGATGGCTTTTGCCCATGGCTCCTTGGTTCAATCGAGACAAGGTGGCTCCTAACGTGTAAGTTGCCGACATAACGGGGCGGGACGACGCCCATTCAAGAAACGCAAAGGCCCTCTCCGCCAAAACGGAAAGGGCCCGCGCGCAATCAAGTAGCTATTTTACTTGATATTGTACTTAGCCATGAGGGCGTCAACGGTACCGTCATCGGTCAGGTCCTTGATGGCCTGGTTGATGTCGTCCTTGAGCTTGGTGTTGCCCTGGTTGATGGCGATGGCATACTCCTCGCCCGTGCTGATCTGCTTGATGGTCTGGCAGGTGTTGAACTGCTCGGCGGTCAGCTGGCTGGCAACGGAGCGGTTGGTCACGACGGCGTCACCCTTGTCGGACTGCAGGGCGCTGAAGCACTCGGTGGCGTCCTTGTAGGGAACGATCTTGGCCTTGGGGAAGTTCTCCTGGGCAAAGGCCTCGGCGGTCGAACCGGACTGGACGATGATTGTGGCGTCGGCGTTGTTGAGCTTCTCGCTGTAGTTATCGGCCGTAATGTCGGTGTTGTCGACCTTGGTCACGATAGCCTGATCGTCCATGTAATAGGAGTCAGAGAAAGCGACTTCCTTCTCACGCTCGGGCGTATCGGTGATAGCCGCGATGGAGACATCGTACTTGGCGCCCGAAGCAACGCCGGGGACGAGCGTGTCGAAGTCGTTGTTGACGTACTCGACATCCAGACCTAGCTTGTCAGCGATAGCCTTGATGAGCTCAAGGTCAAAGCCCTGGTAGTCGCCGTTATCGTCCTTGTACTCAAACGGCGCATACTCGGCAGAGGTGCCGACGGTGAGCGTGCCGTCCTTGACGAGCGCATACTCCTTGGAGCCGTCGACCTTCTCGACCTTCACGTCGTCAGAGCTGCTGGAACCGGCATCGGAACCAGAGGGGGCGTTGGACGAGCCGCAGCCCGTCAGTGCGAGGGCGAGCGCCATGGCACCCGTGGCGGCAAATGCGCCAAGCTTCTTGAGCTTCATAATCAGTCTCCTTCCGGTGACCCCGTTTGATTCAGAGGTCTGCAAAAACTGTTGGCTATTATGCACCCGTAATTGTGAATCTGCAATGAGAAAACTGATTGAAACAAACCCATAACTTGAATGGAATACTCCACTTTGCGACAGTCATTACTGCTGCAATCCCCTCAACAAGGCTATTTCTGCCGCATAACCTGCAAGTTCGTTCGGCGTCTCCAAAATGAATGGCAATGCACGTAAACGATCATTCGATACAATATTCTGCATAACCTGCATACCGCCGCCAAATTCCTCGCTACCAAGGTAGCCCTTGCCGATACACTCATGACGATCCTTATGGGCACCACAGGGGTTCTTTGAATCATTGATATGCACGGCGCGCAAGCGATCGATACCCACCACACGGTCGAATTCGTCAAGCACGCCGTCAAGATCATGGATGATGTCGTAGCCGGCATCGCTCACATGGCAGGTGTCCAGACACACGCCCAGCTTATCCGATAGCTCGGGACGCCTGGCGGTAACACCCTCGATAATGCGCGCCAGCTCTTCAAAACTGCGGCCCACCTCGGTGCCCTTGCCCGCCATGGTCTCGAGCAGCACTGTCGTCTGCTGTCCCTCAAACATCACTTGACACAAGGTGTCGACGATCATCTGAATGCCAGCATCGGCCCCCTGTCCCACATGCGCGCCGGGGTGGAAGTTGTAGTAGTTGCCGGGCAGCGCTTCCAGACGCTGCAAGTCCTCGGCCATTGCCTCCAAGGCAAACTCGCGCGCCCGTTCTTTGGCAGAACAGGGGTTGTAGGTATAGGGGGCATGCGCCACGAGTGGGCCAAAATTGTTTTGCGCCATAAGCTCACGCAGGGCCGCCACATCATCCATGTCAAGGTCTTTCGCCTTGCCACCGCGCGGGTTGCGCGTAAAGAACGCAAAGGTGTTGGCACCAATGGATAGCGCCGTCTCCCCCATCGCCCGATAGCCCTTCGTCGTCGACAGATGGCATCCAATCGTCAGCATCTCCAGCTCTCCCTCATCAGTTGCGGTGAAATACGGTCTATTGGTGCCCTATTTTGGCGCAAACAGACCGTATTCCACCGCAAGTTATAAAAGGGGCATCACACGGTCCGCCGAGCCCCTGGGCACCAGCACCGCAGCCTAGAGCGTCAAACGAATCGTATCGATGATGCTCGCACAGCGCTGTGTGGCGGCAAGGGGCATGATGGGGCTTTCGAGTTTCCCCGCCCGGATGAGCTGAGTCGCATGCTGGATTTCGCCGTAGAAATCATCGACCTCAAACGGGGCATTTATTTCGAGCATTCGTCCGTCGGAGTACTTCACATGGGCGAGTTCGGGGCGATGGAGACGCTCGATTTCCAACGAGCCCCGCTCGCAGGCAATCGTTAAGCGGCTTTCATATGCTGCTTTGCCGTCGCACACCATATGAATGGGTATACCGCCGACGCTCATATGGACCTCATCGGCCCAATCCACGCGGCCGCCCGATACGTCACGCCAGCGAACTTCGCGAGACGAAACATCGCACACACCAGCAAGCAAATCCTCAAACCACCCGACCGCATAGCAGCCCATGTCATATAGACAGCCACCCTGCAACGGATCAAGCAGATAACTCGAAGGGGGCTCACCATAATCGAGTTTTTGCACGCTTTCGATCGAGACGATACGGCCGAGCTCGCCCGACGCAAGCAAACCCTTCACGCGAGTACGCATCGGACAAAACCGATTTTTCATCGCCTCCATAAACGGCACGCCCCACTCACGGGAAACGGAGGCAATCGCACGGGCCTCCTCTTCATTCAAAACGGCCGGCTTTTCGCACAGCACGGCCTTTCCCGCGCGCAGTGCCCGACAGACCCAATGCGCATGCATGCCATGCGGAAGCGCCAAATAAATGGCGTCGACATCGGTATCGGCGATCAACGCGTCATAGGCCGCGCATCCGTTATCGTCGGCCGAGGCATAGCCATGCGCGGTATCGATCGAAAACGCCCTGCAAAACTCCTCCACATGCGAAGCAGTGCGACCGGCGGCAGCCACAAGCCGTGCCCCGTCCACCTCCTTGAGCGACAATGAAAATCGATGCGAAATGCGCCCTGCGCCCAAAACGCCCCAACGAACCTCGCGCAAATCATCACATGAATCCCGATGGCCCACGACAGCCCCCTTCAGTTGCGGTGAAATAGTTCCTGTTTAAGCCCTATTCTGCCGCAAACAGGAACTATTCCACCGCAAGTTAAAAAAGGGCATCAGGAGCGCGTTTTGCTGAAGGCCTTAAGCACGGCCGTTACGGGGCCAGGCTGGAAGCATCGGCGCACGTCGTCGAGACGCTCGGGGATATCGATGTGCTGCGGGCAGTGACGTGCGCATTTACCGCACTTGATGCAATTGCTCACGAGCTTGGGCTCGCTCGTCCGCACCGCGCTCGCCGTAAAGTATTGCGACAGTCCCGTAAACCAGCTATGCGCGTAGCTCGCGTTGTAGGCGGCAAAGCATCCGGGGATGTTGATGCCCTTGGGGCACGGCATGCAGTAGCCGCACCCCGTGCAGGGCACACGGTTCGATTTCTCAAACTCCGTCAGTACGCGTGCGATGGTATCGAGCTGGCCGGACGTCATCGAGTCCGGTAGCGCACGGTCAGCCAGCGCCACATTCTCGTCCACCTGCGCGGTATCGGTCATACCCGAAAGCAGCATAGTCACCTGCGGATGGTTCCACACCCACGAAAGCCCCCAGGCGGCAGGTGTATGCAAATGCTGGTCATGCGCACCGTCAAGCACGGCGCGCGCCCGCGGCGGCAACTTGCCTGCCAGGCGTCCGCCCAAAAGCGGCTCCATCACAAATACCGCAAGCCCGCGCTCGGCGGCTGCCATGAGCCCCGCCGTTCCCGCCTGATAGCGCTCTCCGGCGTAGTTGTACTGAATCTGGCAAAAGTCCCACTCATAGGCATCGAGCATCGTGAGGAAATCCGCCGCACTGCCGTGGTACGAAAAACCGATCTGGCGAATACGCCCCACAGCCTTTTGGCGCGCAATCCAGTCCTCAATGCCCAGTGCCGCCACGCGTTCCCATTGCGCGGGCGAGGTGATGTTGTGCATGAGGTAGTAGTCGATATGGTCAGTCCGCAGGCGGCGCAGCTGCTCATCAAAGAAGCGGTCGAAATCCTCCGCGCACTTGCACGAGGCGTGAGGCAGCTTGGTCGCGAGCAAAACCCGATCGCGCAGGCCCAGACGCTCAAGCGAAGCGCCTACGCAAGCCTCGTTGCCGGGATAGAGGTAGGCCGTGTCCAAGTAGTTAATCCCTTGCTCCACCGCACGGGAAATGATGGCGTCTGCCGTCTTCGCATCGGGGCGCCCCGGCGCACCGGGAAACCTCATGCACCCCAGTCCCAGCGCCGAGATACGGTTGCCGCTTTTGGGGTCAACGCGGTATTGCACGGCCCCTCCTCTCCCATCAAAGCCCTGATAAGGCGAAACAAATCTGTCACGTCATCGAAACAACTTGGAATCGCAATTGAGAACGTATCGTAACGCAGCAGAAATCGAGCCGTCACGGCACCGCTTTAACATCAGCAAAAAGCCCGATGAAAGGAGCCGACCATGCCCGCGCTCGACCTTTGGAACCTCGCCTCCCAGCTCAAAAGCACCGATTACCGCTGGGTCGACCTCACCCACACGCTCTCGTGCGACACCCCGCACTGGTTTGGCTTTAAGCCGTTTGAGTCCACTAAACTTTTCGACTACCTGCCCGACACGCCCGAGGATATGCTCGCGCCCATGCGCTGCTTTCAATATTCGGTCGCCTCGCAGTACGGCACGCATGTCGATGCACCGCGCCACTTCCATGTTGACGGCCGCTCTCTCGGCGAAATCGAACCCATCGAGTTTATGCATCCGCTCTGCGTGATCGACAAGCACGAGGAGTGCGCCGCGAATCCCGACTACGTCCTGACCGTCGAGGACCTCAAGGCTTGGGAGAAAGAGCACGACCGCATCCCCGAGGACGCCTTTGTCGCTTTCCGCTCCGATTGGTCCAAGCTGGCCGATCTCGAGAACAAGGACGAGGACGGCCAGCCCCACTACCCCGGCTGGGACCTCGATGCCATCAAATGGCTTGTAGAGGAGCGCAACATCGGCGCCATCGGCCACGAGCCGGCAGACACCGATCCGGCGATCATCACCACACGCGAGGATGCCTACCCCTACCCCGGCGAGCAGTACATCCTCTCGGTTGACCGCTATCAGATCGAGGTCATGGACCATCTGGACGAGCTCCCCGCCACGGGCGCCGTCATCTTCTGCACCTTCCCCAAGGTCCGCGATGGCGTCGGATTCCCCGCGCGCGTTTTTGCGGTCTGCCCCGCGGCATAAGCGCACAGCGCATCCGTTCTTCTAAATAACCGCCGCCCCGCATGCGCGAGGCGCTCCGGCAGCTTACAATCCATCAGGCGCCCCTACGCGGGCGCCTTTTTATGGGGAGATGATTCACATGCAGATCAACAAAGTTGCCTTTATCGGCAAAGGCGGTGTCGGCCTGCTCTACGGCAGCATGATTGCCCAGGCACTCGGCAACGACGCCGTCGAATACGTCATGGACGATGCACGTTTCGAGCGTCACGCAAACGACGCGCTTACCATCAACGGCAAGCCCTGCACCCTCAAGTCCGTCCGCGCCAGCGAGGCAACGCCCGCCGATCTGGTCATCCTCACGGTCAAGACGACCGGCCTCGACCAAGCGCTCAAGACCATGGAGCGCATCGTGGGCCCCAGCACGCTCATTGCCTCGCTGTGCAACGGCATCACCAGCGAGCAAAAGATTGCCGAGCGCTTTGGCTGGGAGCACACCGTCCTCGGAATCTGTCAGGGCATGGACGCCGTATTCCTTAACGGCGCACTCACCTTTACCAATGCGGGCGAGATCCGTTTTGGCGCAGCTGCCGGCACCGATCCCGCGACCGTCGCCGCCATCGACGAGCTCTACACGCGCTGCGGCATCGCCCATACCGTCGAGGCAGACATCGCACACCGCATGTGGGCCAAGCTCATGCTCAACGACGGCATCAACCAGACCTGCATGGCCTACGGCGGCACGTACGGAAGCGCCACGGAGCAGGGCTCCGAGCAGCGTCGTTGCTTTGTTTCCGCCATGCGCGAGACGCTTGCAGTCGCCAACGCCGAAGGCATTGAGCTGACCGAAGCAGACCTGACGCAGATGGTGCACCTCATCGAGGGGCTCGACCCCGCCGGCATGCCGTCGATGGCACAAGACCGCGTCGCGCGACGCAAAACCGAAGTCGAGGAGTTCGCGGGCACCATCTGCCGTCTGGCGTCCGAGCACGATATTCAGGCACCGCAGAACGAGTGGCTCTATCAGTGTATTCGCGATATCGAGGCGAGCTGGTAGCGCCCGATTTGCCACGTCAACAGACTCAACAGCAAAAACCGCCGCA
>CABVBR010000094.1 GCA_902496645.1 uncultured Collinsella sp.
ATTTGTCGGTTGCCGGTGGCGATGGATTAGAACAGGAAGCCGATGGCGATAAGGGCGATGCTGACGATAAGTACGGCGATATCCAGGCCTTTGATGGGGTAGCGCTTATACGAACTCGCACGCGTGCGCAGGTAGAAGCCGCGCTGCTCGGCGGCAAGCGCGGTGGCATCGGTCTTGCCCACGCTCGAGATAAGCAGTGGCACGCACAGCGGCAGCATGAGCTTGAGTTTCTTGACGGGATTCTTAGTGTCGTATTCGACGCCGCGTGCAGTCTGCGCCTCCATGATGGCGTTCATTTCCTGGCCAAATACCGGCACAAAGCGCAGCGCCGTGGTAAAGGTGAAGGCATAGCGATATGGCACGTGCAGTACCTCGACACAGGCGTTGGCGAGGTCGTTGAGCTTGGTCACCATAAGCATGAGGATGAGTGGCAGCGCCACGCCCAACAGGCGTAGGCAGGCCTTCGATCCGGTAATGAGGCCCGTGTCGGTGATAAAGCCCCACACGATGTTGCCGTCGCGCATAAAGGCCAGCTGAAGCACCAGCATGATAAGCGCGAGCGGAATCAGCAGCTTGAGTAGCGAGAGCAGGCGGTCGGCGACGCCGGCGTAGGCGCCCAGTGCAAGGGTGAGCGCCAAAAAGCCCAATAGCGTCACGTGGGTATCGGACAGGAAGATGCCGATGATGATGGCGGCGGCGAGGCCCAGTTTGACGACCGGGTTCAAGCGGTGCAGCAGTGTGTCGCCCGGCATGTAGTCGATGACGTTAACCACGGTTGACCATCTCCTCGGTAATGCGAACGATATCGGTGACCTCGCTCACCTGTGCAAAGGCGGGAGAGACGGAGGATGTCAGGCGACGAGAAAGCTCTATGACCTGGGGTGGCTCAACATAGGCTCGCTGCATGAGCTCGATGTTCGAGAACAGTTCGTGCGTGCAGCCGCGCTCGAGGATGCGGCCGTCGGCCATGACTACGATGCGCTCGGCAAAGTCGGAGACGACTTCCATGTCGTGGCAGACCATGATTACAGCGCAGCCGCGCTCGGCCATGGTGCGCACGGTTTCCATGACGGTCATGCACTCACGGTAATCAAGGCCGCTCGTGGGCTCGTCGAGCACCACGATTTTGGGCTCTACGACCACGACGGAGGCGAGTGCCACCATCTGGCGCTGACCGCGCGAGAGCGAGAAGGGCGCCTCGTCGGCCGGCAAGCCAAAGCGGTCGATGACGAGCTGGGCGCGACGCAGCGCCTCGGCGCGGTCGATGCCGGCAAGCTCCAGGCCAAAGGCGACCTCGTCGAGCACGGTTTCCTTGCAGATCTGGCGGTCGGGGTTTTGGAAGAGGGTTGCGACTTCGCGGGCGATGCGGCTCGTGGGAACGGCTGCGGTATCCAGTCCCGTGACGCGCACGCTGCCTGAGGCGGGCTTAAGCAGGCCTGTAAGCAGCTTGGTGAGCGTGGTCTTGCCGGCGCCGTTTTGGCCGACGATGCCCACGAGCTCGCCGGGATAGAGGGTCAGGTTGAGGTCATGGACGGCGGCGCCGCCATTGGGATAGGCAAACTCAACGTGATCGAAGGTGAGCACGGGCTCGGCGTCCTTGGCGTGCGGGCGCAACGACGGTGCGTGCGGCGAGCCGGATGGTGCCTGAACGTCGCTGCTTGCGTGTGCGGGGTCGACAATGCCCGAAATCAGGCGCTCGGCCTCATCGACATCCAAGCAAGGGGTACCGCTTACCAGGCCATCGGCCTCGAGGCTATTGAAGATACGCGTGACGCGAGGGCAGTCGACGCCGATGGCACGGAGCTCGTCGGTATGCGCGAAGACCTCGTGTGGTTCGCCCTGCAGCGCGATTTCGCCATGGTTGAGCACGAGCACGCGGTTGCAGTACTCCGAGAGCAGGGCGACCTTTTGCTCAACGACGACGATGGTGATTCCAAGTGTGCGGTTTGCCTCACGCAGCGTCTCGAAGACCAACGTGGAGCTGGCGGGGTCGAGTGCCGCGGTGGGCTCGTCGAGAACCAAGACGCGCGGACGCATGGCGAGGATGGCGGCGATGGCTACCTTTTGCTTCTGTCCGCCCGAGAGGGTGGCGATCTCGCGGTCGCGCAGGTCGCTGATGCCGACGGTCTCGAGCGTTTCGCTCACGCGCTGCTCGATCTGGTCGTGGGGAACGCCAAAGTTCTCGAGGCCAAAGAGCATCTCGTCCTCGACGACCGAGGCGACCATCTGCGTGTCGATATCCTGCAGCACGCTGCCGACGATTTGCGACACGTCGGTGAGCGAGGCTTCGCAGGTGTCGTGGCCGTCAACCATGACGGAGCCAAAGAACGTGCCGGTGTAGTGGTGGGGCACGGCACCCGACAGGCAGGCGGCAAGCGTGGACTTGCCGGCGCCCGAGGGCCCGATGATGCCGATGAAATCTCCCTTGTTCACGCTGAGCGAGATGTGGCTGAGCGCCTGCTCGGTCTGCGTGCCATAGGAGAACGAGACATCGTCGACGTTGATGATCGTTTCCATGGATACCTTTCATAGTCATTGGGGACGTTCTTACATGACGAGTCGTTTAAGAACGTCCCCAAAAGCTGGCTGTTTGGGACAGTCTTTGGTGATGGGGCCGCTAGCGCGCGGCCCGTCCATCATATCAGGCTATTTGCCGAGTACCTTGCGCAGGGGGAAGAAGAGGGCCTGGACCACGACGGCGTTGAAGACGGCAGTGCCGAGCACGATGGGCGTCTTGGCGAGCGCCGTGGGCAGTGCGGCGCCCATGATGACGGTGCCCAGGACGGCGAAGATGGCACCCGAGACCAGGGTGGTGAGCAGGCCGGCGATGAAGGGGTTGACCTTGCTGCCGCCGATGTTGGATTTGACGAGCGCCGCCATCGTCAGCGCGCCGGCAAGCTCAGTGACAAAGTTGAGGCCGGGGATGGACGTAGTGATCTGGATAACGGCGGCCGACAGGAGGCCAAAGATCGCTGCCTGGGCAAAGCTTGCCTGCGTGAGCGCGATGGCGAGGGCATAGGCGGCGATGATGAACTGCGGCTTAATGCCCGTCACGGCAAGCGCATTGCCGACGGTCATGTTGAGGATAAAGCCGGCGGCAAGGAGGATGGCGAGCAGGACGAGCGAGGTGATGTCGAGGATGCCTTTGTCGGAAGCGGCGTTGGCAGAAATGGTACGAGCCTGAGTGTTGGTGGCCATGATGTTCTCCTTAAGGTGGGATTTGAGATAAGCGTGTCCTAGACCCCCACGAAAGGGGTTAAATCGAAAAGGGGATTAATTTTGAATAATGGAGCACGGAGACGGCTTTACGAGGGGTCCTAGGTTGGCGCGAAAGAGGAGCGAAGCGTACTTGGGTACGCGAGCGACGAATGAACGCCAAGATGGGGTGGCTCGTAAAGCCGAGCGGGTTAGTTGAGCCTAAGGGCCTTCTGGATGGGCAAGTAGAGGGCACCGACCAGAATGGCGTTAAAGACGGCGGTCATGGCGACGACGGGCAGCATGGCCGCAGCGAGCTCGCCCACCACGCCGAGCATGGCCATCTTGATGACCATGAAGATAACGCCCGAGACAAAGGTGGTCACGAAGGTGGCGACAATAGCGACAGCGGGCTTAACCTGGCCCTTCTTGCCGGCGGCGTTGACGATGGCGGCCATGAGCATGGCGGCGATGCCCTCGGCGGCAAAATCGATGAACGGCGAGGTGGTGGTGATCTGGATCACGGCGGCCGAGATAAGGCCGATGACGAGCGCCTGACCGATGTTGGGGCGCACGACCAGGATGGTGAGGCAGAAGGCCGAGATGATGAACTCGGGGCTGATCATGCCGCCCGAGATACCCGAGATGGCCTTGCCGACGGTGAAGTTGAGGATAAAGCCGGCGGCAAGCAGAATGGCGAGCAGGACGAGGGCGCGGACGTCAAGTTTGCCGCGGTCGGCGGCCTGGACGGTGCGGGGCTGGGTGGCGGCGGTGTTCTGAGACATGGTAAAGATCCTTTCGGAAGGGGAGTGTAAGAGAAAAGCGGAGGCGCGTGATGCGAATGCGATCGGGCTCGAGATAGAAAAAGGCCCCCGGTCGAAACCGGAGGCCTTCCAATCACCTAGAGCGCAAAAACAGGCGTGAGGGACTCACTGTCGACCGATCGTATTCGCATCACGCCACCACCAGTTGTTGAGAGACTTCATCGTGTTCTTCATGTTGGTGGCTCCTTTCGTGATGCCGTGGCGCGGTCGCACCTAGTTGCTGTTGCGCTGCACTATAGCACAGCAAAGTGTGTGCGGGGAAATCTTTTTTGAAAAGATTTCAGGCGGGTTTCCTATCGCTCAAAAGAACGGGCGGGTTGACCTACGCCATCCCGCCCGCACCAGCGAGGGACTACTCCTTATTGCGGCGATAGAGGAAGTAGCCGCCTGCGGAGATGACGGCAACGCCAGCGATGGCGAATGCGGCCACCATACGGCCATCAAAACGATCGCCAGTGGTGGGCAGGCCGCCCTTGGTGTTCGTCTTGTTGGTGGTCACCGTGGTCGTGGTGTTGTCCGACTTGCCGGGCTTCTCAGGCTTGGCAGCGGGCTGCTCGGGCTTAGTGGGCTGCTCAGGCTGCTCGGGGGTGCTGGGCTGTTCGGGCTTGCCGGGCTGCTCGGGGGTGCCGGGCTGATCCGGGGTGACCGGGTCGGTGGCAAGAGCGTCCTGGGCGTAGGTGATGGACTCCTTGAGGCCGTTGGTCTCGGTGTTCAGATCACTCGGGGTGAAGCGCTGGTCAAAGTTTCCGGCCTTCTGATAGGCGCGCATCTCCTGGAGCAGGGCCTTGCACTTCTTGTAGGTGTTCTCGGTAGCAGCCTTGCCGGCCTTGTTGGCCAGGGCGGTGCGGCCCTCGGTGGTCGTCTCGGCCAGCATGGCGGCGTCAACTTCCTTGTTCTGCTCGATGAGCTCATTCTGCAGGGCATCGAGGTAGGCGCGGACGCTGGTACCAAGGGTGTCAGGGTTCTCAAAGCAGAGCGAGCTGATGTCCATGAGTACGTAGTTGATGGAGTTCTCGGGCTCCTCGTTGTATACGACGTCTTTCGCACCGCAGTGGTCGAAGGAGACGGTTTGATCGCTGAAGTACGGGCTGACCTCAGTCATCAGAGCGGAGTACAGTGGGATGGCGACAGAGTACGCGGCACGGGAGAGCATCTCCCACTGGATGGTGGCGACTTCGGGATCATAGCCGCGACGAATCTGGAAGAGATTGATCTCGGTGTTGCGCTCGCTGCCGATGCAATAAACGCCATCAGTGTTCGCGTTGAGACCAGGGACGTTCTCTCCGCGGTTGCCGAAGGCACGAATCAGCTCAAAGGTGCTCCAACCAGACTTGCCCGGCTTGAAGAACAGAGGCTGGATTTCGCTGACCATAGCTCCCTTTTGGACGGGTTTTCCATCCTTATCGGTGATAGTTTTAATTTCGTAATCCGTGCCTTCGGTCAGCTGACTAGCAAAATAATGGCGGCCTTGCACATAGCGGGACCATTGGTTAACGCCAGAATCGGCGAGGCTTTCGCCATACGTTTGGGCGACATCGAATTTACCGTCAGCGGAGTATTTGGCGAAACCCTTCTCCACGGGCATGGACTCGATGTCCTTGGAGTGCAGGCAGTTCTCAGTATCGTTCAGGTCGACATCGTAGTTGAGGCTGCCGATATTGGGGTTGAGCGACGCGACGTCATCGGTCAGCTTCATGGCAATCCATTGATGGGCAGAAAGCGTGGCGAACAGCCAGGTCTCGTTGTTGTCGGCGATAATGATCTGGTCGTTAGTGCAAGTGCCCTGCTCGTCGATCAGGCTGCCGAGGAGCTCGACGCCCTCGCGGGCATTGGCGCTCTGGCCCAGGATGACGCTGCCGTAGCTGTACTCGCCGATGCCGGTAGTCTCATCGATGGGGTCTGCTGCTTTGGCATCCTCGTTATAGGAGGTGCTCAGCGTAGCGGAGCAAGAGACACCCTTCTCGTTGATACCGGCTTCGGAGTAGGCGTCGGTGTGGCCCTCCCAATTGGAGGGATGGTCACGTACGTAGCTGTAGCGATATGTAGGCTTATTCGAAGTGTATTCGAAAGCAGACTCATTCGAGCTGTATGTAAAGCCGGCTTCGTGGGCGGGCTCGATGCCATAGTGCTTGAGATAGCGCTTGCCAAAGTCCTCGGCACGGCCATAGTACGTGTTGCCGTCGGCCGTTAGATCTTTGCCCATGTACATCTGCGTGCAGGCGAGCGCAGAGGTCGGCATGGACATGATGGTTGCAGCTCCAAAGGCGAGGCCTATGCCAAGCTTTTTGAGCGCGTTGACGGGGTGAGTTTTCCTCATATTTCCCTCCCAGCGTGCGAAAGCCCTCCGCAGCCAGAGGGCTTCAGCCAATAAAGACACTCCCTTAGCGTAACGAATCGGAAACAATATTCATCTATGAAAAATGCTTACTCGATAAGCGTAATGAAATATACGATGAGCGGTTAATTATACTCAGTCTGTAGCTTTAGCCAAATAAAGACGCCCTGCAATTACTGCATCTGGATAAAGCGTCTGGAAATACCGAAATGAAAAATCCCCCGCTGTTCGGCAAATGCATAAACAGCGGGGGAGATGATAATCGGATGAATATCATACCAATGTGGAATTACTTCTTTCGACGGTGGATCACGTTGATAGCATAGCCTACGAGCATGGCCAAAACGATGACGAGAAAGCCGAGTGCGGGATTGTCGTTCATGGGTCCTCCTATTTACCGAGCGGTGAGAATTCGTCGACGATGAGGTCGAGGCATTGCGGAAGCGCGCGGGCGCCAAAGACGCCGGAGTTGCTGGAGATAATCTCGCCATCGAACTGCATGCCCAGCGACGGCGTGCAGGTGATCTTGGCTTCCTTGGTTTGGATAATCTTGAACTGCGGGCGACCGAGCACCTTGCCGGCGGGATCGAGCGCGGCAGTGATCACGGTGGGTAGCAGCTGCACGGTGCGCACGGGCTCGATGACCGCGATGTCCACCATGCCGTCGTTCATGCGACAGTCGGGGAACAGGTTGATGTCGTTTTGGATGACCGAGGTGTTGCCGGCCATGCAGCAGATGCCGTCGAGCTCCTCGACAATGCCGTCATGCTCAATCGTAAAATGCGCCACCGTGGGATTGGGCGTGGCGAGTGCAGACAGGAAGTAGGCGATCTCGCCGATGTCGTTTTTGGTGGGGGCGGCCTTCATCATGATCTCGGCGTCGAAGCCCGAGCCGGCGATGATGATAAAGCCGTGGCGCTTTTCGTTGCCGTCCTCGTCGAGCCAAAAGAGCTCACCCATGTCGACCTTGACCGTGCGGCCGGCGCGGCAGGCCTTGGCGAGTGCCGCCGCCTCGGGGGCATTGCCGATGTTGTTGAAGAACAGGCATGCCGTGCCAGAGGGAAAGACGAGTGTGGGGACGCCGCATCCGCGCATCTGGTCGAGCACATTGGAGACGGTGCCGTCGCCACCCGAGACCACCACGCGATCGAACTCTCGCACGTCTGCCACGGCGTCTTCGGGTTCCATACCGTCGCCGATAAAGCGCATCACGACCTCGTCGCCGCCCTGCGAGAGGGCGTGCGTGAATGCGAAGATTTCATCTGAGCTGGGGCCCGATGCCGGGTTGTGGATGATAAGGCAGCGCATACTTACGTTCCCGTTCTGTGACTAACCGAGTATAGTTGTAAGGCAATGCCGATATCCTACCCGTGTTTTTCGGGCCTAACCTTATTCGATGGGTTGATATGTACATTTCCACACATCAGGCTCTGCTCGACTTTTGCCAACGCGCCCGCGAGTTCGACGCGATT
>CABVBR010000095.1 GCA_902496645.1 uncultured Collinsella sp.
ATAGTTGAGCTTTGGAGCCGCTACCCACCGGGTAGCGGCTCTTTTTTATTCCCGAGGGTAGCCAACGCCGATATATCAGTTGCGGTGGAATACGGACTGATTAGCCCTTATACGAGCAAAAACAGTCCGTATTCCACCGCAACTTAATGAGGGGATGAAGCGGAGCGTCCAAGTGTCCGCGACGCCCACCTGTCATATCGGCCCTTTACCGATTAGCGGAATCTTTTCGGTGCCTTTGGCGAGGACTCGTGCGACAATGCGCCGGACGAGAAAGGAATCCGATGGAATCGACTGATGTACTGGTAATTGGATCTGGCATTGCGGGCCTTTGCGCCGCCATCGAAGCGGCGCGCGCTGGCGCAACCGTTGCCATCGCAAGCGCCGGCAAGACCAT
The DNA here is from genome assembly GCA_902496645.1 of uncultured Collinsella sp. Lineage (GTDB taxonomy): Bacteria > Actinomycetota > Coriobacteriia > Coriobacteriales > Coriobacteriaceae > Collinsella. Next base: position 395 of record CABVBR010000095.1, read on the forward strand.
GAGCGGATCGAGCTTCTTCCCGGGAACCTGGGGTCTCGGCCTTATTGGACCCGTCGACGAAGACGACGAACAGGACCTCATCGACACCATCCAGACCGTCGGCGGCGGCGTTGCCGACCCCGAACTCGTCCAGACGTTTGTCCACGGTATTCCTCAGGCCATCCAATGGCTCGAGCAGGATCTAGGTGTTGAGCTCCAGCGTCCGCAAAGTGCCGAGAGCGCCCAGCAGAAGCAGTTTATCCCCTGCTTTGACCATAAGACACGTATGTGGCGCGGCCTGACTCGCAAGCCGCTTGAAGACGCGTGTACGGCCCAGATCGAGTTGCTCGGCATTCGCTTACTCCCCCGCCACGAACTTATCGACCTTGTTGAGGATGCGAACGGAAAGATTGTCGGCGCCGTGCTCTACGACCGCGCAAACGAGCGTCTCGTACCTTTGGCAGCCAAGGCCACTATCATCGCTGCGGGCGGCACGGGTGGCCTGTTCGAGCGCAGCCTCACTTCCGCCGACGTGCTCAGCTCCTCGCAGGCCATCGCACTGGCGCACGGCGCATCGCTTACTAATATAGAGTTCATGCAGATGATGCCCGGCTTCATTGAGCCTAAGCGCAACCTGGTCTTTAACGAGAAGACCTGGCGCTACGTCACATTTGATCAACCGATCGATATTGCCGACGACAAGCTGGACGACCTGCTCGATCAGCGCTCCGGATATGGTCCCTTCACGTCACGCTTGGCCTCCCTCGCCATCGATCTTGCCATCGATCAAGCGGGTGCCGAAGGCCTCGCGCTCCACTACGACTTCCCCCGCGAGAACGTCCCCGAGTTTGTGCAGACCTTTGCCACTTGGCTACAAGACGAGCATAGCATCGCGCCGACCGACGAGATGCGCGTGGCGATGTATGCCCACGCCGCCAACGGCGGTATCAAGATCGACAAGACCGCGTGCACGGGCGTTGAGGGCCTCTACGCCTGTGGCGAGGCAACAGGGGGTATGCACGGCGCCGACCGTATTGGTGGCTTGTCGAGCGCCAACGGCATCGTGTTCGGACGCATCGCAGGCGCATCGGCAGCCCTTGCAGCGCAGAAAGAGCCTGAGGCAGCCCTGAAAGCGGATATCGCCCTCCCACAGTACGGTATTGCTACAACAGATGCCGAACGCCTGACGCACGGCCTCAAACACACAATGAGCACCTATTGCATGATCAACAGAACCGAGACGGGCCTATCCAAGGCACTACACGAGCTTGAGGGCTTGAAGACGGAGGCAACGACCTTGAGCACACAGAAAGCCCCGGACAGCGAAATCGCAGCCCTCGCCCGCCTGCAATCGCAAATTAAGCTGGCAACCGAGATGGTCAAAGCCATGCGCAGACGGACCAAAAGTATGGGTTCGCACTATCGAGCGGACTAAGCTGAGTACCCCTCCAGAGCAGAACACAACTTCTCGATATTAATGGGTCCCGTGAGCTCAAAGCGACACGGGGCCCATTCGTGTCCGCGCGGCCAAATATACTCATTCTGAATACGGAGTCGGCATAGTCCACGTAGACAAACGAACAGAAAGGAAGAGATATGGACAGCAGGGATATCGAGAAATGGCGTGTCGAACTTGACAGCTACGCCCATGTAGAAGACGACGTTGAGTATTGGCTCGCACGCGATTTAATGGAACCCATGGGGTACACTCGATGGGAGAACTTCGCCGAAGTTGTTAAGAGGGCAAAGGTCTCGTGCGAAACAAACAAAACTCCAGTTGATTCCCATTTTCGTGACACCACGAAAATGGTAACTGCCGGTGTCGCCGCTCGCGCAGTTAAAGACTACAAACTTACGCGCCATGCATGCTATTTAATTGCCCAGAACGGAGATTCAAACAAGCCAGAGATCGCGCTCGCCCAGGCATACTTTGCCGTGCAGACGCGCCGCCAAGAGCTCATAGAGCAGCGCTTCGCAGAGATTCAGCGCTTGCAGGCGCGCCACTCGTTATCCGATTCAGAGAAACAGCTCTCGGGCATTGCGTTCAAACGCGGCGTGGACTCCAAAGGATTCGCGATCATCAAGTCGAAGGGCGATGAAGCGTTATTCGGCGGCAGAAGCACGGCGGAAATGAAACATCAGCTCGGCGTTCCCAAGAGCGCGGCATTGGCGGACAGGTTAGCCGATGTTCTCATCAAAGCAAAGGACCTTACGAACTCGATGACGGCCTTCAACGCCGAGGAACACGATCTGTACGGCCTGGACCAGATCAAGCAAGAGCACATCGAGAACAACACAAGCGTGCGTGGTAGCCTCATCGACCGTGGAATTGTCCCCGAGAATCTACCGCCTGCCGAGGATACAAAGAAGCTCGAACGTCGCGTGAAAGCAGACGAGAAAAAGCTCAAGGAGGGCACTGACGGTTTTACCGATCCCCAGGGTAGACTCGATCTGTGAAAGCGGCTATTCCCTTTCGGGTTCGACCCCATGCGTGGTCAACAAAAAAGACGGCCAACTTACGCTGACCGTCTTAACATGCTTTGGTGGGCCGTCAGGGGGTCGAACCCTGGACCTTGGGATTAAGAGTCCCCTGCTCTACCAACTGAGCTAACGACCCAAACCTAAAGTCCGTTGTAACGGACTTTAGAGGAGATATCGTGTGGTGGGCCGTCAGGGGGTCGAACCCTGGACCTTGGGATTAAGAGTCCCCTGCTCTACCAACTGAGCTAACGACCCGATATCAACACGAAGCAAGAACTGGGGTGGGTAAAGGGACTCGAACCCTCGACCTACGGGACCACAACCCGTCGCTCTAGCCAACTGAGCTACACCCACCGTGTCCTGTGCGCTTCGCGCTCGACTATTATTGCAAGGAACGCCACGCGATGCAAGCCCCAATTTTCAAGAATTTTGAAAAGAGTTTTTCGAGCGCGTTTCGAGCAATTCCCACCGGTTTCATAGGAGTAAACTTGCCCCACTGCAAATGCTCGAAAGGACAAGCATGAAAGAACTCTCCAACCGCACGGCGACATTTACCGATTCGGTCATCCGCCGCATGACGCGCATCTCCAATAAGTATGGCGCCGTCAACCTCTCGCAGGGCTTCCCCGACTTCGATCCTCCGGCGCAGCTGCTCGAGAGCCTCAGCGCCATCGCGACCGACCCCAAGCCGCTCTATCACCAGTACTCCATCACCTGGGGCTCCCAGGCCATGCGCGAGGCGCTCGCGGCCAAGCAGGAGCACTTTATGGGCATGCCGATCAACCCCAACGAGAACATCGTAGTCACCTGCGGCTCCACCGAGGCCATGATGGCCGCCATGATGACGGTTACGAACCCCGGGGACAAGGTCGTCATCTTCTCGCCGTTCTACGAGAACTACGGCGCCGACACGATTCTCTCGGGCGCTGAGCCCATCTATGTGCCGCTCAACCCGCCCACGTTCGACTTCGATCGCGAGGTCCTCAAGGCGGCCTTCCGCGACAACGATCCCAAGGCCATCGTCCTGTGCAACCCTTCCAACCCTTGCGGCAAGGTCTTTACGCGCGAGGAGCTCACCTTTATCGCCGACCTCTGCAAAAAGTACGACGCTTACTGCATTACCGACGAGGTATACGAGCACATCGTCTACGCGCCCCACGAGCACGTCTATATGGCCACGCTGCCCGGCATGTTCGAGCGCACCATCAGCTGCAGCTCGCTGTCCAAGACCTACTCCATCACCGGTTGGCGTCTGGGCTACACCATTGCCCCGGCCGAGATTACCGAGCGCATCAAGAAGGTCCACGACTTCCTCACGGTGGGCGCCGCCGCTCCCCTGCAGGAGGCCGTCGTCACCGCCCTCAACTTCGACGACAGCTATTACGATGAGGTCCTCGACCTCTACACCGCCAAGCGCGACCTGTTCTGCCAAGGGCTCGACAGTATCGGTCTTGAGCATAACGTGCCGCAGGGCGCTTACTACGTCATGATGGACATCTCTGAGTTTGGCTATGACAGTGACCTCGACTTCTGCGAGGATCTCGCCTCCAAGGTTGGCGTGGGCGCCGTGCCCGGCTCGAGCTTCTTCCGCGAGCCCGTTAACCATCTGATTCGCTTCCACTTTGCCAAGCGAGACGAAACGCTTAACGCGGCGCTGGAGAACCTCAAGTCGCTACGTGATAAAATCAAGCCGCGCGGGTAAGGGCGGCCCGGCAACTAAAGCAACCAAAGAAGCCCCGTATCGCCCACCGCGTTGCAGGGCTTCTTTTTATAGCGCTTTTTTAATTTATTTAGAGCACTATATTTTAGTCACGGAGCAACTCGCCCAAGAGAGAGGGACGCTATGGCAGAGCAACAGCTTATCGGAGCGCTCGAGGCCGGCGGCACCAAGATGGTGTGCGCCACGGGCTACGCAGACGGTACGGTCCTGGAGCGTGAGCAGATCGCGACCACGACCCCGCAGGAGACCGTTGAGGCCGTCAACGCATGGTTTGCCGACAAGGGCATCGCCGCCATGGGCATCGGCGCCTTTGGCCCCACCGCGGTCAACCCCGCCTCGCCCCAGTACGGCAAGATCTTAGAGACGCCCAAGACCGCATGGCGCTACTTCGACCTGCTGGGCACCATCCAAAACGAGCTCAATATCCCCTGTGGCTACGATACCGACGTCAACGTCGCCTGCTTGGGCGAGGTCACCTTTGGTTGCGCTCAGGGCCTCAGCGACGTTGTCTACCTGACCATCGGCACCGGTGTGGGCGCCGGCGTGCTCTCGGGCGGTCAGCTCGTCCACGGCATGATGCACCCCGAGGCCGGTCACATCCTGGTCACACGCGACCCGCGTGACACCATCGGCGAGCACAGTGCCTGCCCCTTCCATGACAACTGCCTCGAGGGCCTCATCGCCGGTCCCGGCGTCAAAAAGCGCTGGGATGGCAAGAGCGCCGGAGACATGGCCGATGACCCGGAGGCCATGGATCTGCTCGCGGGCTATCTGGCACAGGCGCTCATGACCTACACGCTGTGCTACGCGCCGCAAAAGATCATCATCGGCGGCGGCGTGGCCGACCACAGCCCCATCGTGCCGCTCGCACGCAAAAAGTGCGCCGAGATGCTCAACGGCTATATCGTCACGCCCGAGGTCAACGATATCGACACCTACATCGTCAACAATAGCCTTGAGGGCAAGCAGGGCATCATGGGCTGCCTGGCCCTGGGTGCCGCCGCGCTTCAGCAGTAGGCGCGCCAAAGGGGCGCCACCTCGTCCAGCAATCCCATCCTACGGATTAACGCCGCCACGCCCTGTATAAGCCCCCAAACAAAGAAAGGCCGCCTAGGACCAAGCAATGTGTCCTAGGCGGCTTTTTTGGCATATGTGAGCGATCGTAGAAAATATCGAAGCACAACGCCCGTCATCGCTCCGCAGCAGTCGATCATCACGTCGGTGATCATACCGGCGCGACCGGGCACAAAGAGCTGAATCGTCTCGTCAATCGAGGGGATCAGCAGTAGGAAAACCGCCGTGGGAAGCAATACGTCAAAGGTGCGACGGCCCTCGATATCAAAAGCGTGCGTCGCCAGAATGCCGAGCACCATGTACTCGGTAAAATGCGCGCACTTGCGAACGACGAAGTTGGTCACCCACTCATACGGAAGACCCATGCCGTTCAAAAAGCCGCGAACGGCCTCCATAATCGACAGACTCAATGAACCGGACCCCGTGCCGGGAACCATCGAATTGCCCCAGATGAGCAGCACCATCAGGCAGGTCGCGACCGCCCATTTTCGATCGAGTTTAAGCATGCAGAAGTTATGCCTCCGCACAGAGCGGCTCAAAGCTGGCGGTGCCACCCTCGATAACGCTCAGATAGGCACGACCAGTGCGCCTCACCGCTACAGACTGCAGGCGGTCGATCTCCTCCTCGAGAATCTGATTGACGCGCTCGTGACGACGGTTCTCCATGATGCCAGCAGCGATGGCCTCGGCACGCTCGATACTTTCGCGCGAGATGCGGGCGGTATCCTCGGGAAACACGGCGCTGTGGCGACCAACGTAAGCGGGGGCAGCGGGCTGAGGAGCAGGCGTAAACACCGGAGCGGCAACGGGAGCAGGCTCGACGGCCTCGTCCAAAATTGCGGCAGCGGCTGCCCACATGCCCTCGTGGCCCGAATAATCGGCCATGGGGACGTCTTCCTCGGAAGTCGCATCGACAGGCTCGTCAACTGCGACGGACCGGGACGCGGAGGCCGGGACATCGACCGGGGCAGCGACCACATACGGCATGTCGTTCGAGATGACCGGCTCGTCAAGGTCATCGAGATCGATAGCTGCAACAGAGGCGTCGCTGATGATCGGCATGTTGGCAAGGTTCGCGTTGTACGGAACCGCCTCCGCCGCCTGCTGCTGTACAGGGGCGCCCCACAGCGAGCTTTCGGCAGCGCGGCGGGCGGCAATAGTCTCCTCGTCGACGGCCAGCGGCTCGTCGGCGTAGGGGTCAACGGCGGTGGCGCCAGCCGGGGTCACGGGCACGGCAGTGTCATACGTAACGGTTTGAGCCGTGGCGGCGTTGTTGGCGGCGTTAGCCACGAGCGCCACAAAGGCGGCCGTGCTGCCCGCAGGGGCGGCATGAGAGCCCGAGACGGCGCGCGCAGCGGCAGCGATGTCATCGCGATTATAGGAGCCGGTCTTACCGCCGTAGGTAAGCTCGTCGATGGCGACCTGGTACACATCGCGTGAGCGCGCAGGATCGCAGCTGACCGGCGAGTCATCGTCGAGCATGCTGTCGATCATGGACCAGGCGTCGGCCTCGCTCATGGCGTCTGCGGCGCGAGCGATGGTGGGGACGCCATCGTCGGCACGACGGCGCTGGAAGGCACCGGTCAGGCCGGAGAAAACCGAAGAGGGCTGCGCGGCGTTTGCCTGAACGGCAGGAGCCGCAGTGGCAACGCCCTGAGGAGCAGCCCACTGCTGTTGGGCGGGCATCGAGGCGGTCTGGAACTCATCTTGATGCTGGTTGACGTTCGCAGCGCCACCCATGGCGTCGGGCTGGAACAGGCGCTCGGCATGCTGCGCACGATATTCAGAAATGCCGAGCGAGGCGGCATAGATACCCACGCCCGCAACCGCACCCACGGCAAAGGGAACAGCGCCCGCGACGACCGTCTCGTTCACCGACGAAAACGGCAGCGTGGCAGCATACATCACCACGGGAGCGGCAAGGCCGATTCCGCAGGAAAGTCCAGCAAGGACTGCTCGTTGTGTTGCATCAGAAGAAGCCATGAGCTCTCCCCATCTTCCAGCACCCAAATCGCATCATTCAGTTGGCTGCGCGAGAGAAGATGAAGCGGGGCTATGCCCCAAAGCAACGGTATATGGTTCGTTTCATCTGCGTT
>CABVBR010000096.1 GCA_902496645.1 uncultured Collinsella sp.
CGGCAACAGACGGCTGATCGCCAAAGACCATCGAGCCCGTCTGCTTGATTCCAGCCGCCAAGTCACCATGGCTAGCAAGAACAATACTTACCATCACATAACCTCCTTTTTGTCTACGTAATTCCTACACGACATGAAAGGAGTATACCTGTTTGCTTTGTGGATTTATAGCTAAAACTGCAAATGGTTGGATTATTTGTTTAAACGTCAATGTTTGTTACAAGTTGATTACATTGCTGATTTTTAGCTCATTACCTGCTAATGAGCTCTTATCGATCGATATTTTGACATATACAGGCACACTGTTCATTAATACCGAATTTAAGGCGATCGGAATGCACTCAATCCGGCGCAATTTTGTTTAAACAGACTGAGCTTGACTATTTGCATGGCTTATGCTCTAGCACAAGTAGTCATTGGGGACGTTCTTAAACGACTAGTCGTTGGGGACGTTCTTGTTTGACTAGTCATGTAAGAACGTCCCCAACGACTAGTAAAAAAGTTGCGGTGGAATAGTTCCTGGCTGGGGGCCATGGGGCCGATTTTAGGAACTATTTCACCGCAACTGATGAGGGGCTAGGCGATGTGGAGGGGGTTGGCGGCGTCGACGGCGTCGGGGGCGTCAGAAGGACCGTCGGGGGCAGCGTCTGCCGGATCCTCGTCGGGGGTCTCAATCTGCTTGATCATGACCTCTTGGCCCTGGAGCAGATAGGTATCGCCGCTGCCGCAATGGGGGCAGGTCTTGCCGTGCTCCACTGTCGCATAGTCGCGGCCGCACGCCTCGCAATGCGTCACGGCCTCGACGGGCTCCACGATAAGCTCCGCGCCCTGCGTGATGGACTTTTTATCTGCCGCCCAGCGCCAAGCGTCGAGTAGTAGATCGGGAACGATGCCCGAGACCTCGCCCAGCAGCAACGTCACGCTCGAAACGCGACTCACGCCATTGGCGCGCGCCACATTCTCGACATCGCGAATAATGTGATAGACAATTCCGAGCTCGTGCACTTTTAATTCCTTCCGTCGTTCCCGTTTTGGCTACTTACTTGCGACCGAATTTGATCTTAATCGCACGCTTCAAAGCGTACTTGCCGAGGCTTGGGAGCTTTTGCTCGTATTTGACCATCGTGGAGCACTCGGGGCGGTCGCGATCGAGGTGAATGGCGTCGAACGCGCACTTGGTGGTGCACAGACCGCAACCGATGCACTTGTTGGGGTCGACGATCGAGGCGCCGCAACCCAGGCAGCGGGCGGTCTCGGCACGCACCTGCTCCTCGGTAAAGGTCTCGACATACTCGCTAAACGGCTCAGCCTTCTCGCGCTCGCGGTCGACGTGGGCCACCTCGCGGCTCGCGTTGTCATAGCTCTCGATCACCACGTCATCGCGGTCGAGCGCGCTGTACTTACGCTGGTTGCGGCCAATGGTGAGCGTAGAGCCCGGCTGCACAAAGCGATGTATGGATACCGCGGCCTCGTGACCGGCGGCGATGGCATCGATGGCAAAGCTGGGGCCGGTGTAGACGTCACCGCCCACAAAGATGTCGGGTTCGGCGGTCTGATAGGTCTGGGGATCGGCAAGGGCGCCCTGGCCACGGCCGAGCTCGACCTTGGAGCCGGCCAACAGGTCGCCCCACACGATGGACTGACCGATGGACATGACCACGCGATCGGCGTCCACGCGACGCAGGTCGTTCTCGTCGTACTCGGGCGCAAAACGGCCCTCGTCGTCAAAGACACGCGTGCAGCGCTTGAAGGTAATGCCGCATACACGGCCGGCATCGTCCAGATGGACCTCCTTGGGGCCCCAGCCGCAGCTGATGTGCGCGCCGTCCTCAATGGCCTCGCGACGCTCCTCCTCGCTGGCGGGCATCTGAGCCTCGCTCTCCAAGCAGAACATCTCAACGTGCGCCGATCCCAGACGGCAGGCGTTGCGGGCGACATCGATCGCCACGTTACCGCCGCCCACCACGATGGTGCGGCCGGGCAGCGCATCGATCTTGCCGCTGTTGACCTCGTGCAAAAAGTCGACGGCCACGGTCACGTCCTCGGCATCCTCGCCCGGAATACCGGCAAGGCGGCCGCCCTGACAGCCAATGGCAACATAGAAGGCCTTAAATCCCTGCTCGCGCAGGTCGTCGAGCGTCACATCGCGACCGACCTCCACGCCGTAGCGAAACTCGGCACCCATCAGGCGAATAACCTCGACCTCGGCCTCGATGACGTCCTTTTGCAGCTTAAAGCTGGGGATGCCGTAGGTGAGCATGCCGCCCGGGTGCTCGTTCTTCTCGAACACGACGGGCTTGTAGCCCTTCTCGGCCAGGTAGAAAGCGCAGGACAGGCCGGCAGGACCGGCACCGATGATGGCGATCTTCTGGTCAAAGCCGCCGGCCCGCGTCGGCGTCACCACGGGCGGGACATAGCGGGTCGCAGCGTCCAGATCGCGCTGGGCGATGAACTTCTTGACCTCGTCGATGGCCACGGCGGCGTCCACGCGGCCACGGGTGCAGGCATCCTCGCAGCGGCGATTGCACACGCGGCCGCAGATGGCGGGCAGCGGGTTCTCGCGCTTGATGAGCGCCAGCGCCTCGTCGTAGCGACCCTGGGCAGCAAGCTTAAGGTAGCCCTGAACGGCAACGTGCGCGGGACAGGCCGTCTTGCAGGGTGCGGTGCCGGACTCATGCGTCTCGATGCGGTTGTCGTTGCGGTAATTGGGCGACCACTTGGTGTGGTCCCACTTGGTGGCGTCGGGCAGCTCCTGGCGCGGATACTCGGGCACCTGTCCGCCGGCCTTTTTGCTGCAGAGCTTCTGGCCCAGCTTGGCGGCGCCGGCCGGGCACACCTCTACGCAGCGACCGCAGGCCACGCACTTGTCCTTCTCGACCTTGGCGACATAGGCCGAGCGCGACAGGTTGGGCGTGTTGAACAGCTGCGAGGTGCGCAGGGCATAACACACGTTGACGTTGCAGTTGCAGATAGCGAAGATCTTGTTCTCGCCGTCGATGTTGGTGATCTGGTGCACAAAGCCGTTGTCCTCGGCCTGGTGCAGGATGTCGTAAACCTCGTCGCGGGTCACGTAATGGCCACGATCGGTCTCGACCACGTAGTCGGCCATATCGCCCACAGCGATGCACCAATCGGCCGGGTCGTCGGCGCAGCCCTCACCCATCACGCGACGGCTCGCGCGGCAGCTGCAGGTGCTAGCGGCATACTTACCCTCGTATTTGTCGAGCCAGTGCTCGATATGCTCAATAGGCACCGAGGTGCTCGCGGCGTCGATGGCCTTCTCGACCGGAATGACGTGCATGCCGATACCGGCGCCTCCGGGCGGCACCATCGGCGTGGCGCGGGACAGCGGGCCCTTGGATGCCTGCTCAAAAAACTTGGCGTAGACCGGGTGCTCCTCGAGCTGGCTCACGCGCATGTTGAGGAACTCGGCAGAACCCGGCACCAGCATGGGCAGCACCCACTGCTTGGCGCGCTCGGGGTTTTCCCAGTTGTACTCGAGCAGACCCGTGTAGCTCATGTCGTCGAGCATCTTCTCGATATCGGCTTCGGGCATGCCGGTGAGCTTGACCATCTCGGGCAGCGTATAGGGACGGCGCATCTTCATCTTGCAGAGCACTTCGGCCTGCTCGTCGGTTGCGGCCTCGGCAAACGACCAGTACTCGTAGCCCAGCAGCTCATCGCGATGCAGCAGGCGGTTGGTGCAGTGCTCGCACAGTTTGACGATGGCCTCGCGCGGATGCTCCGGCAGCGGCGGCACGAACTCCGAACCGATATCGGGCTCGGTGTAGCTAATTCCCGGTCCGTTGAGAATCATGGTTGTCCCTTCTCTTGCCACAGCCCGGCGAGGCCGCGGCACCCCTCTTTTTTTGCAGGCCGGGCATGCCCCCATGCCGTTCACCCGCCATTGTTGACATTGTGTCAAAAATAGTATTGACGAACCGTCAACAATATTCAAGACTGTTAGGCGAACGGTCAGGCAAAAGAGGATGAAAGGCGGCAAACGCATGGGCGATAACACGGCGAATATCTCTGTTGCCGACACCGTCCCCGCACCCGACAGCGCGGCAAAGCGCCTGACAGGCGACGAGCGCCGTCGCGAGATTCTCGCCGCCGTGCGCGACGTGAGCTCCGAGCTGGGCGTATCCCATCTTTCGGTATCGGCCGTGACCAAACGGGCCGGCTGCACGCGCTCACTGTTCTACCACTACTTTGCCGATATGGACGCCGCCGTCACCGCTGTTATGGACGAGGCGATCGACGGCTTTATCTCCGAGCTCGAGCAGTGGAACGCCAGCCGCACGGTTGGCGACATCGAAGGCGCGCTCGACACCGTCGCTCCGCTCTTTAAGCGTCTGGTCGTGAGCGGCCACGAGCTGCCGAGCACGCTCACCTCGAGCAGCGGCGCGCTCTACGGCGGCTTTCTGCACAACGTGGTCCAGCGCGTGGCGCAATACATTTGCGACACCACCGTGGTGGACTTTGTCGCCCATCACGACCTGCGCATCGACCATGTTTACGAGACGTTCTACACCCTCATCATGGGACTGTTGATGTATATCCGCACGCACCCCGATGTGCCCGACGAGGCGGTCAAGGAGATTATCGCCTCGACGCTCCACATCGAGGGCTACACCGCCAAGTATCCCGAGCGCAAGCCCAGGAACTGACGACATTTTGCCAAACTGCCCGCGACGGAAGAGGGGACGCGGGCGCATGAAAGGAGAGCAGCATGCTGTTCGATGTTTGGGGTAGCGATACCCTTATCCACTGGGTCGGCTGGGCGATGGTCTTTATCGGCCTGATCGTGCTCAACGAGGTCGGCCGCCGCACCAAGCTGGGCGCGGCAATCATCTTTGGCGTAGCTCCGCTTGCCATGACCATTTACTGCGTCGCCATCGCCATCGGCGTCTCACAGGGCGCCGAGTGGGCGCTCACCAACCCCACCCATGTGTACCAGAACAGCTGGTTCCACTACGCCAAGGTATACGCGGCGCTGGCCGGTTGCTGGGGCTTCATTGCCATTAAGTACCAGTGGGGCAAGATCGGCAAGGCGCATTGGTTCCGCGCGTGGCCGTTTGTGATCGTCGCCATCAACATCATGATCGCCGTCGTGTCCGACTTCGAGAGCGCCTATCACTTCTTTGTCCATGGCGAGTCCACCTGGGTCACCTCCGAGGGCGCCACGCAGCTGGCCGGCTGGAACAACGTGTTCAACGGCATCGCGGGCATCATCAACATCTTCTGCATGACCGGTTGGTGGAGCGTCTACGCCTCCGAGGATCAGACCGACATGCTGTGGCCCGACATGACCTGGGTCTACATCATCGCCTACGATATCTGGAACTTCTGCTACACCTACAACTGCCTGCCCACCCACTCCTGGTTCTGCGGCTTTGCGCTGCTGCTGGCGCCCACCGTCGCCGCCTTTATCTGGAACAAGGGCGGCTGGATTCAGAACCGCGCCTTTACGTTGGCCATTTGGTGCATGTTTGCCCAGGTGTTCCCGTACTTCCAGGAGGAGTCCATCTTTGTGACCCACTCCACGCTCGACCCCGGCGCCGCTACCGCGGTCTCGATCGCCGCGCTGATCGCCAACGTCGCCGCAATCATCTACATCGCCTACCGTGCCAAGAAGCTCGGCCGCAACCCCTACAAGCAGGATGTCTTTGAGGGCACCAGCGATTGGGAGAAGGCCACTGCCCGCCGCGCCAAGGTTGATTACGCGCACGCCGAGTAACGCGCCTGACGCAAACATCGCTTGAGTACGAAGCCGCATAGCCGGCTCCGCGCAACTCAACGCATTGCAGGGCCCCCGGAATGTGATTCGTTCGCGTTCCGGGGGCTTTTTGCTGCCGCGAGGATGCGGCTGAACGATGCGCTCGGGTTAAATCGGATCTTATATTTCGCATGCGCATTATATGCCTCCATTTTTGGGTACAGTGTTGTCCCGATATTGAGCTTGGGGGATATATGAAAGATGAAACGATGGGCCAAGAGGATGCGGCCCAAGATGCAGAAGCGTGTGCCGAGGCCCTGGAGAGCCTAGACCAGATCGCGCTGGCCGAGATTGCGTTTGACGATTCGAGCGTTGATGTGCGGGATAAGCCGGAAATCGAGGCGCAGCCCGATGATCAGGATGCAAAAGACGATGGCACCGCGCCCACCGAAGACGAGGCGGGGCACGAGAATTCCAAATGCGAGGCCGACGACCAGCCCGAATCCGACACGAGCGAGGAAACCATCTTGCTCGACAGCTTGCCGGCCGAAGATTCGCTGACCCGCGAGCTTCCCGGCCTGGGCTCCGCGCCTGCCGTGGACGAGACCATCGCCATGGGCGATATTCCCCTACCGTCCGTTCCTTCGGCACGCGAAGCCGAGGTTCGTCATCGCAAGATGTCGCCCAAGCGCCGCAACCTGATGGTTGCCGGCGTTGTGGCCGTCGCGCTCGTCGCCGGCGGCGCAGGCTACGCAGCCTGGAACGGATACCGGCAAGAGCAGGCTGCCATCACCGCCGCCAATGCCCACACGATGATGTCGGTGCAGATTGGCGTACACGCCGCGGGGCTCGAGTGTTCCGCCGGCTCCAAGATTCCCGTGCAGGTGAGCGGGCAGGATTCCGACGGTTCTTCCGTGAGCGAAACACTCTATGTTGACGAGCACGGCCGTGGCATCAAACTGCTACCCGGTGACTACACGCTCTCCATTGCCGCCTCCCCCATCGCGTCCGACGGCACCGTCTATACCGTGCCGACCACCAAGGCGCAGGTCACCATTAAGAGCGATGGGCAGGATTTGAGTGCCCAGACCACCTTTAAGCTTAAGGTGCCTTCGGCCGACACGGTGACTGACGACCAAATCGATGCCGCCGCCAAGTATGCCGAGGAAGGCGGCGCGAGCTCCGCCGCCACCGCCAAGGTGCTCCAGCAGGCGGCAACCGCGCGGCGCGACGCCGCCGTCAATGCCGTGAGCGCGCAAAAGGCACAGGCGGCCCATGATGCCGACGCCCGTCACAAGGCAACCGACCTCTACCAGCTCGATATCCCCGTCGAGTGGTACGGCAAGGTCGAGACTTGGCAAAATGGCAGCACGCTATGCATCTATCTTGCCGGCGACAGCGATACGCCGATTGTGACGATCGTCGCGGTGCGCGAGGGCGAGAGCTTTACGCCCGATGAAGGCGATACGGTTTTGGGTGCGGCCAATCTAGGCAACGGTTACACCGTCTATGCTAGCGGTCCTGTCTATCCGTACGTGGTGCCCCAGACCATCAACGGACGCACGCAGAACCCCGTGTCAACCTACCCCATGGACACGGCCATTGAGCTTGTCGAGCTTACGACCGGCAACCGCTACACCTATAGCCAGATCAAGAACGTACTGGTCGGCAAAGACGGCAAAGCCGACGCCGCGACCAAACTCGAGACCGACTACCTCGCCCAGATTCTGATGCCAAGCATCAAGGCCCAGGACTAGCCGGGCGCATCATGGTGCTCCCCAACCGTGATGAAGGGGCCAGGAGGTCCTGGCCCCACAGATCCGTAGATGGTTAGGCAAGGAGCCACTTCCATGCGGGAACAACGTGTACCACACCGTGCTCGCATGGAATATCGGCCTGCTCATCCATGGTAACGATTGCCGACTCGCCAAGAT